>JAIRPL010000058.1 GCA_031256995.1 Puniceicoccales bacterium
GCCACGCGGATCCTCGTCTTTGAGCACGGCCGCGTCGTTGCCGACGGCCCCCACGACCACCTCCTGCAAACCTCCCCCCTCTACCGCTCCCTCTTCGGGGGAGAAAATTCCTGAGAAGGAAGAGGGGGGGAGGGCGGTCACGCCCCGTAAATGGGCGCGCGGGACCGGGGGACGGTTCCCGCGCGCAGGATCAAGGGATCATCAAGGGATCACTTGGAGACGACGGCCGGGACAAACCCCACATTTTCGGCGATCTTCTGGCCGTCAGGGGAGAGCGTGAATTCAAGGAACTTCGCCGCGGCCCCCGTCGGGACGCCATTGGTGTAGTAGAACGTCGGGCGGGCGAGCGGGTAGGTTTTGGACTGGATGGTCTCGCGCGAGGGGAGGACCTTGTTGACCGCCGCGACCTTGATGCCGGGGCTTTTGAGGTAGGCGAGGCCGACATAGCCGATGCCGTTGGGGTTGCGGGCAACCTCCGAGGCAATCTGCTCGTTCCCCGCCATCTTTTGGGATGACTTCGCGTAGTCGCGCTTGCTCATGGCGAGTTCCTTGAAGTCGGAGTAGGTCCCGGAGGAGGTGTTGCGGGTGTAGATGGAGATGCGGCCGGCCTTTCCGCCGACGGAGGCCCAGTCGACGATCTCCCCGGTGAAGATCTGCTCGATCTGGCGCGGCGTGAGGGAGGTGACGGGATTCCCGGCGTTGAGGATGACGCCGATGCCATCGTAGGCGACGATGGTGGGCTTGAGTTTCACACCGCGCGCGGCGGCGGCCGAGATCTCCACGGCCTTGGCGCGGCGGGATGACATGCCGATCTGGGCCGTGCCGTCGGTTATGGCGGTGATGCCCGTGGTGGAACCCTCGGCGGCGATCTCAAACGAGGCGCCCGGCTCGCGGGTCTTGAATTCCTCGGCGAGCATCGGCACGAGCTTGGCCCCGAGCGTGTCGGAGCCTTTGATGACGAGCTTCTCCGCCCCGGACACTGCGGGAGTGAGGGCGGCGGCGAACAGGAGCGCCACCGTGGAGACGGCGAGCTGTTTTCCCGCGCGAAGGAACGCGGCGCATGGGCCGGGTTTACGCGGATTGTGGTTGGTTGCGGATCGTATGGTCTGTGTGTTCATGATGTTTGCGCGAATGGCGCGGATGGATTGTGGAAGAACAGGGCGCGGCGGCATTTTTCTTCAAGTGGCGCGGTCGGGGGACATTTCATGGTCGGTTGTTTTTGCGCGCAGGGTGTGTGTTCGAGCCTTGGCAGACTACCCGCGACGGACGGCAGCCTGACGCCGCCGGAGCCGTCGGGAAGAGGTGTAAGATCAAAAATTAACCTGAAACTGGGAGCGGAAACCGTGGGCGGTCTCGTCCTTGCCGGTGGCGGCGACGGCCTTTCCGCCCGCATAGCCGAGCTGGAGTTTCACGTCATTGCCGATGATGTAATAGTTCAACCCGCAGTACCATTCATGAAGCGCTTTCGCGGTCGCGCTTTTCGCGGAAGGCGCATTGCGAACGCCATCGGAAAGCTTTATCCCGCGCCCGTCGCTGTCGAGGTAGCTGTAGCGGGCGACGACTTCCAACTCGTCGATGACGCGGAAGGAAGGCTGTATCCAGAAACCCCAGGCGTTCGTGTCCTGCTTTTTCCCTTTGTTGGCCCCATAGGCGATGGTGTCATTCTCCGACATCGAAACGAGAACCTCGGCCTTCAAGGTGAACTTGCCGGCAGTGAGCGTCCCGTAAATGGACTCGACCACGAGGTCGTCATTCTCGCTGGTCTTTGTGGCCCCGGCGGCGTCCTTGTAAACGCCCCCCTGGCCGGGGATGATGCCGGCCCCCATCCCGCCGGTGAATTTTGCCTCCTTTCCGAGCATCTGGGTGAAGCCCAGGTTGCCCCACAGCGCCACGGTGTTGGTCACGGCGTCCCCGATGCTGGTGACGGTGCCGACGCGCTCGGGGTTGGTGATGGCGGCGCCATAGAAGAACCCGGCGCTTTTCCCCGAGGCGGCGGATTTGTTTCCGTCGAGGAAGACGCCGATGCGGTAGCTCGCCCCGCCAAGGCGCCGCCCGTTGAAGTCCTCGGCAAAGTACCGGGTGGCGGCGGAGCGCTCGATGGATTCCAGGCTCCCCGACGAGGTCGTCTCCTCAAGGCCGAGGTTCACCTTGCGCAAACCCACGTCCAGCGAAAGGTGGGAAAGGGGGTTGGCGCCAAGCTTGGGATTCCAGCTGATGAACAGCTTGTCGAAGCTGGAGGCGGCGAAATCGTAATTGAGCGAGGCCGAGAAATCCTTGGGGAGGGAGGCATCCACCCCGAAGTAGACGCGGCGCAGGAAGACGTGGCTGGTCGGGCTGTTGCCGTCAACGTTGTCGCTGAAACCGTTGTACTGGACCTGGAGACGTCCGCTGAACGTCAGGGACTGCGTCACCTTCCCCTTGGCGATCTGGGCGAAGAGGGAGGCGTTGTTTTCCGCGGACAACTCGGCCCGGAGGTCCTCCGCCTCCTGGGCGGTGATGACGCCCTTGCGGGCGAGCGTGTCAAGGAGCGGCCCGGAGTCGGAGGCGCGCGCGCCATCCGGGGCGAAAAGCGGCGCGGCAAACGCCAAGAGGGCGGCAAGGGCGGCAGGCCTGGTCGCGGCACGGCTGCGGGCAGGCTGGCTGGCGGTGTTCTTTTTCATGGTGATCATGTTTTCAGTGGGGCAGAACCGGATTCTCCGATCGTGCGGAAGCATGATGCCCGGCCCGGATGGCGTCCGGATGGCCCGTCCGTTACGTTTGCGTGAACAATGCGGGAGACGGCCCCGCATGCCGGAATGCCCCGCCCTGGGCGTCCGGGCTTTAGCTTGCGGGGCCTCCGGCACGGTGTTTGATGCCGGGAAAGATGGAAAGAGACCTCCCCCCTCCCAGCGGGCGCCCGGCCGGAGAAAAGGCCGTGGCGGCGCGGATTTCGCCGGCGCAATCCCGGATCGCCAAGGAGCGCGCCGCGCTATGGTCGGTGGCCGCGAGCGGAAGTGTCGCGCTTGTGAAACTGGCGGCCGGGCTGCACTCCGGCTCCCTCGCGCTGCTCTCCGAGGCCGCCCATGCGCTTGCGGACACGGGGGCCACGGCGGTCACGTGGGGGGCGGTCCGCTGGTCGGGGAAGCCGGCGGACGAGGATCACCAATACGGGCACGGAAAGATCGAGGGCGTGGCGGCGCTGGTCGAGACCGGCGTGCTGTGCGCGCTGGCCCTGGCGGTGCTCGTCTTCGCGGGGCGGCGCCTCGCGCTTGGCGCCGCCCCGGTGGAGGCCTCATGGCTCGTGTTCGCCGTGGTCGGCCTCTCCATCGCCGTCGACCTCAACCGCATCCGCGTGCTGCGCCGCGCGGCCCGCGAGACGGGGAGCATGGCGCTTGCGGCCGACGCCCTGCATTTTGCCTCGGACATGGCCGGCTCCATCGCCGTGCTGGCGGGGCTGGGGTGCGCGCGGCTTGGGTTTCCCGCCGGGGACGCGCTGGCCGCGCTGGCCGTCGCCTGCTTCATCGGAACGGCCGGGTGGCGCCTTGGGCGGCGCGCCTTCGACACGCTTGTGGACGCCGCGCCGGAGGGCTGCGCCGGGCGTCTGCGCGCCCTCGCGTCCGACGTGGACGGCGTTGTCGCCGTCGACTCCGTGCGCGCCCGCTCGGACGGCAGCCGCGTGTTCGCCGACATGGCGGTCGCGGTCTCGCGCGACCACTCGCTCGAGGCCGCGGACGCCATCGCCGACCGCGTGCGCGAGACCGCCGCCGCCGAGTTTCCCGGCATCGAGCTGACCCTCGCGACGCGCGCCACCGCGCTGGACGACGCGACGGTGCGCGGCCGTGTGCTGCTTGCCGGGGCGCGCCACCACCTTCCCCTGCACCATGTCACGGTGCAGGAGGTGGAGGGGCGCCTCAGCGTGAGCTTTGACATGGAGGTGGACGGGGCCGAGCCGCTTTCCCGGGCGCATGGCCGGGCGGAGGAGTTCAAGAAGGCCCTGCGCCGCGAGCTTGGCGAGGGCACGGAGGTGGAGCCGCACATCGAGCCGATGTTCCCCGCGCCCCTTTGCGGCGAGGACGCCCCCGCGCGGGTCGTCGAGGAGGTTGGCGCGGTGCTGCGCGAGGCCGCCGGGCGGACGGATGACATCTCCTGGATCCACGATGTCCGCGTCCGCGAGACGGCCCCGGGCTGGGTGGTTAACTACCACTGCCGCGCGTCGGGTTCGCTGCGCGTGGAGCTTGTCCACAGGCAGATGGACGCGCTGGAGCACGACGTCCGGTCCCGCCTTCCCCGCGTTGTCCGCATCGTCGGCCATGCCGACGCCCGCGAATGAGCCGCGCCCGCCGGCCCTGGCCGCCCGTCGCGTTGACTTCGCGGGGCGGGAAAGGCATGTTCCGGGCGCGCTTGATGGAAACGCGGTTGCTTGCAATTGAAAGCTCGTGCGACGAGTCCGCCGTGGCGGTTTTTGACCCGGATCGGGGGATCACGGGGGACTGGATCCATTCGCAGGTGGCGCTGCATGGCGGGTATGGGGGGGTGGTTCCGGATCTTGCCAGCCGCGAGCACCTGAAGAACCTCCCCGCCCTGATCGGCCGGCTGCGGGAGTCCGGCCTTGGCCCGCGCGATGCCGGGGCGGTCGTCGTGACCCGCGGCCCCGGGCTTGCCGGCTGCCTTGCGCTGGGGATCGCGACGGCCAAGGCGCTGGCGCTGGCGTGGGGGCTGCCGCTGGCGGGGGTCAACCACCTGCGCGGGCATCTGTTTTCGCCGTTCATCGGGCTGCATGCGGAGGCGCCCCCGGCGTTCCGGGGGAATTTTGCCGCCTTGCTGCCGCACCTCGGCCTTCTGGTCTCCGGGGGGAACACCCTGCTCGTGGAGCTTTCGGCGGGCGGGCGCGTGGAGATCCTTTCGCAGACGGTCGACGACGCGGCTGGCGAGGCCTTTGACAAGGGCGCGAAGCTCCTCGGCCTGCCCTACCCCGGCGGCGCGCTTGTCGAGAAGCTTGCGGCGGGCGGGGATCCGCGCCGTTTCGTCTTTCCCAAGGGGATCGCGGACAAGGAGGATCCGCGCTTTTCCTTCTCCGGGCTGAAGACCAGCCTGCGCCACCGGCTTGAATCGCTGGGCGCGAGGGAAAGCGAGGCCGCCATGGCCGACATTTGCGCGGGCTACCAGGAGGCCATCGTGGCGCAGCTTGCGGGCAGGACCCGGGCGTGGCTGCGCCGCCGCCGCTTTGCCAGCGTCGGCCTCTCGGGCGGCGTCGCGAACAACGGGGCGCTGCGCGCGCGCATTGCCGCCATCGCCGCCGGGGCCGGCCTGCCCTTCCTGGCCGCCCAGCCACGCCACAGCGGGGACAACGCCGCCATGATCGCCTTCGCCGCCTTTGCCGACGAGGCCTTCCCCGCCCCCGCCTTCGACAATTGGGCGATGTCCTTCCAGCCCTCCCTCGCGATCGACCGCCCGTAAGACCCGCCGCCGTGCCGGCCTCCACACCACGCCCCCCCGGTTCCGGCCGCCATGGGCGGGCAAACGCCCGAAAGCCCGCAGGGAAAGGCAATTCCCCCTTGCCCTCGCCATGGAGGTTTCCATGCTTCGCCCGCTCATTTGACGGCGCGCGGCGTGTGACATCCGCGTCCCGCCATTCATCCACTTTCTCACAACAAACCCACCACCAACCGACATTTTTGCATCCCTCCGCAACATGAAGACCGTAGATTTCACAAAAATCGCATACTCCGCCCCGGCCCCGGCCGCCGCGGCATCGGCGGCGCGCGCCCGGTGGCGCAAGGGCATCGAAGCCGCCACGGGAAAGACGCTCGACGACCTGCTTGCGCAGACGATGGAGCAGATCCCGGTCAAGCCCCTCTACACCGCCGAGGACTATGCGGGGATGGAGCACCTTGGCCACACGGCCGGCCTGCCGCCGTATTTGCGCGGCCCCTATGCCACGATGTACGTCATGCGCCCGTGGACGGTGCGGCAGTACGCGGGTTTTTCCACGGCCGAGGAGTCCAACGCCTTCTACCGGCGCAACATCGCCGCCGGCCAGCAGGGGCTTTCCGTCGCGTTCGACCTTGCGACGCACCGCGGTTATGACTCCGACCATCCGCGTGTCGTCGGGGACGTGGGCAAGGCGGGCGTCGCCATCGACAGCGTGGAGGACATGAAGATCCTCTTTAACGGCATCCCGCTCGACCGCGTCTCCGTCTCCATGACCATGAACGGCGCCGTCATCCCCGTGCTCGCCTTCTACATCGTGTCCGCGCTGGAGCAGGGTTGCACGCTGGAGCAGCTTTCCGGGACGATCCAGAATGACATCCTCAAGGAGTTCATGGTGCGCAACACCTATATCTACCCGCCCGCGCCCTCGATGAAGATCATTGGCGACATCTTTGAGTACACCTCGAGGAACATGCCCAAGTTCAACTCCATCTCCATCTCCGGCTACCACATGCAGGAGGCCGGCGCCACGGCCGACATCGAGATGGGCTACACCCTTGCCGACGGCCTTGAGTATCTCCGCACGGGCGTGCGCGCGGGCATCGACATTGACGCCTTCGCGCCACGTCTCTCGTTTTTCTGGGCCATTGGCAAAAACTACTTCATGGAGGTCGCCAAGATGCGCGCCGCCCGGATTCTCTGGGCCAAGCTCGTGCGGCAGTTCAACCCGAAGGACCCCAAATCCCTTGCGTTGCGCACACATTCGCAGACATCCGGCTGGTCGCTCACCGAGCAGGACCCGTTCAACAACGTCGTCCGCACCACCATCGAGGCCTTCGCCTCCGCCTGCGGCCACACGCAGTCCCTCCACACCAATGCCCTGGACGAGGCCATCGCGCTCCCGACCGACTTCTCCGCCCGCATCGCGCGCAACACCCAGCTCTTCATCCAGGAGGAGACCGGAATGACCAAGGTCATCGATCCATGGGGCGGCTCCTATTACGTGGAAAGCCTCACCCATGCCCTCATGCACAAGGCCTGGGCGCACATCCAGGAAGTCGAGGCGCTTGGCGGCATGACCAAGGCCATCGAGGAGGGCATTCCCAAGCTTCGCATCGAGGAGGCCGCGGCGCGGCGCCAGGCGCGCATCGACTCCGGGAAGGAAACCATTGTCGGCCTCAACAAATACCGCCTCGAGAAGGAGGACCCGCTGGAAATCCTCGCGATTGACAACACGGCGGTGCGCGAAAGCCAGATCCGCCGCCTCGCCGAATTGAAGGCCGGGCGCGATGCCACCGCGGTCGCCGGCGCCCTTCATGCCCTTGAGGCCGCCGCCGCCACGGGACAGGGCAACCTGCTCGCCCTCGCCGTCGAGGCCGCGAAGGCCCGCGCGACACTGGGGGAGATCTCCGAGGCCCTTGAAAAAACATTCGGCCGCTACAAGGCCAGGATTCGCAGCATCTCAGGCGTTTACGCCAAGGAATATGGAGCCAGCAAAACCATGGGCGAAGTGCAGGAACTCATCCGGAAATTCGAGCAAAAGGAGGGGCGCCGCCCCCGCATTCTCATCGCAAAAATGGGGCAGGACGGCCACGACCGCGGCGCCAAGGTCGTCTCCACAGGATACGCCGACCTTGGTTTTGACGTGGACATCGGCCCCCTGTTCCAAACCCCCGAGGAGACCGCCCGCCAGGCTGTCGAGAACGACGTGCACATCATCGGCATGTCCTCCCTCGCCGCGGGGCACAAAACGCTGCTCCCGCAACTCGTCGAGGAGCTGCGGAAACTTGGCCGCGAGGACATCCTCGTGACCGTCGGCGGCGTCATCCCGGCCCAGGATTACGAATTCCTCTTTCAAAACGGCGCGGCGGCCATTTTTGGCCCCGGAACCAAGGTCCCGGATTCCGCCAAGAAATGCATTGAGCTTTTGTTGGCCACCGGCGAGTGATGCTTTGCAGAGAATCCCGTCTTGAGATTTCTGTGGATGCGTCAGGCGTCGTTTCCATGCAGTGCGCGGCAAAAAACACGCCGCGCGCGTGTTTTTTTCACCCGAACAAAATCCCCCGCCCTGGGGTTTCTGTCGTTTTTTGCATTCGGAGTCTTGTCCGCCCGTCCGGTCCGCCGGCTCCCGCCCACGGATGTCCCGCAAAAATCCGCACACGGGAGCGCGGGCGAAAGATTCCTGCCACGGCGCCGATTTTTCGGTTCATCCAAGGCACTATTTTCGGGGCGCTCCTCCTGCCGCAAAAATCACCCGCGCCAAGACCCGCCCGCGGCGGCCAGCCACGCCCCTGCCGCCCCATTCCTCCCTTGAGTCAGAATTCCAACATCCGTGAGATCCCATGATTTTCTCCTCGCAGATCTTTCTATTCCTCTTTCTGCCGTTTGTCCTCTTTTTCTACCACGTGGTTTTGAAAAAGAAAGGCGCCAGAAACCTTTTTTTACTGCTGGCCTCGTTGTCTTTCTATGCCTGGGGCGAGCCGTGTTTTGTCCTGGTGATGATCGGATCGATCGTGGGAAATTATCTTTTCGGGCTTGCGGTTGACGCGCGCCTACGACCAAGGGGGGGGGGGGGGGGGGGGGGG
>JAIRPL010000012.1 GCA_031256995.1 Puniceicoccales bacterium
CGGTGGGTGGTTGAACGGTTTTTTTCATGGCTCAAACGCAGCCGCAAGCTCCTTGTCCGCTATGAGAAAAAGCGTCTTTCCCACTGGGGTCTCGTCTGCCTGGCATGCGGGTTGATTTGTTTCAAGAGAGCAGCCGTTATTTAGGGATAAGCTCTAAGCCGCGAACTCGACTCGCCGGAAAATCCCTATCGATGCATCGTCTCCGTGCTGATGCTGCGCGAGGGCTGGGACGTGCGGAATGTCACGACCATCGTGCCGCTGCGGGCATTGTCGGCGAAAAACCGCGTGCTCGGCGAGCAGGTGCTTGGGCGCGGGCTGCGGCGCATAACGCCGCCGGTGGGTGGCGCGGCGGAAATCGTGACGGTGGTGGAGCACGAGTTTTTCGCCCGCTTTTATCGGGAGGAACTGGCGGCGGAGGGCGTGGACATTGACGTGACGGAGGTGAGCCGCGTCCCGAAAACGACGGTTTCGATTTACCCCGACGAGGCGCGGAAAGACGTCGCCGCGCTCGACATCCCCGTCCCGCAAATCACCGCCGGCGCGGTCAACACGGCGACGCTCGGAGAGATTGATTTTGACGAGGTGAAAAAGGCGTTCAAACGGCTCGGCCTGCCGCCGCTGCCGCTCGAAAAAGCGAAGGACGGGCATCTCGACTACGAGGGACGGCATTTGGTGACGGGCGAGATTTTGGAGAAAATGAAAATCCACCTGCCGCTGTTGCGGACGGGCGTCGGCGCGGTGTCGTATTTTGTGAAGGAGCTGGAAATGGTGGCGCACCTGCGCGGCACCCACGCAAAACTCGCGCCCTTGCTGGGCCGTTTCTGGACGGAGACGCTGTTTGACAGACAAACGACGCTAAGCGACCCCGCGCTTGTGGCGCGGCTGGGCGACGGCGCGGCGCGCGAATGCACGCGGGCGGTTTTCGTGCCGCTGTTGCGCCGGAAAACCACCCTCGCACAGCAGCGTGTCGCGGCGGCGCCACCGGTGTCACCGGCGGCGTGGCGGCCGTTTCAGGCGACCGACAGCGAGACGCATCCGGTCAAAACGGCGAGGCGGACGCTGTTCAACCTCGTGCCGTGCAACCGGCGGTTGGAGGCGGCGTTCACGGACTTTTTGGAGCGGGCGGCGGATGTGGCGGCGTTCGTTAAAAACGCAGGGCCGCAATGCCTGCGCATCGACTATTTGGACACAAACTAGCGGATGGCGTTTTACACACCGGACTTTTTCGCGCGTGTGAAAAATGCGGACGCAACGGAGCGTTGCTTTCTCATTGAGACAAAGGGCCGCGAGGACCGCGACGTGCCGCGCAAGGCACGGGCGGCGGTGGAATGGTGCAAGTCGGCAAGCGCGCCGGGCGCGGGATGGGATTACCTTTATGTCAGCGAAGGTTTGTTTGGCCGCGCGACGGCGACGACACTCGCCGCGCTCGCAAGCGAGGCCGCGCCGGAATTGACGGCCTTGGTGAACGCGGAAACGACCGAGGTGGAAATGCCGCTGTTCGCGTATGGCGAGAAGCAGGCGGAAAAAACGGCTGGAACGGCGGGCGTCGTGGACGCCGGATTGCTGGCCGCGTTTGGCGAGCCGACATCGCGCCTGCGCAAGGCCGCCGAAGAGGCTGCGGCCTTGTTCCGCTTTTATGAAAACAAGCCGGACGCAAATTTTGCGCCGCTTTTCCAACCGCTGCTCGCGCCGCTGGACGACGCGGCGAAAAATTTTGTTTTTCACGCACTTTCCACACATATGCCCGCCGACCGCGCCGACCAGGAGGAGTGGTTTTCGCCGCCAATGCGCCACGCGGACCCGAAGGCGGCGGCGCATCATGACCGCATGGGGAAACAGTTGAAACGGCTCATGCTGTGGAACAATCCAGCGACGCCCTTGGGCCTGCTGCGCGACTGTTTGGAATTTGGCGCAAATGACCGCTCGCAATTTTCCGGTGTTTTCGCCGCGTTAAAAACCGCGTTTGGCGGATCCGCGACGCTGCCATTGCTGGCGCCGGTGAAGGCGGTGGCGGACTTGCGCAACCGTTGCATCGCCCACGGCGGCGTTGATGCCGACATGGTGGCGGCGGCGTTGAACGCCGACTTGCGCGACAAGGAAAAAACGCTCGCTCACCTCCGCCAGTGGCTGGAATTGCTGCGGGCGCTTGGCACGCGCGCCAGCAATGCCCAAGCCGGATGAGGCCAGGGGCGAGCCGGACACATTTTTGGGAACCTCCAGCCAGCCCATTCTCCATCCTGAACACAAAATCCATGCCCGCATGGGGACGGTTTCTTTCCCCACAAATTTGGTGGCGGGGGGCGGGTGGATCTCTTTTCCTGTGCGCCACATGGCAAATCGTGTTCCGATAGACATTAACAGACTTGCGAAACTTGCCCGGATCGCGCTCACCGATGATGAAAAACAGCGTTTTTCCGGCGAACTGGACGGCATTCTTGGATATTTTGACCAGCTTGAACAGGCGGACGTGGCGGGGGTGGAATGCAGCGCGCACCCTTTCCCCGTCCACAATATCCTGCGCGAGGACCAGCCCGCGCCCTCCCTGCCCACCGAGGTTCTGGAGAGGCTTGCCCCGGCGTTTCGCGATGGCCATGTGCTTGTCCCGCGCGTCGTGGATGACGAGGGCTGACCCCGCCTGTGCCGGTCGTTTTCTCACCATCCCATTTTCCCATGCGAACCCTCCGCCCTTTTGCGCATCCCCACCTTGACTGATGATGTCCACCTTGCTTACCGACAAAACCGCGACCGAACTGGCGGTTCTTCTTCAAAAACGGGAAATCTCAGCCGTCGAGATTGCGACAGCCTGCCTCGAAAGGGTTTCCGCCGCCGATGCCGCCATTGGCGCCTTCCTCGGGGTGGATGCCGACGATTTTCTTGCCCAGGCCCGCGCCTCCGACTCCCGCCGTGCAGGCGGCGCGCCGTTGGGGCCGCTCGATGGCATCCCCGTCGCCCTCAAGGACAACATAGCCGCCGCCGGGCAGCCGCTTTCCTGCGCGAGCCGGATCCTGGAAAACTATGTTTCGCCTTATGACGCCACCGTGACCGCCCGC
This sequence comes from Puniceicoccales bacterium, assembly GCA_031256995.1. Taxonomy (GTDB): domain Bacteria; phylum Verrucomicrobiota; class Verrucomicrobiia; order Opitutales; family UBA953; genus CALNBE01. The sequence goes on from JAIRPL010000012.1 coordinate 3,051, forward strand.
CTGCGCGCCGCCGGCGCCCTCGTCTGGGGGCGGCTCAACATGGATGAGTTCGCGATGGGCAGCTCCAACGAGAATTCCGCCTTCAAGCCCGTGCGCAACCCGCACGCCCTGTCCCGCGTGCCCGGTGGCAGCAGCGGCGGGAGCGCGGCGGCCGTCGCCGCCGGGTTTTCCCCTCTCGCGCTCGGCAGCGACACCGGCGGCTCCATCCGCCAGCCTGCCGCGTTTTGCGGTGTCGCCGGGATGAAACCCACCTACGGGCGTGTCAGCCGCCACGGCCTTGCCGCCTTCGCCTCCTCGCTCGACCAAATCGGCCCCATCGCCCGCTCCGTCGCCGACACTGCCTTGCTCTTGGAGGCCATTTGCGGAAACGATCCGCGTGACGGCACATCGCTTGCCGTGCCCGTTCCCGAATTCGTGAACGCCGTCGCGGCATTCGATTGTGGCGCCGCCCGCGGCACCCGTGGCTGGCGCATTGGCGTTCCCCGTGAATTTTTTGCCGAGGGCCTCGCGCCTTCCGTCCGCGCCGCCGTGGAGGCTGCCGTGGAGTTTTATCGCATGCGCGGCCACTCCATCGTCCAAGTCAGCCTTCCCGCGACACGTTACGCGGTGGCGACCTACTACGTCATCGCCGCAGCGGAGGCGTCATCCAACCTCGCCCGCTATGACGGCATACGCTACGGGCGCCGCAGTGACGCCGCCACCGACGCCGTGAACATCTACGAGAAGAGTCGTGCCGAGGGGTTTGGGGACGAGGTGAAGCGCCGAGTCATCCTTGGCACCTATGTCCTCACCTCCGGCTATTATGACGCCTATTATTTGCGCGCCCAAAAAGTGCGCACCCTCATCCGCGACGATTTTATGCGCGCCTTTGCCGAGGCCGATTTTCTGCTCACGCCCGTCTCGCCCGTCCCCCCTCCCCTGCTTGGCGTGAAGGACACGGATCTGCTCGCGCAATATCTGGCCGACATCTACACCATCCCCGTCAATCTTGCCGGGCTGCCCGCCATGAGCATCCCATGCAAACCGGCCCCCGCGGCCGTTGCCGGCGGCGATCTGCCCGCGGCCTTCCAATTGATCGGAAAACCGCTTGATGAGATGACGCTTCTTCTGGCGGCCCGTGAATATGAGTGCGAACACCCCTTCCCACCGCCCGCTCCAGGCGGCGCCCCGATTCCGTAACAATATTATTCGCAATAATTTATTTCTCCCATGCCGGAATCCATCATCCTGCTCACGCGCGGAAGCCCGCTTGCGCTCAAACAGGCGGAACTCAGCGCCAGGGTTTTGCGCGATGCCTCCGGCGCGCGGGTTTCCATCCGGACCCTCACCACGACCGGCGACCACCAGCAGGCATGGTCCCTTGAAAAAGCGGGGGGCGCCGGCCTCTTCACGAGCGAGCTTGAGAATGCCCTGCGCTCGGGAATGGGCGACATCGCGGTTCACAGCGCGAAAGACCTGCCGTCGGCCACCGCCCCCGGCCTGACACTTGCCGGCTGCCTTTCGCGCGCCAATCCAGCGGACGTTTTTGTGAGGCGCGAGGAGGCGGGCGTTTTCACGGCTGGCGGGGAATCCGCCGTCATCGCGACGGGAAGTCCGCGCCGCCGTGCGCAGGCCCGTTTGCGTTTTCCGAAGGCCCGTTTCACGCAATTGCGCGGCAATGTGGAGACTCGCCTGCGGAAAGTCGCCGCCGGGGAGGCATCCGCGACCTTTCTTGCCGCCGCCGGCCTGGAACGCCTCGGCATCGGCGAATGGCCCGGCTTGGTTTTCGAGCCATGGAGCCTCACGGACATGGTTCCGGCCGCCGGCCAGGGTGCGATCGCTTGGGAAGTGCGTGATGGCGACGTCCAAAAATTCGCCTCATTTTGCGATCCGGAAACCTCCCACGCCGTCGCGGTCGAACGCGCCTTTCTGGCCCGTCTTGGCGCGGGTTGCCACTCCGCCTTTGCCTGCCATCTTCGCGATGAACAGCTTTTCCTTTTTCACGAGTCCCTCGGGTATCACACTTTTGCCTTTCCCGCCCTTTCGCCATTGCCGCTGACCTCCCGTGTGGATGCCATTCTTGCCCGGATGGGGGGCGTGAATATTCCGTGCAATCCGCCACATCCTCCCCCGGAAACGTAGTGGGCAGGAGGGCGTCCCCGGACAAAACGCACCCCTGCCCTCGTCGCCTTGAATGTCCAAATGTCCATTTTTCCTGGTTGGACGGCATGAATCCCATGAAAAACGAGGCTTTTTTGCATTTTCCCGCGTTTTGAAAATCAAACTCACACCAACCCCCTGCCATGCCCGCGCACAACCCGCCTGGATGGCTCATTCGGCGATGGACACCGTGGCATTGAGCACCTCGTCGATGGTTGTCACGCCAGCCGCTATCTTGCGGATGCCATCCTCGCGCATGGAACGCATTCCCAGCTCGCGGCATTTGCGGCGCAATTCCACGAGCGTGGCGCCGCTGTAAATCATGGATTGAAGCTCCTCGCCGACGACGAACATCTCAAAAATGCCGCGCCGCCCCTTGTAGCCCACGTTTGTGCATTTCGGGCAACCCGCGCCCTTCATGTAGGATGCGCTCGCGGACTCCTGCGCCGTGATGCCGATGGAGGTCAATTCCTTGGGCGTCGGGGTGTAGGGGGCCGCGCAATTGGGGCAGATCCGGCGCACAAGGCGTTGCGCCAGCGCGCCGCGCAGCGAGGCGGACACGAGAAAGGGTTTAACGCCGATGTCCACAAGGCGCGTGACGGCGCTGGGCGCGTCATTGGTGTGCAGGGTGGAAAACACCATGTGGCCGGTGAGCGAGGCGTTGACGGCGATCTCAGCGGTCTCCAAGTCACGAATTTCACCGATCATGATGATGTTTGGCGCCTGGCGCAGCATGGAGCGAAGGGCGGCGGCAAAGGTCATGCCCACGTCGCGGCGCACCTGCACCTGGTTGATGCCGTTCATCTGATACTCAACCGGATCCTCGACGGTGATGATCTTCCGGTCGGGTTTGTTTATGTAATTGAGCGCGGCATAGAGCGTCGTGGATTTTCCGGAGCCTGTCGGGCCTGTCACAAGAAAGATGCCGTCGGCGGCGGTGACGAGGCTTTGGAAGTTGGCCTGGTCGTCGGAGAAAAAGCCCAGCTCCGGGAGGCCCAGACGCAGGCCTTCCTTGTCGAGGATACGCATGACGATGCTTTCCCCATAAACGGTGGGAAGCACGGAGACGCGCAAGTCGATCTCCTTCCCGGAGGCGCGAACCTGGATGCGCCCATCCTGGGGGATGCGTTTCTCGGCCAGACTGACCTCCGCCATCAGTTTCAGGCGCGAAAGGATGGAGGGTTGCAGGCGTTTGGGCGGGTTCTCGATCTCGTGCAGCACACCGTCGATGCGGTAGCGCACGCGGAAACGTTTCTCAAGCGGCTCAAGGTGAATGTCCGAGGCGCGCCGTTTGATGGCCTCGGTGATGAGCAGGTTGACGTAGCGGATGATGGGGGCGTCCTCGGCCTTGACCTCCCCGCCAACCCCCATCTCGAGGCTGAGCGCGGCGCCGGATTTCTCGAGGTTGCTTAGAAAGTCGCCCTCGCTCTGCTCCGCGGCGCCGGGACTGTCGGAGTAGCAGCGCCCGATGGCGTCGCGAATGGCATCCGGGGTGGCAAGGCGGGGGGTGAGCGTGAGTTTGAGGATGCGCGACAGCTCGTCGAGCATCTCGGTGTCGAGCGGGTCGGCGACGGCGATCTCGAGTTCGCTGGCCTGGCGTTGCAAGGGAAGCAGCAATTTGCGCTCCGCCTCGTCGCGGCTGACCAGCTCCAAAGTCTCGGGCAGGGGACGCACGTCGGCGAGGTCCACGACCTCCATGTCGAACTCCCTGGCGAGCGTGGCGGTGATCTGTTCCCACGTGATCCGTTTCGCGGCCACAAGGTTTTCCAGCGCGACACCCGGCGCGGCCTCCTCGGAGTTCCCGGCGGCTCTTGCCTGTTCAAGGGCGTTTCCAACGGTTTCCCGGTCAATAAGGCCGTGGTCTTGGATGAGTTGAAGGACGTAGTCGTCTGCCGAAGTCACGATAAAATCTCCTGTTGGGTCTCCTGCTGGTTGCTGGATTGAAGGGTGTCTCGCTTACTTGGCCAGAAGGGAACCGTGCTTGCCTGCCGCCCGCAACGGCAAAACAAAAAGGCATCCCGGCGGCAAGGCACCGGGGATGGGCGGCGTCAGATGTGATAGGCGATTTTTTTGATGTGCGAGCAGCCGGGGAGCATGGGGATGCGCAGGCGCAGGTTCCTGTCATGCCAGCGGCGCAATTCCTCGCGAACGACCGTGTTCTGGCAATGCACGTTGAGGGTGCCGGCCGGGGTGAGGCGCTCCGGGGCGCTTCCGGCGTTGAGCAGGGGCTGGGGGACAAGCTCATGCCAGCACCTGCGCAGCACCTCGATCGGGGCGGCCTCGACACGAAGCCGCGTGGCGATGTCAAACATCAGGGCGCTGGCATCGCTGGCCGGGATAGCGTGACGGCCTTCGATCTCGAGGGCGTTTGGGGGGCATCCGCGAAGCAGTGCGATGAGGTTGCGGGCGTGGCGGCTGCCTGGCGGGGCATGATGGCGGGCCGTGTCGGCCAGGCGCAGGATGTCCGGCAGGTCGGTGAGCTTTCGCAGGAGGGTCGCGGCACCCCTCGGGTGGAATGTCGCGGCCGGGGCGAGCCAGCCTGCGCGCATCCCGGCCGCGAGCGCGGCGTTCACATCCATCTCAAGCGATCCCCCGACATGGAGGATGTCCGCCGGGGCCAGCCCAAAAGCCCTGGACAGCATGGACGGTGGCGAGTTCTCCGGCAGGATCTCCTCAAAGGCCGGGCTGAGTCCGGCGGCAAGGAGGTCCTCCGCGCGGCCGATGGCGGCGGTCCGGATTCCCAGAAAATGGAGGGCGCCAAGCGTCGTCATGGCCGCGGGGGTCGCCATGGGCCTCATGCCTGGGCGGCGCGGCGGTTTGAACAGGATTTCCGCGCGGATGCCCACGGCGCGCACATTCTGCATCTGCGAGGCGGTGCCGGCGTGGCGGGTTGGCGTGGGCATGGCGGCGGCGTTTTGGGTAAAGGAACGCGGGGAGGCCGAAGAGGCATGGGCGCGCGCTATGCGGCGGGCGCGGAAAACGGTGTGGAGGCCCCTCCGGCCGCCGTCTTGGCCGCTGAATGCGCGACCGGGCGCAGGTCTTTGCAAAGAATGCGGGAGTTGCGGCGACTTTGGTTCAGTTCAGCGCGGCGCTCGGGGGGGAGGTCCTCCGGCGTGGCGTCCTCAAACCCGCATATGTTGTGGAAAAAATTGTGATTCTGCGTGGTGAGCAGGAGCAGGCGTGTGACGCCGACACTGGCGGCGTGAAGCTCGGCATATTCCACAAGGCGCCGCCCCACGCCACGCCCTTGGTAAAAAGGCTGCACATAAACCGAGCCAAGCTCCATGCAGGGCTGGCCGGGACAAGGGCGCAGGCGCGCGCAGCCAATGACGCTGCCGTCCACCTCGTAAACAAAGTACTCCTGCACGTGCTGCTCGATGTAGGCGCGCGTGCGCTGCACGAGGGTCTGGTTCCGCACGCCCTGCTTGGTTATGTCGTAGATGACCTGCGCGTCCTTTTTTCGGGCAACACGGATGCCGTCATAATTCTTGGCGTAAATCATGGTGCCGATGCCCATCTTGTCGAAGATCTCCGTGAGCAGGCCGTCCGGCAGGCGCCCGTCAAGGATGTGGACGCGGGCAACGCCATTGGAGAGGGCGCGGACGGCGTGACTGGCCTTGCTGCGAAGGCGCTCGACGATGAGGCCGGCCCGCCGGCGGTCGGCAAGGATGGCGTCGAGTTGCTCGCGGGGCATGTTGAGCGGGGTGCTCCCATTCTCGAAAAGGCTCGACGCGGTGGTGAGGAAAATGAGCTTTGAGGCTCCCAGCGCGATGGCGGTCTCGGCGGCGAGCAAGTCGCTGTTGACGCGCAAGGGGCGTCCGTCGCGGTCGCAGAGCAAGGGTGGAAACAGCGGGATGACACTCTGGTCGAGCAAGCTTTTCAGGAGCGCGGCATCGGGTCTTTCCACCCGCCCGGTGAATTGCTGCGGCACGCCTTCGATGATGCCTTTCTCGGTGGCACGAAGGTAATTGGTGACCGCGGTGCGAAGCCCCTCACGGGAAAGCGCCTCGACGAGCGTCTGCGTCACCAGCCCGGCCGTCTCGCGGGCGAGCGCGAGCGTGGGCGCGTCCGTCACGCCCTCGCCATACACATCGCTGGGCTGCAACCCGGAGGCCGCCGCGCGCTGGCGCAACTGCTCCCCGATGCCATGCGCGAGCACGACCTTGATGTTCAGGCTGCGCAGTACCGCGATGTCGGCGATGATGTTCGCGAAATTCTCGTGCTCAATCACGCTGCCATCCATCGCGATCACGAAAACATGGTCGCGAAACATGGGCACATACTCGAGGATCCCGCGCAGATCGGAGGGCTTCACCCGCGAGGTCCGGCTGCCAGGGGCGGGGCTTTTGCAAGGGTCCGGCCCGTTCAAGGCGAGGGTTCCGGCGGGGCGGTCCGCCTGGTCCCCCAAGGGTGGGCAAGCGCCCTCGTCCGCCAGGGAGACCATGGAAGGAGGCTTCATGTGATCGCGGTTTCCAAGTTTTGGCTGGCTCTCGCCCTTCGCACGGCTTGTGGACATGGGACGTGAAAAAAAGCCGGCACCCGCTTCTTGCAACGCGGAAAGCCCCCCCCTGCCCTGCGGCTAAATTGTCATGGCATTGTAGCCGCCATCCACGACGATTTCCGCGCCCGTGATGAAGCTTGCGGCTTCCGAGGCCAGAAGCACGGCGATGCCGCCAAGCTCCGGCGCCTCCCCAAACCGCGCGGCGGGCGTGTGCGCCATGATCTTCGCAATGCGCTCCGGCTGGAGGATTTTTTGATTTTGCTCGGCAGGGAAAAAGCCCGGGACGAGGGTGTTGACGCGAATTCCGTGCGGCGCCCATTCGCGGGCGAGATTTTTTGAGAGATTATGCACGGCCGCCTTCGAGGCCGAGTAAGTGAAAACACGCGAAAGAGGGGTCAGCCCCGACTCAGAACCGATGTTCAAAATGGAGGCCCTAACTTTATTTTCCACAAAGTGGCGTCCGAACACCTGGCAGGCCAGGAACACCCCCTTCAGGTTCACACGCAAAATGCGGTCGAACTCATCCTCGGAAATGTCAAAAAACGGCGTCGCGGAATTGACGCCCGCGCCGTTGACGAGGATGTCCACACGGCCTTGCTTTTCCAAAACACGGGCCAGCAAGGCCTGCAAGGAAGGCTTGTCGTCGGCTTCCACCGGCTCAAACCATGCCTCACCTCCGCTCGCGGAGATTTTTGCGATGCGCGAGGCGGCCTTTTCCGCATTGCGGCCCGCAAGGGCGACTTTTGCGCCGTGTCCTGCGAGTGCCTCCGAGATTGCGCCACAAAGCTCGCCTGTGCCACCAATGACAACGGCCACGCGCCCGGAAAGTGAGAATGAGGGAATGCTTGGGATTCTGGACATACGCCCGCCAGACAATCACCCCCGCTCCGGCAAGTCGAGCTGTTGTGCGTCCTCCAAACAAGGAAAGTCCGGTCCGCGCGCCTTTCGACGTCGAAAAAACCGCAATGAATGCGGGACAATCAAGACACACGGCGCCGAAAAACCATGCCGTTTCCCTCTGATACTCGTGCAACCGGGCGACGATGGAGAGAAAGCGCCGGCGGCGTGGCACCAATAGTTTCGGTTCGCGCCTGGCGCTTTCACATCAGGCGATGACATGCTTGGAATTGAAACGCGCGCGACTGGAATTTACGCACGAAACAACACCCATCATTTCAGCCCAAAAAAAGGGATATATAACTACCAACGAAAATGAGGGAGTTTGACAACGAAATGAGGGAGCGCGTGCTTGGGAAAGAATTCGAAAATAGAACAGGGGATTGCGCGAAAAAAAGCGGCAAACATGATTTATCAACAAAAGGAAATGGGCGTCGGAAAACACAAAGAAAGGATCCGCGCGCCATGTCCGCGCGTCGTGTGATCATGAGGGATGCGCGGCAGGAGTTGACGAATCAACGCGAGCAGAATCCATGGGAAAAACGCCGGCGAAAAAATTGGCCGGAGATGGATGCGAGGAAGAAATCCGCATCACAAAATCCTGAATCGGCGGCGGGCATTCGCACACGCGCGCACGCGCACTCATGGCCGGCTCCTTCTTGCGCCGGAATGATTTTTCAAGCTGTTTTTTTCGCAGCCAGGGCGTGTTTGGCAAGATTGGCCCCAAATGCCCACATCGGGCCGAGCGGCGAGCGGCATTCCTCAAGCACGCTGTCCAAGGCGGAGACAAAACGCTCTATCTCGCGATCGCCGATCGTGTAGGGTGGCAGGATTTTTATGACATCCATGTTATGCCCGGCGACTTGCGTGAGGACACGATGTTTGTCCATCAAACCATGCACGATCATCTCCGGGAAAAGTCCCTTGTCCACATTGTCAAAAATCTTCCATGCGGCGCGCAAAAGCAGATTGGAGGGACGCTGGAACTCAATGGCAATCATGCAACCAAGACCCCGCACTTCCTTTATCATGTCATGCTTTTTTGCAAGGCCGCGAATGGCGTCCATGAGCTGGCGCCCGCGCTCGGCGCTGCGCTCGACAAGTTTTTCCTCCTGAAGGACATGGAGCGTGGCCAACCCGCAGGCCATCGCAAGATTGTTGCGTCCGAAAGTCGAGGAATGGACAACGCAGCGCTTCATGTTCGAGAAAACGCCCTGATAAATGGGGCGGCGCGTAACAATCGCCCCAACAGGGACATAGCCTCCGGAAAGCGTTTTTGCCATCGTGACGATGTCAGGGTCAAGCCCCCAGTGCTCAAATGCGAACATTTTCCCGGCGCGGCCCAGGCCGCACTGCACTTCGTCGCAAATGAAGAGCGTGCCATACTGGCGGCAGAGCGCCTGCGCCTTGACATAATAATCCTCCGCCACGCCTCCCACGCCCGGGAAATGCACACCCTTGCCCTGCACGGGTTCCACGATGAAACCTGCGATCCGGCGCGTGCGAAGCTTTTCCTCCAGCGCCACAAGATCGCCCATCGCCACATATTCCACACCGGGAAGCAATTCGCCAAACCCGTCCTGGAAATTATTATTCTGTGTCAAAGTCAGGGATCCATAGCTGAGGCCGTGATAGGAGCCTTTCAATGAAAGCATTCCATTGCGCCCCGTCGCGGCGCGCGCGAACTTGATGGCCGCCTCGTTGACCTCCGTTCCGGAATTTCCAAAAAAACATGAGTCACGATCCGCCCCGGCCGCCTTGGCCACGGCCTCGCCAAGCAATCCGGAGAGCAGCGCGCAATCCATCTGCACCATGTTGGACAAATCCATGTCAAGCACGTCCCGGATGGCCTGTTTGAGCACTGGATGGTTGCGCCCGATGCCATAAACGCCATAGCCACTCAAGAAATCAAGGTACTCATTGCCTTCCCCGTCATAGAGATAACATCCCTCCGCGCGCTTGTAACACTTGGCGAAACCAATCGTATGAAGCACTTTGACCAGGGTGCGGTTGAGATATTGCTCGTGCAATTCGTAGTTGGTGCCGAAACGCGCGGCAACGAGGTTTTTAATGTCAAAGCCCATGTTTGTAAACGATGTCAACAGTTTCTTGTCCGAAGCATTTTCCACACCTTCCGGTTGTCAAATCAAAAACTCTTTGCGCATCCAGCCCATGCCTCCCGCCCTTTCAAAAAAAATTCCCACTCCCATTTGTCCCACGCCATTTTTTTACGATTTTACCCGCACACCGATTGAAATGGGAGCCAAAAAACATCCAAAAAAACGAGGCGGCGACATTTTCATTGGAAATTCTGAAAAAAGATTCGTGCGACCGTTTCTGATGACGATGTCCCGCATTTCCAGATCGCCCATGGCGGGAATTTTCAAAAAATCCGCGTCGAAGGCAAAAAAACGATGCCGGCGGAATGCGCTGGCTCCGGGGCGTTTTTTCAAAGTCCTCATAGGCGTGGATTCCAAACCAGAGATCCCCGAGCGATTCGCCATGCCACTCATTTCACTGCGGGAGTTTTTTGCATAATGGGAATCACGGGGCGGCGGGGAACGCCCTTCCCGCCCTCCCCTTTTGCGTCATCGCGTTTTCATCACGACAGCCGGCCGGGCTGGCATGTGAATTTTACGCATATTGAAGAATCTCGCCGGATCCGGTCTTTATGGTGATGTGATTGCGGGCGTCCGGGAACTTGGAGGATTCGACATGCCCGCTGACACGCGCGGCGATACCAAGGTCGCCGGCAAGGGCGAGGACGCGGGGGGTGTCAGCCGGGGCGCAATAGACCTCCAGCCGCTGCCCCATGTTGTACACCTTGTGCATCTCGCGCGCTCCGGTTCCGCTGGCTTTCTGGATTGCGGCGAAAACGGGGGGCACCGGGTGCAGGTTGTCCTTCACAAAATGGACACCCGCCCCAAAACGAAGGCTTTTGGTCAACGCTCCTCCGCTGCAATGGACAAGCCCGGCAACCCGCCTTGGGCCAAGCTCCCGGATCAGGGACAAGACAAACGGGGCGTAGGTGCGCGTGGGGCTGAGCAGGGCGCGCCCGACGCAAAGGGGCGAGCCGGGGAGCGGATCGGAAAGGCGGTATGGGCCGCAGTAGGCGAGCGCGGGGGGCGTGGCATGGTCATAGGTCTCGGGGTATTTCTCCGCATAATGGCGGGCAAGGAGTTCGTGGCGCGCGCTGGTGAGGCCGTTGGAGCCGATGCCGCTGTTTTCCTCCGGGTCGTAGGCGCAGACGCCTCCGGAGGCAAGGGCCACAATGTCCATGCCTGGGCGGATGCGGGAGGCATCCACCACGGCATCGCGTTCGAGCACGGCGGTGGCCGTGGAGTCCACGGTGAGCGTGGCCGTCAAATCGCCCACGTCGGCCGTCTCGCCGCCGCCGGAGCGGATGTCCAGGCCGTGGGAGCGGAGGAATTCCAGAAACGCCTCCGTGCCGGCGATCAATTCGCCAAGCACGGCACCGGGAATGGCACGGGCATTGCGGTTTATCGTGCTGGAAAGGAGCACGCGACCGGTGACGCCCGCGCAGAGCAGGTCATCCACATTCATCACCACACTGTCCTGGGCGATGCCGCGAAAGACGGAGGCATCCCCCGTCTCGCGCCACCACAGATAGGCGAGGATCGACTTGGTTCCGGAGCCATCGCTGTGCGTCAGGTTGCAATGCCTTGGGGATCCCGTGAGGAAATCCTCGGTTATCTTGCAAAACGCGCCGGGAAAAAGGCCGGGGTCGAGCTTGTCCACGACGGCATGCACCTCGGTTTTGCTCGCGGAGACTCCGCGCGCGGCATAACGCCCCTCCTCCGGCACGACGGCGGGAGGGGGGGGCGGGGATTCCGCCCCGCCGCCCTTCCCCGCAGCGGGATCCCCGGCCTCCGGTGCGGGCGCCGGCGGGAGCAGGGCGGCGGGAATGCGTGGATCCACCCGTTGCGGGCGCCCGGTCCCGGGATTGATGGCGCACCAAAGGGTCCTGGCCTCGGCGAGCAGCGCCCCGTCACCCTCCCGGTAAATGCGGCAGCGGCGCTCACTTGTCACCGCCGACATGGCCGCCACCCAGGTCCGCACGCGCAGCACATCCCCCTCGCGCGCCGGTTTCCGGTAATCCACCTCCTGCCGCGTGACATACCAGAGGCAGGTGGCGGTGACTTCCGCGGGCAGCGCCGCAAACCAGTGGGCGGTCGCGGCCTCCTGCACCCAGCGCAGATAGACGGCATTGTTGGCGTGCCCGTTGACGTCAATGTCGGCGGGGAGGACGGTGATCCGGATCTCGTGGAAAAACCCCGGCTGAGGCTCGGAAATTTCTGGGCGTTCAGACATGCCCTTTCCTTGAAACAGATTCCTTCCTCCTGCGCAAGTTCCCCGCCGGACGCATCCGGCGGAGAGACCCCGCGCGCGCTCACCAGCGATACTCCGCGCGGGCGGAAAAGGTGCGCGGGGCGCTTGGGACGAGGGGGACATCCTGAAAGGAGGTGTTCCAAAGATTGTCAACCTGGGCGGAAAGGGTCAGGCCCTCAAACGCCGGGACTCGCCAATGAATGCCCAGCGAGCCAAGCAGGGGAGTGTCCGTCCCGGTGCGCAAACGATTCCGCTCCTGGACCCTGAACTCGTTGTCCAAATGAATCTCAAAACCATATGGCAGGCGGAAAACCATGGCGGCGGTGAGGCGGTGCCTGGCGTAATTCATGGCATAAAAACTGCCCGTGACACCGCTCGTGTAGTCGTCGTCCTTGTGCAGGAAAACATAGCCAAGGGTGAGGGAGAAATGCTCCCACGAGCGGCGGACGGAAACCTCAAGGCCCGCCGTGTCAATGTCCACGGGCCGGGCGCGGCGGCTCCCCGCCGTGGCGTAGTCGAAGACCCAGTCCACGAGATCCTCGTCCCTGCGGAAAAAGATGGACGGCGTGACGGCCCACCGCTCCCGGGAGAATTCGGCGGAAATCTGGGCGTTCCGGGCGCGCGAGCGGCCGAGACTGGCATTGCCCCCGAAAAGGCCCGCCGGCGCGCTGTTGAGCGCCATGTAGGTCGGGAGCTGCGTGGACTCGGAATAGTCGATACCGGCACGGCGCAGCAAGCCGCCGGGGGAATCATTCCGCCAGGAGATCCCGGCGGCGGGCGAAAGGGCGCCGGGGTCGCGATTGCCCTCGTCCAAGGTCCCACCCGCCGTCAGGACAAGGGAGCCGCCGGTGGATTCGAGGGCGTGCGCATGCTCGCCAAGGAGCGACGCGGCAAAGAGCGTGCGCGAATTGTGGCGCCCCGCGTTCAGCGTGTTGGAGCGCAGGGAGTCCGCCACGATCCCGGCGCGATAGCGCAGGGCGGTCGCCGACGCGGCCGAGGCGCGAAGGGTCTGGCGCCCATCCACCGTGGCCGTGAAAACCGTCGTGGTGTGGCGGGCGTGATAGGTGGCGATGGCCGGGATCGAATAGTGATCCTTGGTGGTGGCATGGCTGGCGCCGAGGCGCACATAGTCGCCACCGCCCAGTTCCTGCCGGTGGTTGAGGACAAAAAGACGCGTGCGCACATCCTCGCGCTCGTCACGCCAAAGCCGGCTCGGAAGCCCCTTGGCGTAAAGGTTCGGCCATGCGTAGTCCTTGGCCTGGTAACCGGCAAAAAGGTCGGTCTGGCTCCTGGCGTCGCGCTGCTGCAATCGCAGGTTGTAACGCTGGAACGAGTGGTCCGAAAACGGCACCTCGTCCTCGGCCGCGGGGGTGCCATCCGCCGCAATCCGCCGCTCATTGCCAAAAGGCCCGTCCCCGCGCGAGTGCGAGGCGGCGATCTCCACGGCAAGCCGGCGCCCCAAAACCGTCTCCTTGGAGACAAGCGCCGCGCGCGCATCCGCGCCAAAAAGATCCCGGTCGCCGGCCATTGCCGACACCGAACCGCCCTGGACGACGGGCAGCCACGAATACGCGATGGAACCGGCCGTGCCGTTCCAACCCGTCAAAATATTGGACGCGCCCGTGCGCACCTCCGGCTCACCAAGAAAGGCGGGCGAGATCGGCAGCTCCGCAGCATAGTGGCCCGTTTGCGGGGCATAAAGCGGGATACCCTCCAGGACGAATCCCGTGTTCTCAAATGTGCCGCCACGGATGCTCACATCCGACTGGGTTTCGCCAACACTGCGCGCCTGCACATCCACAACCGGGTCGAAGCGGAGCGCCGTCACCGGCATTGAAAACGAATCCGCCGGCGTCGAATTCGCCACGCGCGGCGCAAACGCAACCACCGGCGGCAGCACCACAAGCCCGTCATCCGCCAACGAGGCCTGCCCGGCGCCAGAATTCTCCGTGGTGGCTCCCGCAGGCTGGGCCTTGGCGGCAGCCGGAAAGGGCGAAGCCTGCGCGACACCGGAATTTTTCCGGGAGGCGGTGTCGACACCTGCCACCTCCGCCTGAACCCCATTATCGCCGCCCTGCGGCATTCCGTCCGCCAGGGCATCGACCGGCAAAACACCGAACGGGAAAACTCCCAAAAGGGAGGCGCCTGTTAGAAAAGTCCTTGTTAGGAAACTCATAAGCCGCCGCACAGTGCCCATGAGAAAACCATCACGCAAGCCAAATTGTTAACCATTTTCGCAATTTATATTAACAATGAGAAATGCCCCGCAATTCCTCCGCGCGACTCCCGCGAAATCGCGCGCCCCGCGCGGCGCGGCGGGACATCCTGCGGCCCAGCGTTTCCTCCCCGTGGCTTCACGGAGGGCGCGAAACCGCGGCAAAGCCGGATGGTGACAGCTTCCAAGGCGCGCGAAAACGCCGGCACGGCTGGATGGCGACAGCTTCCAAGGCACGCGAAAACGCTGGCACGGCTGGATGGCGACAGCTTCCAAGGCGCGCGAAAACGCTGGCACGGCCGGATGGCACCAGCCTGACCGCCTCCACACCCGCCACCCGCTTCCGGGGTGCGTGAAATTCTCACTTTTCACTCCACACCTCCCCGCCGCTCGCCGCCGGTTTCCGGGACGCGGGGAAATCTCCTTCTCTCTTCCAACTTCTCCCTTTCTCCAGCTTCCGGGACGCGTGAAACCGCCATCACGGTCCGATGCGCCAGCTTCCAAGGCGCGCGAAAACGCCGTCGCAGAAAGATGGCGATCAACGTGGCCAATGGCGCGAGACGCCAGCGCCTTGGAGTGCGGCAATCCGCTGCCGCTTTGAAAAGGGCAAGATAGGCGAGACGCGGCGTGACCAACGACGCTGCCGCCAGCACCGACCGCAGCAAGGCTGGCGCGGAGACCACGCAGCAGGCTGGCGTCCCGGATGCTGTCCCGCCGCCACGGACCACGCTGCCGCCCTTCTGTGTCCAAGCACGGGGCCGCCACCACAGCCCTGCGGCAGGACCTGCCATCTCATCTCCCACCTCCCACCGCCGGCTTCTCTCCTCTCCCTTTTCCTTTCTACATTTCCCCCTTTCACGGCCACTCTTTCCCCTCCCCTCCCGCTTCTCCCCTTCCCCCTCACCGGACACAACCCGAGATAAACATAGGCGTGGTCGCCTTCGATCCGACGCCTGCGCCAGGCATCGATTTGCGCCGCGATCTTTTGGTTGAGTTCGCTCAGCGTCGAGGGACTTACGCGGCTGCCCCACAGCGCCTCGGTGATGTCCTCGACACGTCGCACGGAAACGCCGGCCAGATACATCTCCACAAGTGCTTCCTCCACACTGCTTTCGCGCCGACGGTAACACTCGATGATCGCCGTCTCGAACGGCAGTTTTCGCAACTTGGGCATGCGCAGTGTCACCTCGCCCGCCTTCGTGTGGTAACGCCGCTCGTAATGACCGGCCCGCGTGTCCACGCGCTGGTCCGTGTGCTCGTAGCGTCCGGCTTTGCACAATAGCGCGGCCTCGGCATCGAGCATCGCGTTGAGCGTCTGTTCCACCGTGCTCACCACCACTTTGTCGAGGTGGCTTCTGATCATCTCTTCGTCCACCCGGATCACTCCGCCGGGCATGGCTTGGTTGTTCGCGGCTGCTTCGCCGCTTTCCTTGGTTCTTTCGGGATTTTGGTTCATCGGGGTTGGTTTTCCCCTCACTCTCATGGCCTTAAAAAATCTGCGCAAGATTCAGGACGTTATCTCTCCACAAGTGCTTCCTCCACACTGCTTTCGCGCCGGCGGTAACGTTCGATGATCGCCGTCTCGAACGGCAGTTTTCGCAGCTTGGGCATGCGCAGTGTCACCTCGCCCGCCTTCGTGTGAGGTTGTGTCCGGAAAGTTTCGCACATTTGTGGAGGCATGTGGAGGGCGGGGGAAGGTTTATTGTTGGTTCTTTTGTCGGTTATTTTGTGGAAGTTTATGGACGGGAGTAGACCGTCCT
>JAIRPL010000023.1 GCA_031256995.1 Puniceicoccales bacterium
GTCTTTAGGCATGGGTCAGAGTTGGCGTCGCTGGACCGGCCTTCTACCGCCCGGGGCGCCCCGTGCGGCCGGCCGGACACGCTTTTGAAATGGAAAAGCCCAAGGTGCGGACACACCTCTCTCTTGCAACGAGGAAAATGAGGGACACGCCCCCTTCCGCCTGTTTGCCGGGTTTTCGGGTTGAATCCGCCGTTCTCGTTCCATTCCCTCGCGCCCTCCCAAAACGGGGCCGACCGCAACCTTCCACGGCGCATGGAATTCAATCTGAAGAAAATCCTCAAGACACTGCTTGTCTCCACCTCGGATCCGGTATCCATCCGGGACGTTCAGGCCGTGATCACGCGCTATCATGAGCAACGTGAAAAGGAGGCCCGCGAGGCTGTGGCGGACACCCGGGAGGATGGTGACTACGACGATCCGGCATCAGGCGGCACGCCGGCGCCCCGAAGGACCTCGTCGCGCCTCGGCGGGGACGGCATGCAGGGCCTCATCCAAGACATCATCGACCAAGTCCCGACCTTGCTCACGGCAACCCAGATCCGCGAGGCGGCCGACACCTTGAACGCCGAGATGGTGGAGGCCGACGAGGTGACGCGCATTCTCCAAGGGCCGGATGGGTTCCGCCTTGTCGTGGCCCCCGACCATGCGGAATGGGTGCGCCTGCTGCGCGACGCCCCAAGGCCCCAGCGCCTCACGCAGGCCGCGCTTGAAACCCTCGCCATTGTCGCCTACCGGCAGCCCGCCACGCGTTCCGAGATTGAAAACATTCGCGGAGTCTCGGCGGACAATGCCCTGGCGCGCCTCATGGATCTTGAACTCATTACCGTTTCCGGGCGGGCCGACCTGCCGGGGCGCCCGATCCAATACGGCACGACGCCCAAATTTCTCGATTTTTGCGGTCTGCGCAGTCTTGGCGACCTGCCAGCCTCCGATGTGCTTTCCCCCGGCCAGATCAACGAGTGGCTTGCCCGCGCCACCAGCTCCCGGGCGACGGCCAATGACGTGGGTCTTGCCGAGGATGATGGCACCGAGGCGCGCAAAGATCATGCCACACTGCTTGATTCCGGCGCCCCGCCGCCAGCCTCCGTCTTGTTTTCCGCCGAATCCTTGCGCGAGGCGGTTGCCGACGCCCCCGCCGACGCCGACGCGGACGTGGAATCTGTTCCTGACGAAGACTCTCCCGCCGCCTGAGAATTGGGAAATTCCCTTGGGGAATGGCGGAAAAATGGCGGCATTGCCGTCGTTGGAAGCGGGAACTTGGGGCGGAACGGCATGAGCGGGACAGGCTTTCGCCGACGGGGCGTGGTTTTCCTGCGCAGCGTTGTCACGTGACGGCACGCCGTGGAACTTCTTGGGGACTTGAAGCGCCTTTGCAGGAAAATTGACCCTGCGGAAAACCGGCTTCCTTCTTCGGATTTGCAAGACCGGGTGTTTTGCGGCTTCCACGTTCGCGGTAATTCTGTTTTTCCGGGCAGACGCAAAAATAACATGTCCAACACACCGCCTTCCTCCAACCCCAACCCCGCCCCTGGCGCTTCCCAGCCTCCGCCCCGTTTTGCGCGTCCGGGCGTTCCTGTGGCAGCCTGGCAGCCCCAAGCCGCCCCCGCGCAGCAACCCCCATCACGTCCGCAATCCCCGGCCCCGGCTCCCGCGCAGCCTCATCCGGCCCGGCATCCGCTTCCTCCGGCGGGGTCTCAAGCGTCCCAGCGCTTTCGCGCCCAAGCGGTGGGGCCTGCGCCGGTGCCGCCGCAGACGCAAGCCGGTCACGCCGCGCCACGCGGGCAGCCGCCGCAGGGGACGCCGGGGCAGCTTCCCCCGATTCCCCCGCTGCATGAGGCCGCCGCGCAGGCGCCCCGTGCGCCAGCGTCGCCCGGTGAGCGAGGCCATTCCCAGCATGCGATGCCGCAGAACCGGCCTTCCGAGGCGCAGCGCCTTCTTTTGGAGCAGAAGAAACGGCGCAAGGTCATTCTCGCCGTGATGGGGGGCATTGTTTTTCTCGCCCTTTGCGTCTCGGTTGCCGTCCTTGTTCGCGGAGGCATGCGCATCCAGCCCGGCGAGAAAGTGGCGCTCCAATTCGCGACGGCGAAAATCGAGAAGATGGAGAAGGATTTTTCCGGCAGGGAATACCGTGTCCGCAAGGTCTCGGGCCGTGGCGGGTTTCTGGGGCAGGACTATGTTTATGTCGTGGATGACAACACGAATTCCGCCTCCACATACCGCAAGTACTATGAGGTGGTGATGAAGCGGTATCTTTGGGTCGCGTGGATGCCGCAGTATTTCGGAGAGCTGAGCGTCTATAACGAGGCCGCCCTTGCGGAGACGGCGCGCACGCGTGGCTGGGACATCGAGAATTGAGGAATTGTCCGCCAGCAGCGCCCCACCTTCCATACAAGGCTTGGGGCGCCCTCCGTTCATGGGCTGTGCCGGTTTCCCGCCCCGAAAGGGGATGCGTTTTTTGCGCGGGAAAATTCCCCTTTTGTCGGCTGGCGTGGTGGCGTAGCGTGTTCCTCCTCTATCCCAAAAACAGATGGAAACCTTTTTCGTAATCCCCGAGGACCAACACAACGCCGTCGTTGAGGCAGCTTTCAAAAAGCGTGGTTTCAGCGCCATGGAGGCCAGGGCCGCCAGCAAAATGGCCGCCGCCGCCACGTGTCACGGCAACCGAACCCACAATGCCATCAAGGCGTTGCATCTCGACCATTTGTTTGGCTCCGGCAACGGGGGCTGTGTCCCTGGTGCCAGGATTGAAAGGATTCCCACGCCTTTCAAGGCGGTCGAGGTCTGGGATGCCCATAAAAAACTTGGCCAGGCCACCGCTCTTGCGGCCATTGAGCGCGCCATCAAGCTGGCGGACAAATACGGAACCGGGACCATCGCGGTTGATAACGCTTTTCACTACCTCTGGGGGGGGGGCTACGTTCTTGAGGCCGCAAAACGCGGTTATATCGCCTACACTTGCTGCACGGCGGCACTCACCGAGGTCGTCCCTCTGGGCGGCAAATACCCGACGCTTGGCACAAATCCCCATAGCTGGGGATTGCCGACGGCGGACGCCCTTGGCTACCCGCTCGTCATTGACTGGGCCACGTCCGTCGTCGCCATGGGCCGCGTCCAGCAGCTTGCCCGTGAAGGCGGAACCCTTCCGCCCAACGCGGCTGTGGACGCCGATGGCAATCCAACCACCGACCCCGCAAAAGCCGTCTCCCTGCTCCCGTTCGGGGCGCACAAGGGATACGGGTTGTCGCTTGTCAATGAGCTTTACGCCGCGTTCATCGGCGGCTCGCTTCCCACCTTGCGCTGCCGCGCCCCCGTGGAAAACGAGAAGCAGACCCCCGCGTTCTACTTCCAAGTCATCCACCCGGAAAGCCTTGCCTCCGGGAAATTTGCGTTTGGACGCACGCAGGAGGAAAATGTGAAGGCCGTGCTGGCCGACATTTTCGGGCACGGCAACGAAGGGTGCACCCTGCCGGGTCAAATCGAGGCCCGTGCCGCGAGTCGCTCGCGGGAAAATGGCGGGCTGCTGTTCAGCGAAGCCGAGGTGTCCGCGCTCAACGAAATCGCCAGGGAGGCGGGCAGGCGCGCATGGAAGCTGGAGGATCTGCGGATCGCCAAGTGACAACCGAAGGACCCGCCCGGAAATTGAAAGGAGGTGGCTGCAAACTCCAGCCCCTCCCTTCTTTTTTAAGGTCTTCCCTGAGAATCAAAGGAAAGAGGACGCCAGACAGGCGTCGCGGGTCATTTCTTGGGTGACGACTGGTGGGACAGCCGGGACTCGAACCCGGAACCAATTGCTTAAAAGGCAACTGCTCTACCATTGAGCTACTGTCCCATTGCTTTCAAGGGCGGTGGACGGTGTGGTTTTTTTTTCGGAATGCAAACGTTTTTTGGAAAATTTGCTCAGGCATCCAGCGCCTCGGCAAAAGCGGCGCGAATTTCGTCAAATGGCTCCGCGCCCACGCTGATCCGGATCAACTCGGGGTGGAGGCCGAGGGCGCGCATCCTGTCGTGACGCGTGGCGTCGCGCACGAGGTCGTAATGCGCCATGTAGACGTACGGCGACACGATTGTGAAACGTGTGCCGAAGCTGGGGCCTTTCACCGCGCGCATGCGGTCGTGGAAGGTGGCGAAATCACCATTGAGATTGATGCTCACAAGACCGCCGCACGCGCCGGGCGCGCGCGCGATCCGGGCGTAATTGCGGGCTGTCGTGGCGTCGAAGGCCCAGCGGACGCGTTGAACGCGCGGATGCGAGGAGAGCCATTCGACGAGGCGCGGGGTGTTGGCGTTCACAAGCGCCGCGACCTCCTCCATGCCGCGCATTTCAAAACCCAGCCGCGCGGCGTCGCGCCAATGGACGGGGGCAAGGCTGGATTGCCCGGCCTTGCGCAGCGCGCCGGCAAGCGCGTTTGCGTGGGGGCGGGCCGGGTTCACGGCCAGCGCCCCAAGCATGACATCGCCATCGGGGGCCGCGTATTTTGTCAGGCTGACCGCAAGAATGTCGGCGAAGGGCAGGGCGCGGGTGTTGGGCAGGCCGCCCGTTGAGGGGTCAAGCAGGAGCAATGCGCCGCATCCGTCGGCGAGCGCGCGCAGGTGCGGGAGATCGGCGGTGCACAGCAGCGGATTGGTCGGGGTCTCGGTGACGACCCCGGCGAGGCGCGTGCCATTGCGGGCGAAGCATTCCTCGATGGCCTGCCTGTCGAGCGCGTCGTGGATGATCTCGAGATGCTCGCCGGGGCGCAGGCTTTTGCGAAGGAGTTCGGAGGTGTCCGTGTAGAGCCAGCCGAGCTGCAGCCATGTTCTGCGTCCTGCGGCGCGTTGCACGGCGCGCGCCGCCTCGAGGGCGGCGTGGAAGGCGTTCATCCCGGAGGGGCAGGGGGTGATGTCGGCCGGCGTGGCGGGTTCCATCCACGGGGCAATCATGTCCTGCAAACGGCATGCGGCGTTGTCGGGCCGGATGGTTTCGTCGAGTGCCTCGGGGGCTGGCGCGGGGACGAGGCCGCGCGCGTGAAGCCAGTCCTCGGCGCGCCGGGAGGAGATTTGCAGGCCGGTGTGTTGTGTGTATTTCGCCGTGCGGTGCGCGGCGGAGTCCGGCGCGTCGCGCTCCACGCACAGGAGCGCCCAGCCGGCCCCGTCATCCGTCGCGTGGCCTGTGGCGGATCCGGGTGGCGTGCGGGTGCTGCCGGCGGCACTGGCGGGGACGATCCGGGAACACGCCTCCAAATGCAGGCGTTTGACGAGGAGGAGCGCGGCGGCCTCGCTGGCGACGGGGAACATCTCGTGGCGGGCCGCGCTTATGCCCGCCGCCTCCGCGACGCAGTGGACCGCCTTCGAAACGAGCGGGTGGCGGAGGAAACGCGGATACCCTGTGCGCACGAGGGACATGGTCGCCTTGTCGCGTTCCTCGTAACCGATGACGTCCGCCAGCCTGGGCAGGTTGACGACCACCGCGTGCGCGCTTTCGGGCGTTGGTTCGCCAAGGGCGTGGTGGCACGGCCCTGGGATGGTGTCGGGTGGGACGGACATGATTCGGGGCTGGCGGCGCGCATGGCGGGGGTGCCGGCGCGGCGCGGCCAAAGGTCAATATCCCTTCACCTTGAAGAGGCTCGTGACGCTTTCGTTTTTGTGGATGCGCAAGATGGCGTCGCCAAAAAGTTCCGCGATGGACAGCACGGTGATGGGGAGGTCCCCGGGGTCCAGCGGCGTGGAATTGGTGGTGATGATCTCGTCTATCACACCCTCGTGGATGCGCCCGCGCCCGATGTCGCCCAGCATGCAGTGGCTGACCAAGGCGCGTATGGTGCGCGCCCCGTACTGCCTCAGGAGCCGCCCGGCGGCATTGAGCGTGCCGGCGGTTTCCGTCATGTCGTCCACAAGGATGATGTCCCGGCCTTCGACCTCCCCGACGAGGTTTGTGGCGTCAACACGCGTGGCGTCGCTGCGGCGTTTGGCGACGAATCCCAGCGGCAGGTTGAGCATGTCCGCCATCGAGGCGGCCGCCTTCACGCCGCCGATGTCGGGTGAGAAAACGGTGGCATTGCTGATGTAGTCCTTGTCGTGGATGTATTTGTAAAAGACGGGGGATGCAAAGAGATGGTCGACGGGGATGTCAAAAAATCCCTGCAATTGCTGGGCGTGGAGGTCCAGCGTGAGGACGCGGTGCGCGCCGGCCGCCGTGAGCAGGTTTGCCACGAGCTTGGCCGTGATGGGAACGCGGGGTTTGTCTTTGCGATCCTGCCGCGCGTAACCGAAAAAGGGGATGACCGCCGTGATGCGCTTGGCCGAGGCGCGCCGCATGGCATCTATCATGATGAGAAGCTCCATGATGTGGTCGTTCGCCGGGTTGCATGTGGGCTGCACGACGAAGACGTCCGCGCCACGGATGTTCTCGTTGATTTGCACAAAGGTCTCGCCATCCGGGAAACGGTTGACTGTCGCCGAGCCGAGTTGAATTCCCTGCTCAATTGTGTCCATGTAGTCACAAATGGCCTTGGCCAGCGCGGGGTGCGCGTTTCCGGTGAAGATTTTCAAAGCTGAGGCGCTCATTGGGGAGGTTGAAAAAATAGAAAACCACCCTTCCTGTGAACCGCAAAAGCGAGCCGCGCGGCGCATGTGCCGCCTGTTTTTTATCAGGAGCCGGCGCGCGTCCGCCGTGGCACGGCGCCGGGCTGCTGCCGGCATGGTGCCATGCGGCGGGGGTGTCTTACTGGCGGGAGGGCGGGAGGGCTTTTTCCATGGAGGTGACGATGGATTCGAAAAAGCGGATGTAGGCGTCCGGGACGTTGGGCGGGTCGGGCATCAGCGGGATGCGCGCAAGGGGCGCGCCGGTGCCGTGGGCGACTCGTTCGCAAAGGCGGGACGGACGCGAAGGCTCGACCAGGATAAGTTTTGTTCCTGAGTTCCTGGCTTGCTCAATGAGCGCGACGATATGGGTGCCGGAGGGTTCGATGCCGGGCTTCGGCTCGATGGTGCCCGCGAGCCGCATCCCGAAGACATCCAGCATGTAGTCAAACGAGCGGTGGTAGGTTATCACGTTTGCGCCGCGCAGGGAGCTGAGGCGGGTTTTCCAGCCTGGGACGCGTGTTTCAATGTCCGCCGCGAACCTGGCGGCGCGGGCGCGGAAGGCGTCGGCGTTTGCCGGGTCAAGCAGTGCCATGCGGGCCGCCAAGGCGCGGGCCACAAGGGCGGCGTTGGCGGGGGAGAGCAAAAAATGCGGGTTGCCGTGGGCGTGCACGTCACCCATGGAGCGGTCGAGTGTCACCGGCACGTCGCGAAGCGCGATTCTGGCCTCCGCCGCCGCGGCAAACCGTCCGGATGCCCCAGGATGGATTTTGGCGTTTCGCGCGTTGTTGACCAGGGGCGGGAGCCAGCCCTCCTCCAAGTCCGCCCCGCCCTCGATCAGGAGGTCGGCCTTGTTCAGGACACGCAGGAAACTGGGGCGCGCGTCCACGAAATGCGGGTCCTCGCCCGGGCGTGCAAGGATGCTCACGGTGGCATCCGTGCCGCAAACCGCGTGGGCTATGGCGCCGAGATCGGCCGTTGTGGCCACGACATTGGGCGCGGCAAAGGCGGCTGGCGCGGCGCCAGCGCATGCAAACCCGGCGGCAAGGGCCAGTGCCGTGGACATGGCGCGAGTGAATTGGAGAAATGTTGTCCTGATGTTCATGGTGAGGTGCTGCATGGGATGTCCGGCGGGCAGGAATTTGCCCGGCGGCCACAAGCGAAGATCATGGACAATTCTCTTTATTGCAAGTTCCTTGCAATAACGGCGATTGCGTGGAACCCCCTTTAGCGGAAAAGGATTATCGGGACCTTGCACCGTTGGAGCAACTCGACCGTGGTGCTGCCAATAAGCAGGCGCCGGATGCGTGAATGGCCATAAGCCCCCATGAGCAGGAGATTTGCGCCACTCTCCTGCTGGTGGCTGGCAATGACGTCGGCCGGGATCCCCTCCAGCGCCTTGCAAATGGTTTTGCAGCCAAACCCCTCCAACGCCTTTTCGGCGATGGTCAGGTTTGTCGCGGTTTGCGCGGCGTCGGCAGGGCGCGCTGCCACGCTGATGACGTGAACTTCCGCATTGGCAAACAGGGCTTGGTTGGCGCCGAACCATGCGAGGGATTTGTTGGCGCTGGGGCTGCCGTCGAAGGCAAAGAGGATCTTTCGCGGCTCAAAGAATTCGCGATTGGCCACGAAGCAGGGAAGGGATGTCGAGCGTATGACACGCTCCATGTTGGAGCCGAGGTGGGCTTTTGCCATGTTTGCCGCCTCGCCGCGCTTTCCGATGACGAGCATGTCGGCGGGCATGGCATTGTGGGCGGCGCCGCCCTCGAATTCACCAAGGCAGTCCACCAGGGAGCCGGAGAGGTGGTGGAAGTTCAGGCGCTCGGCGAGGCCTTCCTTCTCGAATGCCGCCCGGACATAAGCCTTGAGGGTGGCCGCCTTTTCGTTCTCGAGATGCCGCAATTGCGTGCTGAGTCCCATGTAGGGCTGTGTGCCGAGGGTGCCGCCAAAATCGGCAACCATCAGCGGAGCCTCGTAGCGCCACAGGTCCGAGACGTATAGCGCGTCCACGGATGCTCCGTTTTTTCGCGCGAACCAAAGCGCGTATTGGGTGCAGGTCTGGCCGTAGAGTGAGCCGTCTATGCAAACGAGTATTTTTTTCATGGGGGGAGCCGCCGCGTGGCGTGTTGTGGGTTTGGGGTGGGTGTTCAGGGTGGGGATCGCGAGGGCGTCGAAACTCTCGCACGTCCATCCTGCTTGAAGCAGGCTGTGGCACTTTGTCAAAAGAAATGCCAGGGCGGGCGGCACGCGCGCCCCCTGGTTTTTTGGGTGATTTTCGCGCCCAAAGGAAATCCTGTTGCCATTCTGTCCGCCGTGCTCCAGCATTGTAACTTCCAACGTGGATGCCGCTATTGTAATCGGGGGAGGATTTTACGGTTGCTGTCTTGCGCTTTATCTTCGCGCGGGAGGACACCGTGTGGTGATCATTGAGCGCGAGGATGTGCTTCTGGGGCGCGCTTCGCTCGTCAACCAGGCGCGAGTCCACCACGGTTACCATTACCCGCGCAGTTTTGTGACGGCGGTGCGCAGCGCGGCAAACTTTCCGCGTTTTGCCCTTGATTTTCGCCACGCGGTAATATCCGACTTTTCAAAGGTTTACGCCATCGCAAGGGAAAACAGCAAGGTTAACGCCGGGCAGTTTTATCAGTTTTGCCGCAAGATTGGCGCGCCGATAGAGGAAGCCCAAAAAAAATATGCCTCACTCTTTGAGGCGGGGTCCGTGGAGGGGATTTTTTCGGTGAAGGAGTTCGCGTTTGACGCGGTGCGGCTGCGCGAGGCCTTGTTGCGCCGCTTGCGGAAGGAAGGTGTGGAAATCCGTTTCAGAACATCCGCCGAGCGGATTTTCCAGACACGCGAGGGAAATCTTTCCGTTGTTCTGGAAGGAGGGGGGAGTGTTGATGGCGGGATTGTTTTTGCGGCGGCGTACGCGCAGTTGAATGTGCTTTTGCGGGCATCCGGGTTGCCGCCTCTTCCGATGAAGCATGAGGTGACGGAGGTCGCGCTTGTCCGCCATGCCCCGCCATTGAGCGGGATGGGAATCACGGTCATGGATGGGCCGTTCTTTTCCACGATGCCGTTTCC
This sequence comes from Puniceicoccales bacterium, assembly GCA_031256995.1. GTDB lineage: Bacteria > Verrucomicrobiota > Verrucomicrobiia > Opitutales > UBA953 > CALNBE01. The sequence continues at coordinate 9,640 of JAIRPL010000023.1, forward strand.
ATCGCGCCAGGCGCACAGTTTCACGCATGTGCGCTACACACCGCAGGGAAACTGGGATGACACGCAGACCCCCGCCGACCCAACCAGGGTGCTCCGCGACTCGCAAAGAAAAACCGCCTGTCCGCAAATGATGCGGGACGCCATCCGTTTCATTCCCGCGTTGCGCAACTCGGTGCACATTGGGTCGCTTTACGAAATCAAGACGGTGCTCCTGCAAAACGAGGACAACGACGGGCGCCCGATCCTTTTTCGCAACGACTATTCCGGATTGCGTGGATTTGGCGTTGTGATGGGTGGAAAAATTGACAATATCTACGACATTCTGGCCGCGCTTGGCGGCCTGCGCGACGGCGCGAAGGCTCTCGCGCCATCCGGTGAAAACTGGATTTCAAGACTCTTTCGAGGCAACGACGAACAATGACTTTCCATGGCGATGAAGACATTCCCGCGACGATGATGTCCGCGGGTGAAAAAAAAGGGCCGGAGGCCTTTTCCTTTGCCCCGGATTTCATGCCGGGTGTGTTGTGTGTGTGTGAACGGGCCACGATGAAAACCGGCGATTCATTGATTGAACTTCATGACTTTTTGCGTGCGCATTTCAGGCAGTTTGAATTGATTCTGGTGGATGATGGATTGACAGAAGAAATTCAGTCGCAACTACTTGCGATTTTGGATCGTCGTGAGAACATTCGTTATGTCCGGCTTGCGCGGCATTATTCCTTGGAGATCGCCACGACATGCGCGCTGGAGCAGACCATCGGCGATGTGGCGGTGCTCTTCAATCTCGACACGGATCTTCCAGAAAGCATTCTTCCTCTTGCGCGCGAGGCGTCAAAGGGGTCGATCGCCATTGCGCGCGAGCAGCGTCACCAAGGGATGTTGCGACAGTTTCTCGCACGGATTTTTCACAGGCTCCTGAGGAGGATTGGAGGCGTGAAGTTTGATCTGCAGGAAGGGGCTGAGCGCGCCTATCCGCGCGCGGCGTTGACGGCCTTGAATAAAATCCGGAATCGTCGCCGGAACATCCGTCTTTTCCATTCGTACATTGGGATTCCCCAAGTTTTGATGGATGTGCCCCGAAGGGAAAACCATCGCCGGGAAAGTCTGTTTCAGCTTTCCAATCGAGGGCTTGATTTGCTCTTCTCCAATTTTATCCACCCGCTCAAATGGGTTTCGTGGCTTGGGTGTGCGACGGCCTTGCTGAACATGTGCTATCTTGGTTATGTGTTTGCCGTCGCATTGATAAAAAGAAACGTCGCGCCGGGCTGGGTTTCCTATTCGGCGTCAACGACGGTGATGTTTCTTGTGCTTTTCCTGATTCTGGCCGTTGTCGCCGAATACGTCGGACGCATTCAGGAGGAGGTTCAGGAACGTCCTCTCTACTTCATAGATTTTGAGAAGGACAGCCGCATTGACCTGAAGGACAGGATAATAAATGTGGTCTGAGAAGAAAATATCCTTGGGACGCCGGGTTATTGCGCGCGGAGGGCGCCCGTGATGTCTTCGGGCGCGACCCATAGGAAGAGCGGTGACGCGGCGGCGGATTGGGCGGGAAGCGTGGTGGTGTGAGGATTGGTCCCGAGGACGCGGAGCGTGGTTCCATCGGAAGTCCGATAGCGATGGATTGCCGTTGCGCCGTGATATTCGGAAACGGCGGTATTTTCGGAATTGTCCGCTGAAAGATCCCCTATGCGTTCTTGGAGGCGAACGCGGGTGTTTGTTTTGTCATGCGCCTGCGGCGGCGCGTCTGGAATCGGGGTTGCGGGAAACGCATTTTCCTCGGGAGGAAAAGCATCAACATGGAGCGATTCCGGGCGGATGAGGAGGTCCAGCAGGGTTCCGGGAGGTGGATTGGCCGCGGGATTGGCGAGCGCGCCACGCAGGTCGCCAAGCGGGGTTCTCGCGACAAACTCCCCCGCGCCTGCGTGGAGCAGTGTGCCTTCAACGACGTTGACGGCGCCGAGAGTGGCGGCGGAACGACGCGAGGTTGGGCGATGGTAAACCTCGAGCGGCGTGCCGCATTGCAGGATTTTTCCGCAGTCCATGACCGCCACTTGATCGGCAAATGGAAGAAAGGCCGCAGGATTGGCCGTGGCGGCGATGAGCGGGAGATTGTTTTTTGCAGCGTAATTTTTGAGAAATCGCAGGAGGCTCATCCGAAGGTCTGGGGCGCAGGTTGCGAAGGCGTCGTCAAGCAGGAGGAGACGCGGAGTGATGGCAATCATGCTGGCGATGGCGAGGCGCAGGCGTTCCGAGTCGGAAAGCGCGCAAGGGAGGCGCGCGGAGCATTGCTCAAGGGAAAGAGCCAGAAGGGCCTCACGCGCGGCCCGCGTGGCGATGTCGGCGGTGGCCCCATTGTTGCGCAGCGGGAAGGTGATGTTTTCGGTGGCGTTCAGGTGCGGCCAGAGGGTGTCGCGCGCCGGGAGAAGGGTTGCGCCGCGCAGGCGCGGCCTCATCGAAGTCACGTCTTCTCCGTTCATGGCAAACATGCCGGAATCAATCTCCTCAATCCCGGCGGCAGCGCGCAAAAATACCGTCTTGCCCGCGCCATTGCCGCCCGCGAGCAGAAAAAAATCGCCCGCCTGGGTGCGTAGTGAGACCCCATCCAGCACCGTTTTGCCGTCATATCGCTTGACGATGTTTGAGCATTGAAAGGCGTTTTTCATTTTTGCCGAAAACATTTCCGGGGACCCTTGCTTGCAAGAGTATAGCGCCCCCCCTCCTCATGCAAAGCGTGCCGTGCCGGATGCAGGAAATTCCGCGACGGAGCTTTTCCTTCTTTCGGGACAAGGCAGCGGATGTGGCCGGCATGGCTGGCAATGCCATTTCCGGATGTTCGCAAGACTTTGCCTGTCAGGTTGATCGTGCGGATGCTTGGAGAAGGGCAGGGCAACCCCAAGCACGGGGCAGGATCGCCGTGTTATGGATGGCATGCCAGTCTTGGCTGGCACTCTGCAAAGCCAGCGGTGGTGCTGGTGGCATGGGTGAGGTGTTGCGTTGCGGAGCTATCGCCTTGGGGTCCGCCAGCTCGGAGTTGCTTTCTTTCCTTTTATTTTTCATTCTTCCTTGGAAAATGAATTGACTTTGGGCCGGGGCGGTTTTCGCTGGGGTTTCTTTTCAAAACCATGAACAAGACTCGTCTCAAACTCCCGGCACCGGTCCCGGCGCCCGCGCAACAGCGCAACCGCGCAACAGCGCAACCGCGCAACAGCGCAACAGCGCAACAGCGCAACAGCGCAACAGCGCAACAGCGCAACAGCGCAACAGCGTGCCCCTAAAGGGGCTTGCCATTCTACCATGAATGGCAGCCTATATGCAAGCCCTCAGAGGGGGGCCGCCCCGCATTCTGTTGCGGCGGGTTCTGCCGGGGACGTCCCGGCTTTGGAGGCGGGGCGCGCCCCCAAATGCGCCGGGTTCTGGCGCGCGAGCCTCGGCGCCTCGGCCGGAATGTCGTCCAAGAATGCCCCGCAGGTTGATGCCGCAGCACGAGGCGGCGCGTTTGGCGCGGCCCTCCGTGCTGTCCGAGGGGCGTTGGCGTTTGCAGGCGGCGCCGCTTCTTCTGTCCACGCCGGACTGAGATGCGCGAGCCTTGGGCGATGCGGGAACGCTTTCGGAGATGACGCGGGCGCCGAAGATGTCTCCTCTGATCGCATTGCCAGCGTCCGCGTTCGTCCGGTTGCCATCGCCAATGCCCTTGCACGTGCTGTTGCGCCGTGTGGCATCACACGCCGGGCGTTTTGCCTTGGCAGTTTTCTTTTGGCTTTCTTTTGCCTCGCCTCTGTCATCGCGCATGGCGGGGACTTGTACATCCTGACCAAGACCGAATTGCACTCTGCGAATTATCTCTGGAGTGAGGAAAGGGAAGAAAATTCGTATGATGAATTTTCGGACGATTTTTACTATGAGAAAGGCAACTTTCCGCAGGATCTTTACCGCAAAAATATTGGCGTTGGTGAATTGATAAATTTGAAGGTAAAGGGGCCTTCTGAACTCATTGGCGATGTGAACCTCGCCACGTGGGAGATTGTTTTGGGTTCGGAATGGGCAGAGCTTACCGTCTTTAATGGGGAAGTTGCCGTGCTTGGCGCAAAACCGATAAATGGACCGTCTTCGCGCACAGTGGAGGTGCAGGTGACAACCCGGCCCCCGGGGATGGCGCCAAAGACGGCCAGAGTGACAATCACGATTTTGAAACCGAACGGCGTTTTGTGTTCGCGTCATGCCGCCCCGTCTCCGTCGGATGTGGATATTCCAAGCACGAAGCAATTCCTTGATCTCTACACGCCGGGAAGTCAGGAACCAGGTAAGACTTTGGTTCTTGCTTTCGGGGTTGGGGCATGGACGAAACTTGTTGTCATCCCAATGCCGTCAAACGTCAATTTTGGAGGATCTTACGGTGGAGGTGTTTCATTATTGGAGAAGGATCTTTTGAGTCCTCCGAGTCCCGGGACATACACACCGGACATTCCGTTTCCCTGGCTTCCGCCACCACCGTATTCCGGTACGCCTGAGGAACGTAGCATATTTGAGTATTTCACGCATAAACCAAACCGGGATCCCGCAAAGATCGATAAGGACATTGCCGGGGTGATTGATGTTATTTCATTCTATGCGGATCAAGTTGTTTTCCTTCGTTCCGAGCACACTTGCAATTGGACTTGCGGAATTGAGTGGAATGGAATTCCATTGGCGCAGGTTGTGCAAAATTTTCGAGTGTGGAATGATCCAGCATTTATCATCGACGCATTGATGGGAAAGGTTTCAAAATTCAATTCTTCCGTGGTTCGTAATACCTATTCGCGCGTCCAAACTCGTGACACGGAAAACGATTGGAAACCGTGAGGAACGGTTTGCATTAGATTTGTTTCTTCAACCCTGCCAACCCTGTTTCAATATAATCATGAAAATCGCGACAAAAACCATTGTGACGCTTTTTGCGTTTTTCTTTCTCTGTCCGCTTCTTCGCTCCCAGCTCCCGTTGCAGATTCCTGCTCTTGCACCGCCGATGATTCCGCAAAAAGATGCGGGAAAACATCTTCCGAATCTCGAAAAAATCATCACCCTTTACAAAGAAGGGCGTTTTTTTGAATTCTACGAGATGGCGGACAAAGTCAGGGCCGGGGTTCTGACTCCGGGAGGCCGAAGTTCACAACGGAATTTCCAGAGTTTGGAAAAAGAGGAGATCGCCCTGCTTTCCTGGATCGCCCACTATCAATTATCCGCGCCCCTGTTTTCGTTTGAGACACTGGAGGCGCAAAAGAACTATTATAGCCGGGTGTTTGATGATGATTTTCTATGCAAGATTTCCGCCTGCAAATCCATTCTCGATGAAAATGCGACGAACATTGCGAAGATGTTTTCATTGGATGAGAAAGCCTATTTGCGTAATCAGGTTGAGAATCTTGCGAGAATGTTTTTGTTTTTCAGCAAGGTTTACACCTACGCTCATGACAAGAAATTCCATGATGCGGAGGACTCTTCTCTCAGGAAAAAAGCAAACGATGCAGGCTGGGAATACTTACGGCAGAATAGGGGGAAGATGGTCTCATCCTTTGGTCCGCTGTCCCGCGAGTTGCATCGGCACCTTGAATTGCGGGGGACCCGGCGCTTTGAAATGAAAAATGCCATTGAGAACAGGAGAACGGAGATGATGAATGCTTACATTCGAAAGCTTGTGAAGTGTTTTCCAAGACAGGGACGCCTTGTGCAAAGTCACGTGTTGAAAGCGGGTCTTTTCCGAAATTGGATCATCTGGCGTTCGGATGATCGGATTCTGGATTTCCGGAAAAGGAATTCACAATTTTATTCCGTGGAAGTTGATCTATCGCTCGCGTTTGGGCGGGCACTGAGGGATAGCAAGGAATACGAGTGGGTGTATGTTGGTTTGCCTTCTCCAGACAAGGCGCGAAAATTGATGTTCGAGTGGATGGAAAAGTTTAACGCGGAAACTCGCAAGCATAACGCGATCCGCAAGCAGCGCGTCGCCGAGGCCGCCGCGAAAAAGGCTGCCCAAAACGTGAAATCCGGGTCTGACTCTGAAGCGCAAATGCGCGCTGCGGAGGCGGAGGCTTTGCGGATTAAAAACGCGCAGAATTCTGCAAAGGCGAATGCGCAAGAATCCGTTCTGGAAATTTCCACGGCCTCGCCATTGGAAAAATCTGGAAATCCAAGTTCGGAGAAAACGGATTCTCCGAAGACGGACAACGGCGGCGCATCGGATTTCCAAACAAAAAACGACGCCGTGAAATCTCCTCCTTCACCTCAAGAGGGCGCGGCGAAAAAGAAGTGACGCACGTGAGGAACACGTGGCGAGACCAATGCGGAATCGCCGCGTGATTTCCACAATGCGCAGCAGTCCATAATGTGCGGCAATGCTCGTCCATAAATTCGCAAATGCTGCCGTTTTCTCCACAGTGTGGTTTTGCAGGCATCGGTCGACCGATCGAGGTTTTGGATGTGAACGGTGGACAGTGCCGGGAGCGGGAGTGTGATCAACGCCTCGACGATACCGTCGCGCATGGTTACGCGGACGCGGATCGTCCTGTGGAGGGCCGACGGCCGTGGTCAGGAAGTGAAGACGGTGGCCGTGGAGATGAGCCGGCCGGCGGTGATTCGCAGGGGCTGGCGGTTTCCCAGCCGCGGTTTGGTGGGATTGAACGAGACGCCGGGGTGCGGACCGAAGCCTTCGATTCCCGACGCGAAGGAGGAGAGGATCGTCACATCCACAGCGACGACAGACACCTTGCTGTTTGCACCTTTGATTCTTGGGGCGAAGACAGGGAAGATATCAGCCAAGCGCCGCACCCGTCGCCATGTCCGACCTTCCGGAGCCTGCCGGCGATGGCACGCCAAACCGGTATGTCTCCAGCGGGCGTGCAGCGCATTTTGGCGTGCAGCGCATTTTGGCGGCCAGCGAGATCAAGCCCCCCCCTGATCCAGACGTCCAAACTCTCTCGCGATCCGAACTTCGAACCAAATTCCGGGATGGCACCGGCTTTTATCCCCATCCGCCAGCCAAGGCCACCCTCTGGGCCTTCCGCGCCCCCTTCCCGCCAATGCGCCGGCCTTTACCTCCATCCGCCGGCCAAGGCCTTGACGTCAGCGTGCCCTTTTATTTTTTTCAATGTTCCCGGAAAAAATGACTTGACTTTGGGCTGGGGCGGTTTTCGCTGTGGTTTCTTTTCAAAACCATGAACAAGACTCGTCTCCAACCCCCGGCACCGGTCTCGGTGCCCGCGCAACCGCGCAACCGCGCAACCGCGCAACCGCGCAACCGCGCAACCGCGCAACCGCGCAACCGCGCAACCGCGCAACCGCGCAACCGCGCAACCGCGCAACCGCGCAAC
>JAIRPL010000033.1 GCA_031256995.1 Puniceicoccales bacterium
GTCTTTAGGCATGGGTCAGAGTTGGCGTCGCTGGACCGGCCTTCTACCGCCCGGGGCGCCCCGTGCGGCCGGCCGGACACGCTTTTGAAATGGAAAAGCCCAAGGTGCGGACACACCTCCCACTTGCAACGAGGAAAATGAGGGGAAAATGGGCGGTTCGGGCAGGTCTTGCCCCAGCGGAGTGCCGGAGGGGCGTCAAATGTGCCTGCGAGGTCCGCCACAGGACGGGGCCGCCGGTGTCTGGCATGGAAACATCTTCACTTCCCGCCGGCGGATCGTTTTCCTTCGCGGCATGAAATGCGTCGCGAAACGGGTGCTTTTTGTGTGCCTTGGAAACATTTGCCGTTCCCCGGCGGCCGAGGAGATTTTTCGTGTGATGGCCGGGCGTGCGGGGCTGGGGGGGGTGGCTTCCTTGTGCGATTCCTGCGGGACGGAGGATTATTTCGAGGGGGCGCTTCCTGATTCGCGGATGCGTGCCGCCGCACTCTTGCGCGGCTATGACCTGCGGCACCGCGCGCGTCCCGTGCGCACCGGGGATTTCAAGGATTTTGACCTTGTTTTGCCGATGGCGCGCGATGTTGAGGCGTTTTTACGGAAGCAGTGTCCGGCCGGGATTGCGGACCGAATCCGCCCGTTTGCCGATTATTGTGTGAGGAATCGTGTGTCCGAAATTCCGGATCCCTACTACGGCGGGGAGGAGGGATTTACCCATGTCCTTGACCTTCTGGAGGACGGCTGCGCGGAACTCGTCCGGCAACTTGGCGGGGACGCATCGGGCGGGGCGGGGAATTGACAGGGCGGCCCGATCCGTTGGCGAGGGAGGGTGCTATTGGGTTGAAACGCCCTTTCGCGCAGGCAAACTCCGGCGCCCGTGCACACGGATATGAAAAGACCCGAAAACGACTATGCCGCCTTGGCCAACCCCGCCGTCCTTACGCAGCCGACCTACGAGCCGGGAAGGCCCATTGAGGATGTCGCGCGCGAGTTTGGGTTGGACCCTGCGGGGATCATCAAGCTGGCTTCCAACGAAAACGCGATCGGCCCCTCGCCTCTTGCAAAGGAGGCCGCATCCCGCGCGCTTGACGGGCTGAATTATTATCCGGACGGCGCCTCGACGGTGCTTCGGGCCAGGCTCGCCGCCCACTGGGGCCTGCGCCCCTCGCAATTCGTCATCGGCAATGGTTCCAACGAGGCGATGATTCTGCTCGCGCAGGCCTTGCTTTGCCCCGGGGACGAGGTGGTTTTTGGCGCGCAAGCATTTGTCGTTTACAAACTTGCCGCGCTCCTCTTTGGCGCGAAACCGGTGCCGGTGCCCATGCCCTCGCGCACGCACGACCTTGCCGCGATGCGGGCTGCGATCTCCGAACGCACAAAGCTTGTCTTTCTGGCCTGCCCAAACAACCCCACGGGAACGGTCAATCCGGCGGCTGAGATCCTGGCCTTCGCTCGCGCCCTGCCCTCGCATGTTGTCCTGTGTCTGGATGAGGCGTACACGGAGTTTTTGGAGGAGCACGAGGCTGCGGATATCCGCCCGCTCATTGCCGAAGGGGTGAAAATCGTCGGAGCGCGCACGTTCTCGAAGATTTATGGACTCGCCGGGCTTCGTGTTGGATATCTCTATGCGGCCGAAGAGCTTATTGCGCTCGTGCAACGCGCGCGCCAGCCTTTCAACGTGAATCTTCCAGCTCAACATGCCGCGGCGGCCGCGCTTGATGACGTGGATTTTGTCCGCAATACCCGTGCCGCGAACAATGCCGGGCTGCGGCAGATTGAGGCCGGGTTGCGCGCCCTTGGCCTCCAGTACACGCCGGGGCGTGGCAATTTCACCGTCTTTGACATTCCAGCGCATGTGCCGGGTGGCGCGATGTCGGTATTTGACGCCTTGCAACGCCGGGGCGTCATTGTGCGTCCGCTTGCCGGCTATGGCATGGCTGAAAGCCTGCGTGTGACCATTGGCACTACGGCGCAGAACGAGCGTTTTCTGGCGGCCCTGAAAACGGTCCTGGACACCTGATGCCAGCGGGGGGAGGGGCTTTGGATCCCCCCCCAAAAAAGAGGGGGGAGGCCGTTCCGCCACAACCCCCTCCTTGGATTCGTCGCGCTGCGCCAGCGCCGCGGTCAGCCGCGTAATTTTGCGCAGAAGCGGGTGAGGCGCTCGAGGCCTTTTTCGATGGTTTCCTCGGATGTGGCGTAGCTAAAGCGAACATGGCCCTCGGCGCCAAAGGCGGAGCCGGGGACAACTGCCACGCGTTCGTCGTCGAGCAGGCGGGCCGCAAACTCGCTGGAAGGCAGGCCAAAGGAACGGATGTCTGGAAACAGGTAAAACGCGCCCTGGGAGCGGTGGCAGGTGATGCCGGGGATGGCGTTCAGCGCCTCCCACAGGCGCAGACGCCGGGAATCAAAACGGGCAAGCATCTGCGCGAGCGCGGCGCGAGCCTTCGCGGGGTGCTCATAGACGGCAAGGGCGCCATATTGGGCAAAGGTCGTGGCGTTGGACGTCGTCTGGCTTTGCAGGTCAGCCACGGCGCGCGCGATTTCCGGGGCGGCGACAAGCGTGCCAAGGCGCCAGCCCGTCATGGAGTAGGTTTTTGCGAAACCGGAGACGGTGATGACGTTCGCGGCTTTTTCGGCCGGGGCAAGCAAGGCCGGGGAGAGCGAAGGCGTGTTGTCGTAGAGGAGATGCTCGTAGATCTCGTCTGAAAGAATGAGCAGGCCGGCATCAAGGGCGGCCGCCGTGAGGGCGCGCAACTCGGCCTCCCCGTAAACGGCGCCGGTGGGATTGGAGGGGGAGTTCAGGATGAGGAGTTTGCTGCGAGGCGTGATGGCGGCCCGCAACTGCGCGGGGGTGATTTTGAAACCGGAGCCAGGCGCGGCGGGGATAAAACGCGGGACACCGCCGGCAAGCTTGACCATCTCCGGGTAGCTCACCCAGTAGGGCGCGGGGATGAGCACCTCGTCGCCGGGGGAAACCGTGGCGAGGATGGCCAGATAACAGGACATCTTGCCGCCCGGGGAAACGACGACCTGCGACTCGGCGATCCCGCCAAAACCGCGCGCGCTGTAATCGGCGGCGATGGCTTTGCGCAAGGCGGGAATGCCGGGCGTGGGGGCGTATTTTGTCCGCCCGGCGGCAAGGGCGGCGGCAGCGGCGTCCTTGATGAAATCCGGCGTGTCGAAATCCGGCTCGCCAGCGCCAAATCCGCAGACGTCCTCGCCGGCGGCTTTCAGGGCTTTGGCCTTGGCATCAACGGCAAGTGTTGGTGAGGGGGCGATGTTGCGCGCCCAAGTGGAAAGCACGTTGCTTGTGGATTCGCTCATTTCAATCAGTTACGGTGGTCGTGACGGGCGGGCGGTTATAGGAGGCATGACAGATGGCGCAACAGCGGTTTTTAGGGGAATGGCGCGCCGTCCCAAAAACAGCTTGCCGCCCGCGCAGGAAATAATGGCGTCCAGCCCACCCTTTTTCCGGCATGAGGATGGCGGAATCAACCGGACGATGGGGCCGGGGCAGGATGGGGCCGGACTTTTTTCATTGCCCCGCCCCCTTCCGCTTTTTGCGAAAAATCGGGGCAACGGAGGATTTCGACAGAAAAATAACAATCTTCACCACAACGACTTGTGTCGTGACATGGCAGGCTGTGGAAAACGGAAAAATCGCAGGCGGGAGGGGTATCCGGGCGTGCTCGCGAAATTTTTGGCGAACACAAGAGGCGGCTCCGCCCCGTGTTTCACCGGATTTTTGCCAAGCCTGGCACGGGCCGCCCCTCATGCCAATGGGTGAAGGGCGGCGTGGAGCTTTTCGATCAAACGACGATTCTCTGCGGAAAGTTCGCAGAGGGGAAGACGGGGAAGCGATGTTGCGAAAATTCCCGACAGGTGGAGCAAGTGCTTGATGGGGACTGGGTTGGCCTCGACGAAGATTTGCCTGAAGCAATCCGCAAGACGATTGTGCCATGCGAGGGCGCCAATCCTGTCCCCCTTGAGCGCGAGATGCGTCATTTCCAGCACGGGGCCGGGAAGCCAGTTGGAGGCGACAGAGACAACCCCGCGCGCGCCGAGGCTGACGAAAGGAAGCGTCAACCCATCATCGCCACAGAGCACGGCATATTCAGGATCCAGCGCGCGAACGAGTTGCGAAACTTTGTCGCAAGAGCCGCCAGCCTCCTTGATGGCACAAACATGCGGGTGTGTCTTGCGCAGGCGCACGGCGGTATCAACGGGGATCTCGATGCCGCAGCGCCCTGGAATCGAGTAGAGAACGATGGGCTTGGAGGTGCAGTCCGCGATTTTGGCAAAATGCCGGTAAAGGCCTTCCGGACCGGGTTTGTTGTAGTAGGGGGCGACGATGAGAAAGGCGTCCGCCCCGGCCCCGTCCGCATGGCGGGTAAGCGCCACGGCCTCATCGGTGGAATTTGACCCCGTGCCCGCGAGAACAGGCACGCGCCCGGCCGCGAATTCGACCGTTTTTGCAATGACCTCAAGATGCTCCCCTGTGTCGAGTGTCGGGGATTCGCCCGTGGTGCCAACAGAGACGAGACCGTCAATTCCCTTCGAAATTTGATACTCCACGAGCTTCCTCAAATCGCCGTAGGCCACGGATCCATTTTCGTGAAACGGAGTGGCGAGGGCGGTCAAAACGCCTTCAAAACGCGGCGTGGCAATTGTGACGGTGTTGGGCATTCGGCCAGCTTTGTTAAAATACTGGTGCCGCAAGGCAAGGCATAAACCGGCGGGGTGAGCAGGGGCGGTTGGTTGGGCGCTCACCGCGCATATCATGCCGGCGCAACGGCTGGAAAACCGCTTGCCTGACGCATGAAAACGGAGCCAAACGGTCAATTTTGACGCGGGGAGCATGCCGTTTCCCGGATGCTTCCCGGATGCGCATGCGATGGCCTTGGAGAAACAGGCAGGGAAAGATGTTGGGGAAAACTGCGCCTCCGAAGGGGAAAGGATGGAGCGGATTGGCGAGAGGTGCGCTCGCTGCGCGCGGCGTCCTGAAGCACGGCGTTCCCGTGCCGCTTTGGAGATTGCTGGCTGAACGGGTCGCTTCGGAATGTTTGGGCAACTTGGAGCGCGATGGCGGAGGAGTTGGCGGGGTCCTGCGCGCGCCACCGTCATATCACGCGCCTTCCAAAGGCGGGCGGCCGGGGCGTTGCGTGACAGGCGGACGCTTTCGCTGGCGGAACGACTCTCAACGACAGGAACCTCCGCATCAGCAACACCAAGTCGCATTTGAGGAATGCCGGCAGGATTCCACAAGAAGATGAGAGAAGGGGAGGCGGAGAGAGGGGGACGCGCATCGCGCATCAAATATCAAAAACCAGCATTCCCAACCCGTCCCGCCTTCGGGGACCAAAAAAATGGTGCTCAGGGCGGGACTTGAACCCGCACTCCTTTCGGAACATGCACCTCAAGCATGCGTGTATGCCAATTCCACCACCTGAGCGTCAATAAAGACATGGGGAATCATGGGAATGCGCCGCCGCCTTGCAAGCTTTTTCTGAGGATTTTTTTACGCGAAATTTTGTTTCGCCCCCGCTCCGTGGCATGGCCAGCCTGAGCGCCCGTAATTTATGGCAAGCATGCACAACAGCGTTTCCACACCCCAGTCATCTGTCCGCCCGGTACGCACCGGCATCGTCGGCGCATCCGGCTACACCGGCGAGGAGCTTGTCCGCCTGCTGGCCCGGCATCCGCACGCCACCTTGGCGCTGGCCGCCTCGCGCAGTCTCGCGGGGAAACCCGTGGCCGAGGCCTTTCCGCAAATGCGTGAACTGCTGGCACCGGAATTCACCTTTTGCGCCGCCGACCCCGAGGCGCTTGCCAGGGAGGACGTGGACTACTGGTTTCTTGCCCTGCCGCACGGCGTCGCCGCCGCCTATGCCCTCGCGCTCACAGCGGCCGGGCGGCGTGTCCTGGATCTTTCCGCCGACTTCCGTCTCGGTTCCGCCGCGCTCTACAAGGAATACTATGGCGGCGACCACCCCGCGCCGGCCTTGCTCGAATCGGCCCCCTATGTGCTCCCCGAGCTCGCGCCATTTCACGCATGGAAGGATGCCCCGCTCATTGCCTGCCCGGGTTGTTACCCCACGAGCATCCAGATTCCTCTCGTGCCGTTGTTGCGCGCGCATCTCCTGCGCCCATCCCCCGGGGCGCTCGTCATAAACAGCTACTCCGGCATCAGCGGCGCAGGCCGCAAGGCTGAGATCAGCTATCTTTACTGCGAGCGGGACGAATCCGTGAAGGCTTATGGCATCCCGCGCCACCGCCACCTTTCGGAAATCGAGGAGCAACTCTCTGCCGCCGCAGCCGCGCCCGTTGTCGTGCAATTCAATCCACACCTCGCCCCCATGAAGCGCGGCATCGCCACCACGATAACCGTCCCGGCCCCAGGCATTTCCATTGCCCAGGTCTATGCGGAGTGGGAAGCCGCATATGCCGGCCGCCGCTTTGTTGGCATCCTCCCTCCGGGCCAGCACCCGGACACCGGGCATGTCTCCGGCACAAATCGCGTGGACATCAGCGCCTCCATCGACCCGCGAACGGGCAATCTCGTCATCACCGCCGCGATGGACAACCTTCTCAAGGGTGCCGGCGGCCAGGCGGTCCAAATCATGAATCTTCTCGCCGGTTTTGACGAAACCGATGGGCTTCTTTGACCGGCCGGGACACGCAAAAAACGGAAATGGCTGCCTTGTGATGTCCCGTGCGGGGCATTCACCGTGACACGCCACGCAAACCGTCCCCGCCCCCGCCATTCGCCGGAGAGGCGGCCTCGCCAAAACTCACCAAAACGGCTGTCGTCCGGCAGCTTTTTTGAGAGGGAGGGGCATCGGCCATTTTGCGAAATGACGCGAAAAAATCCCCTTCCCTTTTTCTCTCAAAACCGGTGCGAGGCGCGGCGCATTCCCGTCACAGCACCCACGGACGACGATAGACGGGGGAAAGCAAGGCTGTCGCGGCGGGGTCGTTGGCGATGGTTTCCGTCACGGGATCCCAATGGATGGCGCGTCCCGTGAGGCAGGCGATCTGGCCAAGATGGCCGACGCTGGCGGCGCGATGCGCGGTCTCGACGGGAGTGATGGTCGTCCGGCGCGATTTCACGCAATCGAGGAAGTTTCGATTGTGATCCAGACTTTGGTAGGTCGTCTTTGCATCCGAGCCGATCTTGGTTTCGAGGACTCCCTTGGAGGCCGTCAGCCTGCCGCGGGTGACATAGATGTGCCGGCCATCCTCGCCGATGAATCGCGTGCCATCCGCGAACCCGGAATTGACCTGGATGACCTGCCCGTTGGCGTAGGTGCACTCGTATTCGTACTTGGTGGGGGCATCCCACGGGAGCTTGGTGGAGAACTCGGCCTTGCCCGTGATCTTGGCGGGACCTGTCTCGTCAAAATCAAGACCCCATTGGGCGATGTCGACATGGTGCCCCACCCAGTCCATCAGGTTGCCACCGCCAAAGTTAAGTATCCAGCGCCAGTTGTACTTCACGAAACGCGGATCGTACTCCATGTGGGCCGCAGGCCCAAGCCACAGATCGTAGTCAAGATGCGCCGGAGGCTTGCCAATAAGCTCGGGGTCGGGCTTGGTGCCAAGCGATCGGGAAAAACCGTTCTGGGTGGCGAGTGTGCCGACTTTGACATGGGAGACCCTGCCGATGACGCCAGCGCGCACAAGGGAGACCGCACGGTAAAAGGCACTACCGGATCGCTGCCAGCTGCCGGTTTGCCAGACGCGACCGTGCTGCTTGACGGCATTGGCGATGGCGCGCCCCTCCACGAGGGTGTGGGCGAGTGGTTTTTCGCCATAAATATCCACGCCGGCGCGGGCGGCGGCAATGGCGATGATGGCGTGCCAATGGTCGGGCGGAGCAATGATGACGGTGTCGAGCTTCTCCTTGGCAAACATCTCCCGGAAATCCTGGTAGGCGCGGGTGCCATTTGTGCGGTAGCGGGCGTCCACTGCCCGTGCGATGCGCCTCGCCTCATTAGAATCCACATCGCAAATGGCGGTGGCTTGCACATCCTTGTGGGCAAGAAACCCCTGCATGTCCGACCAGCCCTGGCCGGTGCCGACAAGACCCATGGTGAGGCGGTTGCTCGGGGCAACCCCGCCGTCACGCCCCATGGCACGGGCCGGAACCAGATTTGGGAAAACCGCGCCCGCCGCGATGGCAAGGCCTGTGTTGCGCAAAAAAATGCGGCGGGACATGGCGGCACCGGCGGCTTGCGGCCGATGGGGAAAGGCAGAACTCTCAGGCATGATGGTTGTATGTGTGGGGGCAGCGGGACACGCCGCAACGGGGCATGTTCCAAGGACGCCACGCCACGGGAGCGGGACTCCCTGCGGTTGGAGAATTTCCAGATGGCGGCGGGAAATTTTCCCTTGGATGCGCCTGGCATCATCCGGTTCCGATATGACGCCACCGCAAGATTTTGAGCCAGGCAAGTTTCCGCGCGCTATGTTGGGGACCTTGTCCAGCCCCTCCGCCCCAAGCCAATTCACAAGGCGACCAATCTCATGCGCAAACATCCGGGCTGCCCGTGTGGGATCGGAAAAGAGTTCTCGCGAAATCGACATGACACCCTGCCCTTTCGGACGAAAGCCTCCACACGTGCCCGCCATGAATTCGATGTGGGTTGTCAAATAAACGTTTATGCTCAATTCCCTCGGCACTGTTACCAAACCTGATCTCACGCTTTCCCTCTCGATTCCCGCCATCATCGTGATAAAATCTGCATTTTCCGTCAGGTGTTAAAATAAAATAAATACGCTCGTATTTCTCTTCTCCTATGAAAATTTCTCCTTCCCAAAAACCAGTGACATAGCCAGTTCTAATTATCGTTAATGCCGCGGACTGAGGGACTATGACACCTTCCATTCATCAGGTTTGCGGCTTGGGTTTACACAACGTATACAGGATGATAAACCTTCAAAAGAGGTATGCCAGAATTTTCCCCAAAAGCAAATTCCAGCATCGTCCGATTCAAATTCAATTAAACTGAAATTGCGGATTTTCCAAAAAAGAGAAAAAAGAGAATTGGAAAAATCAAAATAGTGAAAACCTCCATGATTATTTCCAGGTATAAATGTTCATATAAATATTGTTGCCATTCATGTCATAACCCTCTCCAGTGTCAGAGAAATAATGCGAAAACAGTGCCATGGTGTTGCCGTTGGCATCATAGGCGTGGAAGTAGAGCTGAGGCGCGCCAGCAACGCGGTCTATTGTGGCGAGCAAGCCACCAACGCCGCCCGCGCCTTGGTGCGAATTACTCAAGTCCAATCCCCAGATGTATGATTTTGTGATGATGGGAGCGGTGGCGCTTCCATTTGTTTCGCTGATGACATTCCAACCATCATAGAGATAGGTTATCGTTTCAGTCGTTGTCTCTGAGAGGTTTTCTGAAGATGTTGTCACAATGTGCTCGCGTTTGACACGGCGTGATCCGGCATCGTAGTGATACTTGACGAGTTCGTTGTTGGGAAGGGTGACTTGGATCCATCGGTTTTCGCAGTCCCAGACGTAGGTTTTGCCGGTACCGTCGGTGAGCATGTTGCCGTCGGCGTCGTAGGTGAGGGGGGCGGTGGCGGGGGGCGGGGGAATGAGGGTGGTCATGGCGGTGTATTGGCTGAGGGCGTTGGTGGTGTAGGTTATGGAATGGGAGGGATTGTTGCTCGCGCCTTCGGTGGCGGTGAGGCGGTTGCCTATGGGGTCGTAAGCGTAGGTGCGATTGGCGGCGGGGGTGTTGGCTGCGGGGCGACGGTGACTTTATTTTGTTTTGTTATCAGGATATCACGGTTGGATTCGTAGGTATTGGTGACTGTGTGCGCGGGACCGGTGACAGCGGAAAGCAAGTCGCTGTTGGGAAGGCGTGAATAGGTGAAGCTGGAAGGCGAAAGAGAGGTTGTGTTTAGTGTGGGAAGTTGCGCGCTTAGAGAGGAGGGAATGGTGTCGCCTTGGACTTCGTTGAAAGATGAAATCCATGCGATATAAAAAACACCGTTTCAATAAGCAAAAAACGCGCCGAAGACGCGGTCGTGGAATCCCGGACAAACGCAACAGCACAGCATCAAAATTAAAAAGTGGCGTCTTATCCAACATCGCCGGAGTCCTCACCCGGACCTGCATTCACGCCACCGAACTGAAATCCTCCGGAACCTCCAAATGCCAACCCGCGCTCGCGCAAGGAGAACCGGCCGCAAGTTTTAGAAAACGATTCCCACTAACATCCTCCCCGATGAAAATTCGCTCGGAAAAATTTGTTTCGACGGGAAAATTTTCAGACACCTCCCCAACCGGCCAGTTTGAAAAATCCTCCGAAAAAGGAGCTGCAACAGCGGACGCGGAAGGCGCCGTCTGCGCCACAAGTCCGCCAAAACCAAACAACACCCCCGCCGCGACATCCCCACCAGTGCCCGCACACAGGCTGGCAGGGGACACGAAGCACTGTGACGAACCAATTGGTCCGGAAATAGGACACAATACGAGGCGATCACGACAAGAAAGTGCGGATTGCACAATGAGATGCGGCAAAGGGCATCCGGAGCAGCCACGGCAAGGAGGGTCACGATTCGCGGCGGCAGGCCAGGCGGAAAGTCCCAACCGCGCATCCATCATGTTGACGCACAGCCCGGTCTTGCAGGCAAAGGCTTCACCCGCAGCAGCGGCGTTTCCGCGTCCCGGACGAAACTGGGGCCTGATGGCGCGGCGCTGACGTTTCACCCACCTCGAAGAACGGTGTTCCCGTGCTCCGGATGCGGCATTCTTCCATGCTCAAATCCTCCTCCGCCAAATTCCCCGCCGCTCCGGATGAGACGCCAGACAGGCTTCCGGGGATTTTCTCCCGTCTTCTCGCGCTTCCTCCGGCCGGGGCAGGCGCGATGGCCATGCCATCATGGGATGTCGCGGGCGAGATGTGTGAGCCAAGACCAGTCGCGGGTGAGGGCACGGTCCAACCAGCCGTTGCGGGGATTCCATTCGCGGAGGAGGTCCCAAAAGCGCTCGGAGTGGTTCATTTCGCGGCGGTGCGCGAGTTCGTGGTGAACGACGTAGTCCTGCAGCTCGGGAGGGAGCAGGACGAGGCGCCAGTTAAGGGACAGGGTGCCGCTGCCGGAGCAGGACCCCCAGCGTCCGCGCTGGTCGCGGATGCTGACGCGGCCAACCTGGACACCGCATTGGGCGGCGAGTTCGGCCACACGCGCCGGGAGCACCTCGGCGGCAAAATGCCGGGTGGCGGTGCGAAGGGCCGTCTCGGTGTCCGTTCCGCAAGGGATGCGGAAGACTACGGGGGCCGTGTCGCGCTTCCAGATGATGAGTTCCCTCTTCCCGATCGTCGTGCCGATCTCCAGCGGATAGCTCTTCCCCAGCGCGCTCAGGCGGCGGTGATGCGCAAAAAAATCCGCCAGGGTTTCCGCCCGCGCGGGCGCCCCGACACGGGTGGCGACCACCTCGCGACGGGCAAGGGCCTTGAGAAGCCACGTGTGCTGGGAGCGAAGGAAGCGAATGGCGCCATCCCTCCCGGCATGGGGGGGGATCTGGAGGACGACGGGGCCGACGGGAGGGACGCGCAGGCGGATGCGGCGGCTCCGGGCGGAGGCTTGGATCCGCACGGAGACGCGGGCGGGCGGGCACCCGTCCTCGCGCGGGATTTCCTCAATGACGATGTCTGGCGGCAATGGCCGCGGAACGGCGGGCATGAGGGAATCCGTTTTCCCTGGACAGCCGGGGTCAGGCATGGGGTGCGGAGGCGGGATCAGAGCAGGCGGCGGCCACTTTTCGTGTTTGGACACGGAGCGCGCTTTCAGGGTCGATGCCCGCCTCGCGGCAGGCGGCGGCGAGCAGGAAGAGCTGGCGGCCGGCGGAAACCTCGTCGAGACCGGCGGCTTTTTCCGCGACCTCGGCGGCGCTCAATCCGGCGGCGTCCGCGTCGAGCCTGAGCTTTTTTTTGAGGATGGTCTTCCAGGTGTCGCGCGCGCGCAGGAGGGCGGGCAGGGCGGCGGGAAGCTCCTTGAACGGCGACTTGGCCGGGGCCGCGGCGTCGCCCGTGGCGGCTTTTTCCGCGGTCTTGATCTCCTCCCATTGCCTGAGCACGCCCTCGCTGTCGGACACGGTGCTTCCGCCAAAGACGTGCGGGTGGCGGCGGATCATCTTCTCGTCCACCTCCCGGGCGACATCGTCGAAGGTGAAATCACCGCGTTCCGCGGCCATTTGCGCGTGCATGACGACTTGGAGGAGAAGGTCGCCGAGTTCCTCGCGCATGTGCGGATAGTCCTCGCCGTCTATGGTTTCGAGCACCTCGGCGGTTTCCTCGATGAGGCAGTCGCGGAGGGATTTGTGGGTTTGCTCGCGGTCCCAAGGGCACCCTCCCGGCGCGCGCAGCCGGGCCACGGTGGCGATGAGGCCTTCAATTGCCGTTTTCATCCGGCCACCCTACGGCACCCGTGTTTTTTGCAAAAGCCGGAACTGCGGGCTGGCAGGGCGCGCGCGGGCGCGTCAGTAGCGCACGAGGTGGAGGGTTGCGCCGAAACTGAACCCGTCGTCGCGGCGCGCGTCGCGGCGATAGGCGACGTGGTACTCGATGTTCCAAGTGGCCCCAAGGTTCTGGCGCAGCCCGTAGTATTGCTCGGAGATGCGGTCTGTGGCGCTGTCGAAACGCCAGAAGCCGCGCAGGGAGTAATTGGAGTTCAGGCGGTATTCGAGGCCCCAGTAGTACTGGTTGGTCTCGCCAATGTCGGTGGTGTATTGGGCGCCGAACCAAAGGCGCCAGCGGTCGCCATCGTGGATGTCCAGCTGCGCGGAGATCTCGCGGGATCGAAGCGAATAGGTGTCGAGGCGGTTGAAGAAATTCATGTCAATCCAGCGGGCCGGGGAAAAACCAAGCTGGGTGTAAAAAACGGAGCGTGTGCGCTCATTGGGGCGGGTGGTGTCGCGAAAATCCTGATAGAAATTGGCCCATAGGAGGTTGCGGGAGCCGTAGGCTTCGTCGCGGGTTTCAAAAACGTTCTCAAGGCCGAGGCGCAATATCTGCCGTTCGCGCAGGTCGTCCGCGTGGCGGCTTTGCTCGAGGTCAACCGAGGGGGGGTGGGAGGCAAATGAATAGCGGTCGAGGGCCGGGATGCGGTCGGCGTCCTTGTCCGCCCCGGGTATCCAGCGGTACTGCGCGAGGGGGCGCATGCGGTGGCGCAACCCGTCGATCTCCCAGAATTCGTTGCGGTATTCCTGGCGTCCTGAGGCGAGGAGGTGGAGGTCGAAGCCGAGCTGGGGGAGCACGCGCGTGAAGGGGTCGCCCTGGTTGCTCCCGTCGGTTTCGACGGGGCTGAAGTAGGTCGTGGCGCGGACGCCGGCAACGGGCGTGAGGGAAAACCAGTCCCTGAATTTGATGGGGTGGTCCACGCCGTAGTAAAGGTCGAGGCGCGGGGACTCGCGCACAGTCTCGGTGTGGCCCGCCTTCTGGAAGTCAAATTCCGGGGAGGTGCGTTCGTAGAGGTAGGTGAAGGCGGCGTTGAAATGGTGATTGAGGCCCGTGCGGGCAAGCGGGCGGGAGGGCATGTCCACGCGCAGCTCCGGGAGGCGTTGCTGGACGTCGGCGTAGTCGTTGGGGCGGAAGCGGGCGAAGGCGGAGAAGTAGATGCCGTCGCGCGGGAGCATGATCTCTATGAAATTGTCGGGGCGCTGGTCGTTGTTGAAGTCCCCGGGGCGGAAGTCGCGCAGCACGCTGGTGTCACTCCAGTAATTGAGGGCGGCGGAGATCTCGAGGCCCTCGGTCGCGACGGGGAGGGTTTGCTTGTGCTCCCAGGAAAGAAAGCCGCGCGGGTGGCCAATGGCCCTGTCGTAGTCGTCCAGGCCACGGCGGGAATTGTCATTGATCCACCCGCCCTGGAGGGAGCCTTTGGCGGGAAGTTCCCGCAGGATGGCGGGGGCTTGGGGGCTGAAATTGCCCAGCCTGGTGTCGTATTCGAGGGCCGGGCCGACAAGGACGCCGGCCTTGGCATAGCCGTCGAGCAGCAGGCCAGGCTCCATCCCCCAGCCAAGGCCGGTATAGTAGGTGGTGGTTCGCAGGAACGCCCCAAGGTTGTTTTTTTGCCCGGCGCGGATGATGGGGCGAAGCGGGGGAAGCCCGATCCCCTGCTGGGTGAAGGAGGGGATGTAGAGCACGGGCACGCCGGCGACGCGAACAACGGCGTCCTCAACATGAAGAGTGGCGTCGGGCAGGAGGCGGGCGATGTCACGCTGCCCGCGCGCGGGAGCGTCAGCCGGGGTTTCGCCGGTCAGCGTGATGCTGGAGGCGGAGACGGACAGGGACCAAAAGTCAGGCTCCTGATAATAAAGCGTCACATTCCCAAAGGATGCCTCGGTGGTGGTGACACGCCCCGGCTTCCCGCCGGGCGCCTGCCCGGGGGCCTCGGGCTGGGCGGAAGGGCCGGGCGGGGGGGCTGGCGGTGTTTGCCGGAGACGGGTTTCCTTGCTCTCAAAAAAGAGCGGCGGGATGCCGAACCGGCTTTCCCCGGCTTTGGCGGTCGTGGCACCGCGCGGCGAGCCGGCGGGGACCCCAAGGAATATGCCGCGGGCGAGCAGGCGCAGGTTTTGCGCGTCGAACCGCGTTTCCCCCGTGGCGGTGACGCTGCGCATGTTCTCCGCAAACGACACGTTGATGCTCGGGGCGGTGATGCGCATGGCGTCACCATCACGCTGGCCATCGTAGTCCACGATGGCGTCAATCGCCGTGATGTTCTTGGAGGCCAGGAGGCCTTCGTAGCGGGAGGCGGAGATGGAAAGATCCCCCAGGCGCGTCTGACCACGCCGGGGGGCGGAATTCTCCGGCGCGGCGGCGGCGTCCGGCGCCCCTGGCCTGGCGGGGGTGGCGGACGCCGCGGCAATGGGTGCGCTGGCAAGCGCGGCGGCGAGCAGCCATTTGACGGGCGGTTTCACAGATGGGGGGTGGCGATTGGGTGACGTGTGCCCTGAATGGGGCGCATCAGCGGCCGTGCTCCTCCAGCCAGCGCTCGGCCGCGATGGCGGCGCGGCAACCGGATCCCGCGGCGGAGATGGCCTGCTGGTAAACAGGGTCGGCACAGTCCCCGGCGGCAAACACGCCCTCAACCCCGGTGTGCGGCAGGCCGGATTGTGGATGCGGCAATATGTAACCTTGGGCGTCCAACGGCAATTTTCCGGCAAAAACCTTCGTGTTCGGCTCATGCCCGATGGCGACGAAGACGCCCTGGAGGGCGATCTCACGTTCCTCGCCACTTTTCACGTTGCGCACGGCGAGGGCGCGCACCTTTCCGTCCGCGCCGCCGAGCACGGCCACAGGGGTGGTGTCCAAAACGGGGGAGATCTTCGGATGCTCCGCGACGCGTTTTGCCATGATGTCCGACGCGCGAAAGGCGCTCCGGCGGTGGATGAGGTGGACGCGGCTCGCAAAGCGCGTGAGAAAAAGAGCCTCCTCGCAGGCGCTGTCACCACCGCCGACAACCGCGATCTCGGCGCCCCTGAAAAAAGCCCCGTCGCAGGTGGCGCAGGTGGAGACGCCGTTGCCGCCGAAAAAGTCGCCCTCGCCAGGGATGCCCAGCAGGCGGGGCGAGGCGCCGGTGGCGATGATGAGGGCGCGGGTCCTGAGGGTCTTCGCGGCGGATCGCAGCGTCTTGACCTCCCCGTCCAGCAAGACGCTTTCGACGGAGGCGCCGTCAAAGCGCGAGCCAAACTTTTCGGCCTGGCGCCGCATGTTTTCAACAAGCGTGAAACCATCTATGCCATCGGGGAATCCGGGAAAGTTTTCCACGTCGGAGGTGGAGACAAGCTGCCCTCCCGGGCGCCCCCCCTCAAGCACGAGCGGACGCAGCCCCGCGCGGGCGGAGTAGATCGCCGCCGTCAGCCCGGCGCAGCCCGATCCAAGGATGATGATGTCGTTGATGTCGTCCGTCATTTTTTGGGGCGCAGAAAACCCGGAACCGCCCCTGGAGGCAAGGTTTTGGAATGCAAGGCAGGGCTTCCTGACGCCAAAAACGCTTGCGAAAGCGGCGCTGATGCGTAACCACGCCCCAATTCCATAAGTTTTTATGTCCACAGAAACCGCCGCCGCGGCAACTCCGCCCGCCAACACTCTCAACCGTTCCAAGAACCCGATGGATTATGATTTCACGGACACGGACGCCCTCGCCCGCTACGTGACCGAGACCGGGCGCATCCTGCCGCGCAAGTACACCGGCCTGACCGCCCGCCAGCAGCGCCACATCACGAGGACGGTCAAGCGCGCGCGCGCGATGCTCCTGATGAAGTGAGCGCGCGATGTTTGGGCCGGCATGCCTTTGATGGCAGGCTTGCGGGGCGCGCTCCTGGGAGTGCGCCCTTCTGTTTGGCACGCGCCGTGTCGCGCGCCCCCCGCCGTCCCGCCGGTTGACCGGCGCCCTTGACGCCCCGACGCCATGCCCATTGAAGCGACATCCACCGCCCCCCTGCCTCCATTTTTGCCCTCCACGCCCGACGGGGTGCTTGCCGCCGCAGCACTGTTGCGCGAGGGGGAGATCGTGGCCCTGCCCACGGAGACCGTGTATGGGCTTGCGGCGGATGCGCTGAACGAGGCGGCGGTCCGCAGGATTTTTGCCGCCAAAGGGCGCCCGTTTTTCGATCCGTTGATCGTGCATTTGCCGGCGGCCGGGGCCGTGGCGGATCTGGCCGAGATCCCGGCCGCGCTGGAGGCGCTGGCGCGCCGTTTCTGGCCGGGGCCGCTCACGCTTGTGCTGCGCAAAAAGCCGTGCGTGCCCGATGTTGTGACCGCCGGCGGGCCGACTGTCGCCGTGCGGGTCCCCGCCCACCCGCTCATGCGCCGCGTGCTGGAGGCGTGCGCCCTTCCGCTGGCCGCCCCCAGCGCCAATCCTTTTGGCTACGTCAGCCCCACGCGCGCGGAGCATGTGCGCGATTCGCTCGGCTCGCGCGCGCCATGGGTGCTGGATGGCGGCGAATGCCGGCATGGCCTTGAGTCCACGATCCTGCATCTTGCCACGCAGGACGGCGTCCCGGCGCTTCTGCGCCCCGGGCCGGTCTCCCGTGATGAGTTGGAGGAGGTGCTGGGGATGCGAGTGAGAATGGGTGCGGCCGCCGCAACAGAGCCGGCGCCGCCGACGGCGGAAATTCACGGTGGGGCGGCCGTTTCTGACGAGGCCCTGGCGGAGGCGGAGTGCCTTCCGGCCCCAGGGATGCTCTCACGGCATTACAGCCCGAGGACGCCCGTGCTTTTGCGCGCCGCCGGCACACCGCCACGATTGCTGGCTGACGTGCCGCGGCAGGCGGTTGTCTGGCAGCGCAAGCCGCCGCATGGGGCGGAATCCTCCAAGGATGTGTTTTGGTTCTCCGAAAGCGGCCTCCCCGCCGACGTCGCGCGCGGCGTGTTTTCCCTTCTGCGCCGGCTTGACGGCCTTGGTTACGCCCTGCTTCACGTGGAGCTGGCCCCCGATTCCCCGCTGGCCCCGGCGATCAACGACCGCCTCCGCCGTGCCGCCGCCCGCCGCGCGGGGTAGGCACCCCGGCGGGCGATTTTTTTCACAGCACAAATCCGGAGGGGGCGATCAGGAGCACAAATTCGCCGCGGAGATTGACGCCGGAAAGCTGTGGGATGACCACGTGCGCCGGGCCGGTGAGAAAAGTTTCGTGGAGCTTGGTGATTTCGCGGGCGACGCAGAGCACGCGCTCCGGGCCGAGGATCCCAAGGATTTCCGCCCCGAATTTCTCGATGCGATGACAGGATTCGTAAAGGATGACGGTTTCCGCGGCATCACGGATGCCTTCAAGAAAACGGATGCGCGCGGCGGATTTTGGCGGAAGAAACCCGGCGTAGCGGAAGGCGTTGGTGGGCAGCCCGGAGGCGGACAACGCGGCGATGAGCGCGCACGGGCCGGGGATGGGCGACACGGGCAGCCCGCGCCGGCGGCATTCCCGCGCGACACGGAATCCGGGGTCGCTCAGGCCGGGTGTCCCGGCATCGCATACCACGGCCACGGTTTCCCCGGCGGCCACGCGGTCGGCGAGCGTCGCGGACATCTGCGTCTCGTTGTGCTCATGATAGGCGACGAGCGGCTTTTCGATGCCGAGGTGGCGGAGCAGGTTGAGCGTCACGCGCGTGTCCTCGCAGGCGACAAGGGATGCCGAACGCAGGGCTTCAACGCAACGGGCGGAGGTGTCGGAGAGATTGCCAATGGGGGTGGCAACAAGCAGAAGGGCGCCGGGCATCGAGGGGGGGCGTTTGCGCGTGCGGGCGTTTTTTGGCTTGGGGCGGACGGGCGGTTCCCGCCGTCATGCGAACTGGCGGAGGAAACGCAGGTCGTTGGCGTAAAAATGGCGGATGTCGTCTATGCCGTGGAGCAGCATGGCAATCCGCTCAACGCCCATGCCAAAGGCCAGCCCCGTCCATTCGCCTGGATCGTACCCGACGTTTTCAAAGACCTTGGGGTTCACGAGGCCGCATCCCATGACTTCCAGCCAGCGATTGCTCAGGCGCCCCAGGTCCGGGGAGCGCAGGTCCATCTCGAAACTTGGCTCTGTGAACGGGAAAAAGCTCGGCCGAAGACGGATTTCCGCGCTGTTGCCAAACATCTCACGCACGAAGAAATCGAGGACGCTCTTGAGGTCGCGAAGCGTCACGCCCTTGTCCACCCAAAGACCCTCGACCTGGTGAAAGTTCGCACTGTGCGTGGCATCCACGGTGTCGCGCCGGAAGCAGCGTCCGGGGGCGATGATGCGGATGGGCGGTTTTCGCGCGAGCATGGTGCGGATTTGCACGGACGAGGTGTGGGAGCGCAGCACATAGGCCTCGCTGCCATGTTTTGAGGTCCCGGCACAACGTGTCTGCGCGGGCAGGAAGAAGGTGTCCTGCATGTCGCGGGCAGGGTGCGTGGCGGGCGTGTTCAGGGCATCAAAGCAGAACCATTCGCTTTCGATTTCCGGGCCTTCCGCCACGGTGAAACCCAGCTTGTGGAACACGGAGGCAATCTCCTCGCGCACTTTGGTCAGCGGGTGCGCCAGCCCCTCCTGGTCGTCGGGCGGCGGCAGCGTCGGGTCTTCCGGCGGGCCGAGGCGCGCGGCGGCCTCGGCGTGCTCCACGCGGGCGAGCGTCGTCTCGAGCAGTTTTTCGATGGCGGCCTTCGCCTCGTTGAGCAACCGCCCCGCGGCGGGCTTCTCCTCCTTGGGCACGGAGGCCATCAATTTCATGGCGGAAGTGAGGCTGCCATTGGGACCCGAGAGACGGGCCTTGAATGCCTCGAAATCCGGACGTGTGACAATTGCCGGCGCGGCGGCGGTGGCTTCGGAAATGATACTGGCAAGCTGTTCTCGCATGGCGTTGTGGTGACTGGCGGTTATGGGCTGGCGACTTTGCCAGAATGCGCGGAGTTGTCGAGCATGGCGCATGGCGCCGGGCCGGGTCCTTTTTGCCATGTTGACGAGGCATGGCGGTGGCAACACGGAGGAGCCGCGCATTGGAATTCTTGTCTCATTCAAAAAAAATTCGCATGGCGGACCTGGCGTGATGCCGCGTTCTTTGTGGAATCTTGTTTTATGTCTTCGCGCCGGACTTGCCCCATGCCGCATCAGGATTTTCACATTTTCCAAATCCGGTTTCTCAACAGATTCTTTGGAAAGGGAAAACCATTTTCATCATGCCATTATGAATCTGATCTGTCTTGGTATGACCCCGGCGGCAGTTCCGAAAATAACGGATGCCGTCTTCATGGACAACAAGACCACCATGTCCGGCTGTTGTTGATGGCCGTGCATTTTCCATTCTCCCCATTCTCCATTCGTGACTTTGTGAATTGCCTACGCCAGCCTGCTTTTCGGCGGCATTGCATGTTTTTCATCCCCAAAGTTGATTCCGAAAATTTTGGTGCGCAGTGAGTTGCGTTTCGTCCTCCGTCATTTCCGTCCTGCCAAAGAGGAATTTCCTGACTTATGTTTTATTTTGGATTCTGTGATTTTGGATGATGTGGAAAATTCTTTCCCTTTGTTTCCAACAGGAAAGTCTCCCCTTTCGCCATTCCGGTTTTATGTTCTGCCCCGGCGTTGTTTGCATAAGAGAAATTCATTCATTTCCAAAAGGCGGATGCGACCGGCGGCATTTGGCGTCCGACGCGAATCGGGGATGAGATTCCGGATTTTTTCCGAGGGGGCGCCGGAAACCGATCCTCGCGGGGAGATTTCCAAACTTTTTTCGCGGAGCCTTCGGAGATAAGGGCAAATCCTCAAAAATCGCGGCGGCGGGAATCGAGAACCAAGGTGACCGGACCGTCGTTGACGAGTTCCACGGCCATCATGGCGCCAAAAATGCCGGTGGGGACGGGACGGGCAAGGGCCGCGGCAAGGGTCCCGGTGAATTGCCGGTAAAGAGCCTCGGCCACGGCAGGCGGCGCGGCGCGGTGAAAAGAGGGGCGCGCGCCCTTCTTTGTCGTACCAAAGAGCGTGAATTGGCTGACCACAAGAACCTCGCCGCCCATTTCGGCGATGGACAAATTCATGCGCCCGTCGGCATCGTCGAAGACACGCAGCTTCATGATCTTGTCCACGAGCCAGGCGATGTCGGAGGCGGAATCATCGGTTTCGACGCCGAGCAGGACGAGGAAACCGCGTCCGATCGAGCCGGAGATGGCTTCATTGGCGGAGACTGAGGCGTTTTTCACACGTTGGAGTACGGCTCTCATGCGGGGACTTGCGGGAAGAAGTAGACGGCTTCCCGCCAAAATCCAGCTTTCATTTTTGCGGTGAATCATTCAAATCCGCCCCGTTCCAACACCTCAAAGGAGGCGACAATCCATGAAAAAATATATCGTTGAACTTATCGGGACGTTTTTCCTCGTCCTGACCGTGCTTTCGAGCGCCGTATTGAATAGTGCCCTGCTCACGCCACTTGCCATTGGCTCCGTGTTGATGGTGATGATTTATGCGGGCGGGCATATTTCCGGCGGGCACTACAACCCGGCGGTGACGGTTGGCGTGCTTATCCGGGGCGGCATCCGTGCCGCGGACGCGGGCGCCTATGTCCTCGCGCAACTCGCGGGGGCCGTTCTGGCGGTTTTTGCCGCCAAGGTGCTTTATGCGGCCAATTTCCAGGCGCTGGGTCTTGCCAACGCGGCCTTGGCCCCGGCCAGCCCGGGCGCCGCAGCCACCCCCGGTGCCGCGCCGGTCATCCTTGCCGAATTTCTCTTCACCTTCGCGCTTGTCTATGTGGTGCTCAACGTGGCCACGGCAAAGGACAATGGCAAAAGGGGGTTCTATGGCCTGGCCATCGGTTTCACGGTGCTTTCCGGCGCGGTCGCGGTGGGTGGCGTCTCTGGCGGGGCGTTCAATCCGGCTGTTGCCACGGGTGTCTCCACACTGAACCACATTGCCGGCGCCGCCCCCTCGCCCCTCTCTTTTGCGACAATCTGGCAGCACCTCGCGGGGGAGTTCCTTGCGGCCATCGCCGCCGGTCTCCTTTTCAACTTCCTCAACGCGGACCAGCTTGGCGACGAAAGGAAGGCCGCTTGGGAAACAGGAGACAGGGGTTGATCCCGCTTTGGGCGGCGCGCAAAAACAGCCGCCCACAAAAAAACACCGCCGCCCGGTCACAGGGCTGGCGGTGTTTTTTTTGGGCGCGGGGATGGTGATCCGCGAAAAAAATGGTGCGGGTAACCAGATTCGAACTGGTGTCACCACTTTGGAAGAGTGGGGTCCTACCACTGAACGATACCCGCAGGAGATTTCGCCGCGTGTTATCGGAATCAAGCCCCTCCCTGTCAAGCGGTTTGCCATCACGGCGCGAAAACAGGCGGAAATGTCACGCGATCGCCGGCCGACGGCGGGGCGTCCGCCAGCCTCCTTCCCGTTTTTGCCCTTTCTTTTGGGGAGACCGGAGATAGCCTCCGCGTCTCTTTCGCAGACAAATCACCAATGGCAAACACCGGAATCATTACCCAGGTACTTGGCGCGGTCGTGGACGTCAAATTTGATGAGAACCGCATCCCCGGCATTTACAACGCGCTCACCGTGAAAAAGCCAGACGCGGAGGGTGTTGACGGCCTCGATTCGCCTTTCCTGACGCTGGAGGTGCAGCAGCACCTTGGCGGGGGCGTGGTGCGCACCGTGGCAATGTCCGGCACGGAAGGCCTGGCGCGCGGCATGGCGGTGGATGACACCGGCGGGCCGATCAGCGTCCCCGTTGGCGAGGGCGTGCTGGGCCGCATTTTCAATGTCACGGGCGACCCTGTTGACAAACGCGGCCCCGTTTCCGCCTCCAAACGATACCCCATCCACCGCCAGCCCCCGCCATTGGCGGAACAGGTCACCTCGGCGCAGGTGCTCGAGACAGGCATCAAGGTCATAGACCTCATCTGCCCGTTCGTCCGCGGCGGCAAGGTCGGGGCCTTTGGCGGCGCGGGCGTGGGCAAGACCGTCGTCATCATGGAGCTGATCAACAACATTGCGAAGGCGCACGGCGGCTACTCGGTGTTTGCGGGCGTGGGCGAGCGTTCGCGCGAGGGAAACGACCTCTACCGCGAGATGTCCGAATCGGGCGTCATCGACCAAAAGGATCTCTCCAAGTCCAAGGTCGCCCTCGTTTACGGCCAGATGAACGAGCCGCCCGGCGCGCGCATGCGCGTCGCCCTCTCCGGGCTGGCGATGGCCGAGTATTTCCGGGACGAGCAGCATCAGGACGTCCTCCTCTTCATCGACAACATATTCCGCTTCTCCCAGGCCGGCTCCGAGGTCTCCGCGCTGCTGGGCCGCCCGCCCTCCGCCGTCGGTTACCAGCCGACGCTCGCCGCCGAGATGGGGAACTTGCAGGAGCGCATCACCTCCACGCAAAAGGGATCCATCACCTCCTTCCAGGCCGTCTATGTGCCCGCGGACGACCTTACCGACCCGGCCCCGGCGAACACCTTCGCGCACCTTGACTCGACCGTCGTCCTGGAGCGCCGCATCGCCGAGCTGGGTATCTACCCTGCGGTGGACCCGCTCGCCTCGACCTCCGCCGCACTCGCCGCCGACGTTGTCGGCCCCGACCACTTTCGCGTCGCGCGGGGCGTGCAGCAGGTGCTGCAGCGCTACAAGGACCTGCAGGACATCATCGCCATCCTCGGCCTCGACGAGCTTTCGCCCGAGGACAAGCTCACGGTCTTCCGCGCCCGGAAAATCCAGAAATTCCTCTCGCAGCCATTCCATGTCGCCGAGGTGTTCACAGGGCTTCCCGGGAAATACGTCCCCATCGCCGAGACGGTGCGCGGTTTTGACATGATCCTGCGGGGCGACCTCGATGCCGCCAACGAGAACGATTTCTACATGCGTGGCGGCATCGAGGAGGTTCTTGAAGCCGGGAAGAAAGCCGCCTGAACGCCCACGCCCGCCAGCCTGCCGCCATGCCGCTAACCATCGAGATCGTCACCCCGGCCCGCAAGGTCTTCTCCAGCGCCGCCGACAGCGTCGTGCTGCCCGCGAAGAGCGGCCAGCTTGGCATCCTCCCCGGCCACATTCCCCTCGTCGTGCTGCTCAACCCCGGGGAAGTCGTCGTCACCCATGGCGCCAAGACCGAGCAGATCGTCGTGGACCAGGGGTTCGCCCGCGTCCTTGGCGATGTCGTCTCGATCCTCACGGAAGCCGCCATCGACACGGATGACATTGATCTTGATGCCGTCTCCAAGGCCGAGGCCGAGGCCATCGCCGCCATCGCCGAGGCCCGCGACTCCAAGGGCGGGGAGGAACAGGAGGCCGAGCTTGAGCGGCTCGCCCAGATCCTCCGCTTTTCGGCCGCCCAAAAACTCTACCGCCCCGGCGCCCGCTGACGCCCCCCGCTCCGCGCCCCCGCGCGCGACAGTCAGCGGCGGTGGCGCAAAAGATAGAGGAAAAACGGGCCGCCCGCGAAGGCGGTCACAATGCCCACGCGCATCCCCCCGAGGTGCCGCCCGGCAATCTCGCACGCCAGAAGGAAAAGCGCCCCCCCCACGATGGTCCACGGCACAAGGCGCCGGTGCTCCGCCCCAAGGAGCAGGCGGAGGATGTGCGGGACGGCGATGCCAACAAAGCCGATCGTGCCCGCCACCGCGGTCGCCAGGGCGGTCATCACCGTCGAAAGCACA
This sequence comes from Puniceicoccales bacterium, assembly GCA_031256995.1. GTDB lineage: Bacteria > Verrucomicrobiota > Verrucomicrobiia > Opitutales > UBA953 > CALNBE01. The sequence goes on from JAIRPL010000033.1 coordinate 24,100, forward strand.
AGAAGCCGGACTTGCAAACGGTGCGTGTCCACGCCAAGCGACCGCGCCTCCGCCGCGCCAAGGCTCAACAAATCCATCGGGCGCCCCAAGGGCCAGAGCATGGCAAGGCACAGAAGGATGGGCGAGGCCGCCAGGACATCCTCCCAGGAGCGGTTCTCCAGCCCGCCAAAAAGCCAGAAAAAAGCCTGCGCGTTGCGCTCGAAGCCCATCGGGATGACGGTCAGCACATAGCTCGTGACGGCGCCAAGAATCGCGTTGATGCCAATGCCGGCAAGGAGCAGGCGCTCCGTGCCCGCCCCGCCGCGGGCCATCCATGCCACAAGAACCGTGGCGGCGAACGCGCCCCCGACGGACGCCGCCGGGGCCGTCCACGGGGACACGGCCGCCAGACCCATGCCGATGGCCGCCACGGCCCCGGCCGCCGCGCCCGCGCTCACACCCAGCAAGCCGGGGCTGGCCAGGCTGTTGCGAAAAAAGGCCTGCATGACAAGGCCGCTCGCGCCGAGCGCCGAGCCGACAAGCATGGTGACCAGCAGGCGGGGAAGACGCATTTCCCAGATGACCGTCCGGGCGAACGCCCCGCCCTCGCCCCCGCCCCCGTCGCGCAAAAGACCATGCAGGAACTCGTCCCGCGTGAGCGCGGCGTCATCCGGGCCGGGAAGAAAAAAGAGGACGACCAGCGCGACGGAAAGCAGCGCGGCGACGGCGGACACGGCGACGGGGCCAGGTGCGGGGCGGCGGGGCATGGCGCGCGGCGGCTCAGGCGGCGGCGGATCCGCCAAGCGCCTCCTCGATGGCGCGGCGCACGGCCCCGGTGGTCGCGGGGAGGACTTGTTTCACAACAGGGCGCGAGGCGAGGGCCTCCAGCGTCGGGTGCGCGGGCGCGAGGCCCGTGGCGGCAAGGGCGCTTTCCGGGAATTTCGCGGGATGGGCGGTCGCCAGCACGACACGCGGCACGACCCCGGACGCGGACGGCGCATCCAGCGCCGCGGCAAGGCCGCAGGCGGTGTGCGGGTCGGCCAGATAGCCCGTCCGCCCGTGGATTTCCCGGATGGCCCCAAGAATGGCGGCATCGGAAAACGAGGCGGCGGTGACACCCCCCCCGGGGGCTTCCCCAAACGCAAAGGAACCGGTGCGGCGCAGCGTGTCGAGCGTCCCGCGGACACGGGCGGCGTCACCATCAAAGCGATACCAAAGCCACCGCTCGAAGTTGGACGCCTGCTGGATGTCCATCGAGGGGGCAAGGCTCGCGTGCACGGCGCCCGGGAGATACCTCCCCGTGTTGAAAAAGCGGGCGACGACATCATTGGCGTTTGTGGCGACACGGAAACGCAGCGCGCAAAGCCCCATTTTCGAAAGAAGCCACCCGGCGAGCACATTCCCAAAATTGCCCGTGGGGACGACGAATTCCAGCGGCGCCGCGCCCGCCTCCGGACCATGCAGGCGCAACGCGGCGCGCAGGTAATAGACACACTGCGCAAGGATGCGCGCGATGTTGATGGAATTGACCGCCGTGAGGGAATGCGCGGCGGAGAAGGCGGCATCGCCAAGGATTTCCTTCACGATCGCCTGGGCATCATCAAACGCCCCGCGAACCGCCAGGGCATGCACGGCGGCCGAGCCTGTGCAGGCGATCTGGCGCTCCTGGAGCGGGGCGATCCGCCCCTCGGGGTAAAGGATGAAACAATGCGTGCCGGGCTGGTCCAGCATCCCGTGGATGGCGGCCGACCCGGTGTCGCCGGAAGTCGCCCCAAGGATGTTCACCGCATGCCCGCCCTCGCGCACCGCCCGCCCGTAAAGCTGCCCGAGAAACCGCAGCGCGAAGTCCTTGAACGCCAGCGTCGGGCCGTGGAACAACTCAAGGACATGGATCGGAAAGGGCCGCCCCGCGCCATTGAGCGTGATGAGTGGCGCGGGGTCATCCGGGACCGGGAAGGCCGCATAGGCACGCTCCGCGCAGGCGCGCAGTTCCTCGAGGGGGATGTCCGTGGCGAACAGCCGCAGAAACCGCGTGGCAAGCTCCGCGTAGGGGAGCGCGACCCACCCGGCGAGGAACGGGCGGAGGTCCGGCAGGGCCTCGGGGACGAAAAGCCCGCCGTCACGCGCCAGCCCGCGCATGACGGCATCATGAAAACCGGCGGAGTCCCCGCCCCGTGTGCTGACAAATCGCATTCCCCGGAAGGCTACCGCACCCACGCCGGATTGCAACAAGGCTGCCGGGGCGCGCGATCTGGACAGCGCCTCCTTGCTTGACCTTTGCCTGGGGCGCTGCCACCCCGTCCGCCACGATATGCGGACACCGGTTGTTGATTTTCTTGAGGCGGCCTGGCTTGGGCGGGCGCGGGAGGCCTCCGGGCGGTCCGTCCCGGAGGAGGCGCTGGAAAGGCTGCGCCCGGCGGTGCGCCGCCTGAGCGACCTGTTCACCACCGCCCGCCCGGACGGCGGCTTCCCCGATTATTTCTCCGACCCGGGGCTGCTTGCCGCGTACGGGCTGTTCTTTTTCCCGCAGAGCTTCGCCCGCGCGGGAATGGCCCTTGACCAGCCGGTGCGTTTTCGAGGCTGGAGGCCCGCGCCGCGCGCGGAGGCCGAACCTGTGCGCGTGCTGGACATTGGCGGCGGCCCGGGACCTTGCGGACTGGCCATGGCGGCGGCGATCCACGCCATCACGCCGGGACGGGGCGTGGCGCTGACCCTGCTCGACCATTCCGCGGCGGCGCTGGCGGCGGCCCGGGAGCTTGTCGCGCACGGGGCAAAAGCCGGGGATCCGCCCGGGGACGTCCCGGACATTTTCCGCTCAATTTCCCTTGGGACGATTTGCGCCGACGCCGGAAAGGCGACGTCCCTCCCGGACCCGCTCCCCTTGCAGGATGTCATTGTGGCCGGATTTTGCGCGAACGAGCTTGTCCCCGGCGGGAAGGACTCGCTGGCGCGCTGGCTGGCGGGGTTGCGCGAAAAGCTCGCGCCGGAGGGGCTGCTGCTCGTGCTCGAGCCGGCGTTGCGGGAGACGGCATTGCGGCTTCGCCACGCCGCGGACGTCCTCGTGGCGGAGGGCCTTTTCCACGAATGGGCGCCGGGGATTGGCGCCGGACGCCACGCCATCCCGCCCCCGGGGACCCTGGATTCACGCTTTCACCCGCACGAAGTCCGCGCATGGACGCCGCCGGATTCCATGGCCTTCCTCAACCGGGAGTTGTTTCGCGAATCCGGGAGCGTGCTGAAATTTTCCTACGTGGCCCTTGGCGCGGAACCGCCGCCGCTGGACTCCCCGGAGGAGCTTTTGCGGCTGGTCTCGCCGCTGGAGATGCTGAAGGGGCGCCTGGTGTGCGCGGCCGAGGATGAGAACCGCGAGCGCCTCACCCTGGAAATCCCAACGCGCGGACTGTCGAAAAATGAGGTCAAAAAAATCACGGCCGCCCACGAGCGCGGGGACATCTTTCGCGTCCCGACCTCCCTGCGCCAGCCTGTCGGCCTCCCCGGTTCACGCCTCTTTCGCATAGGGTCCCACACGCTTCTTCAGCCCGCCTACACCCTGGGTTCGCGGCATCCCTGATCTTGTTTTTCCGCGCGCGACCGGGGCGGGCGATTTTCCCCTGGCTTGCGCCGGCGTCAGGCCACCCTGCCACGCCCGGCCGGAAAGCCGCCAGAATTTCCCGGCGGACTGGGAAGGCGAACGCCGGCAGGCATGCCTTTCTGGCAGGAAGATGACCGGGGAAGGATCTTCGGAAAGAAAGGATAAATCTTCGCCCCGGTTTCCGGCTTTGCAACGCGAGCGGATGTTGAATGTCCTTGCCGCGATGACTCTGAAAAAAGGGCAAGGTGTGTTTTTGCGCGCGATGGTTTGCTTGGGAATGACGGCGCTCTCCGCCAAGGAAGGGGTGTCCGCGCGCGCGGCGGAGCCAGCGTTCACCGCGCGGGACGGGAACGGCACCACACCGGCCCTTGGGGCAAATTCCGTGACGCCGCGCCATGACCTTCCCATGGAGCCGGCGGCCATCGCCGCGCCAACCCCGCAGGCGGCGCCCCTGCCGCCCGTGCCCGCCCCCAAGCCACTCTTCACGGTTCCGCCGCAGCCAGCCCCGGCGCTGGAATCGCTTCAAATGGAGCAAAACCGCCCGATCCCCCCGGACCAGACCCCGGCCGTGCGCGAGCGCCTCCATGCCGCCGACTCGGCCCTTGGCGCAGGACTGGCGCCTTTTGCGGCCGGGCTTTACGGGATCCTGTTGCGCGACAATCCGGACGCCCCCGCCGCCCTCATCGAACAAGCCCGCCTCGGGCTGGCCGACTGCCGGCTCGCGCAAAACGACAACGCGGGGGCGATGGAAATCCTGGCGCAACTGCCCCGGACTCCGGGTGTCGAGATCCGCCTGGCGCTCGCCAGCGTGCCGCTCGGCCAGGGCATTGGCGAGGCGGCGGCGGCCCTGGAAAAGCTCGATTTTCAACAACTTTCCGGGCGCGAGAAACCGTGGTTCCACGTCGCGCGCGGCCTCGTCGCCCTCGCGCTCGCGGAATCCACGCCAGCCGGGGATCCCGGAGTCACGGCGCCCCGGCCGGTTCCCGCCGTCCCGCCCCAAGGCGGGTCGCCGGAGGCCGCGCCCGCCGCCGGTCCGGCGCCGGCAGGGCATCCCGGCGCGCAGGATCGATTCGCCACCGCATCCGCCGAATTTGAGGCCGCCTCCACGCTTTTTTCCCAGGCGGGCGAGCCGCGCGCGATGGCGCACGCGCGCATGCTCCAAGCAATGGCGCTCATCCGCTCGGGCGCGCTTCCCGCCGATTTCGCGCCCCCGTCGCCGGGGGCGGGTTCCGCCAGCGCCACGAACACGCGCAATGCCATGCTTTCGGCAATCTCACTCGCGCGCCAGAATCGCAACGCGGAGGCGGCTGAGGTGCTGCGCGCCATCCGGAAAAATCCGCTCGCCTCCCAGGAGGAGAAGGCCGGGGCCGCGCTGGTGGCCGGATACCTTTTCCCACCCGGCACCCCCGAGTCCGCCGACGCCCTTTGCGACGCGCTTGAGGAGGCCGCCACGTCCGCCCAGCTTCAACGGCTGGCCCTGGAGCGCCTTGCCGTCTCCTTCGTCCCGCGGGAAAACGCCGCCACTTTCCCGGCCGCCGCGCCATCCGCTCCCCTGGTGGCGCCGCAGGCGGGCCTCCCCCCGCCGCCAGAGGCGTCCCGGCATCCCCGTGAATTGTCGCAGGCCACACGGGTTTACGACCGTCTCACCGCGTATGCCGGCACCGTGCCGGCCACCCTGCCCATCCTGGAGGAAATCCACCTCGTCCGCGCCCGGCTGATGTTTGCCGCGGGTGATCTCCCGCGCGCGGAAAATGCCGCCAGCGACCTCCTGGAGCGCCCGCAGCGCTCGCCCGCGCACGAGGCGGCGGCCTTGCGCATACTGGCCTCGACGGCGCTTGGCGGCGGCCATTTCCGCCGCGCGGCCGCCCATCTCGCACGCCTCGCCACGCTGCTTCCCGAGGGCGAAGGACGCCTCCGGGCCGCCCTTGCCTCGGCGGACTGCCTCTATCTCGCGGCAACCGGGGGCGAGGGTGACACCGCCGCGCGCGCGGCCGCAGGCTCCGCCTACGCCGCCGTGCAGGACCGGCTCGGCTCCCCCGTGGAGCGTGGCAACGCGCTCCTTCTGCGGGTGCTGTGCGCGCTGGCCGACGGGCGGATCCGGGCGGCGCTGCGCCTGCTCGACTCCGCCCGAACTTCCGCGGAAGACCCCTCCTGCGTGGATGCCGGGAATCTCCTGCGCGCGGAATGGGCCGCGATTGAGTGGCTTTGGCGAAACCGGCCGGACATGGCCCTGGCGCGCCTCTCGAGGATCCTGGAAAACACACGCATCCCGATGGCGGCGCACCCCGCCTTCCACCTTCGCTTCCTCTGGCAGCGCGCCCGCATCGCCCTGGCCGATGGCGATGGCGCGACCGCCGCGGCCGTCGCGGACGAAATCACCCGTGTTGCCACGGCCATGACTCCCTCCACCGGCGGGACGAAGGCCGCCACGCCCAAGGCCGCCGAGGCGCCTTCCCCTGCCGCCGCGGCGGGCGGCGCTGGCGCAACCGATCCCGTCCTCGCCCAGCGCGAGGCCGTGCTGGCCCGCGCATCCTTGCTCCGGCAGCGCGCCATGATGCTGGCCCCCCAGGGTCCTGCGGACGTTCCGGCCCGCGCGCCCCTTTCCGACCCCGAGTCCGCCGCCACCGCGCTTCTCGTCGAGGCGCGTTCGCATTCCTCGATGGGCGCGCACGACAAGGCGCGAAAGGTCTTTCTGGAAGCCTGGGAATACTGCGCGGCGCGGGGCGGCGCGCTTTTGGGCGAATACGCCGCCGAGGCGCTCTTCTCGGCCGCCCGCGAGGAGATGTCCCTCGTCGGGAAAGGCGCCCCGGGGGCCACCGTCGCCATGGCCCTCACCTCGTTGGACAATTTTGTGCGCCAATATCCCGGCCACCGCCATGTGCCCTCCGCGCGCCTTCTCCAGGCGAACCTCTTCCGCCTCTCCGGCAATTTTGAGGACGCGGAAAATGTCTATGAATGGCTCCTTGTCCGCCTGCCTGACGGCCCCTTTCGCTGGAGCGCGGAAATGGGGCGCGCGGACTGCCTTTTCGCGCAGGCGCGCGCGCTGGCGATGGCGGCGCCCCCTTCCCCGCCAAAACCGCGGCAGGCCGCGCCCGCGTCAGGCGCCAATGCCGCCGATGGTCCCGCCACCCCAAGCCCGAAGGAGGAGACCGCGGACAAGCGCCTTGCGCTTGCGGAGAGCACCTACGCCCGCCTTTACGCGGTTTCCGGGCGCCCGCCCGACTTCAAGGCCGAAGCCGGTTTCAAGTGGGCGAATGCCATCGCGGCGCGCGCGCTTTCACCAAACAAGCCCTCCCCGCCGGTGGCCGGGGTGCCGGCGCCCCGCCCCACCCCCCACGGCAGACGCCATCCCACCGCGACCGCCGAAATTGACTTTGCCGCCGAGGCCGACCGTGTCCGCTGGGAAATCGCCTGCGCGCTGCTGCCTTCCCCCGAGAATCCCGACGCGCCGGCCCTTGGCGCGAATGGGCGTTACTGGCTCGCCCGCCTGCTCCTGGAATTCGCGATGTCCGCCAAAAAACGGGGCGACCTCCCCCGTGCCGCCGCGGCCTGGCGGCACATCTTGGATTACAACAACGGGCTTGAGGGCACCCCGGAGCACCGCCTCCCGCTCGCCACCGAGGCCGAGCGCGAACTTGCCGCCATTGAAACCCTGCGCAAGCCGGCGGATGCCTCCGCAAAAGCGAAGCCGTCCCCCTCGCCGGCTCCCCCCTCGCGTTCCTCGGATGACGGCGACACAGAAAATCCCCCGCCCTCGCCAAAACCCAATTAGGTCTCGCGGCATCATTGCCGCGCCAGTCACGCGACACCCAGGCCGGGCGGCTTGGCAAGGGACGTCATGACGTTTTGCGCCTCAGGGTGATGATGTTCTCAATGTGACGCGTTTGCGGGAAAAGGTCGAAGGGCTGGACGGCCTCAATCTCGTACCCGCCCGAGAGGAGCGGCCTCAGGTCGCGCATCTGCGTGTCAGGGGCGCAGGAAACATAAACCACCCGGCGTGGCGCGTAACGCAGGAGCTGGCCAAGGAAGGCCTCGTCACTGCCACGGCGCGGCGGGTCCATCAAAACGGCGGTTTTCCCGGCTGGCGGCAGCGGCCTCGCGCCCTGGTGGCCTGTGTCAAAAATCCCGTCGGCGCTGGCGGCGGTGAACACCGCGTTGGAAATGCCGTTGGCGCGGGCATTCTCCGTAGCGTTTGCCACGGCCTCCGGGCTGATTTCGACGCCATGCACACTCTCGAACTCCGGCGCGCCCGCGAGCGCGAACAGCCCGGATCCGCAATAGGTGTCGAGCAAATGCGCGCACTCGCCCCCCCCGGAGGCCGCGCGGATGGCGTAGGCGGTGAAGTCCGGCAGGATGAAGGGGTTGTTCTGGAAGAAATCCCCGGCCGGGAAACGCAGCCGCAACGTCCCAAGGGTTTCCAGGGCCGTGGCGCGAAAATCCGTCACGACCCCCGTGGCGGTCTCACGGACGAGCAGGGTGGCCCCGCGTTTGTGGCGGGAGGCATTGGCGCGTGTTTCCTCGCGCACCCTGGGCAGCGCGTCATTCACCGCCTCGGTCGCGATCGGGCAGGCAGGCACATCCACAATCCGGCGGCGTCCGGCGGCAAGAAAGCCGATTTCCGCGTCGGCCCGGTAAAAATGCGGGGTGATCTTCGTGCGGTAATTGTACTGGCGCGGCGAGGGATGGCAGGGTGAGACGGGAAATTCGACCCCGCCAAGGCGTTTCAGCAATTCGGCCGTGATGCGCGTCTTCCACGCCAGTTGTTCCGGGTAGGCAAGATTTTGGTACTGGCAGCCGCCACAACGCCCGAACAAGGGGCACCGCGGCTCCACGCGGGCCGGGGAAGGACGCAGCACCCGCACGAGGTCCGCGCGCGAGAAATTGGCCGCGTTGTGCCAGACACGCGCCACCACCCGCTCGCCAGGAAGCGCGAACGGCAGCATGACAACCCACCGGGATGGGGCGGGCGGCCCGGCGGTCCCGGACACCGGATCGCCGGGGGCGGTGGCGGCCTCAAAAGCGCCGGGGGAGGGGATTTCCGCCCGCCCCAAGCCTTCGCCAAGGTTGGTCAGCGTGTCCACCTCAAGCTCGATCTCCTGTTTTTCGCCCAGTGGCGCGGAAGTGGCGCGGCCGGGCGCGGGGCTTGGTTTCTTTTTGGCGGCGTGGCTCATGGCTGTCGTCCGCCCTTTCTCCACGATTTCCCAGACTCCGGCAAGCACACCCTCGCCGGGAGACAGGCCTCATGACGAGGCGGCAGGCTTCGGGGGATCACCCGGCCTTTGACGCCCTCCTACGCCTTGCCAAAAAGGAGGGAGACGTTGGCGCCGCCAAAACCGCTGCTGTTGGAAAGCGCAACCTGGATGGCGGCCGGTTGCGTCTCGCGGGGGAGATGGAGGCTGGCGACGTCCAGGTCCGGCACGCGCAAGTGGGCATTGCCGGGGATGAACTGCTCCCGCAAGGCAAGGCAGCAGAAGGCGGCCTCGAGGATGCCGGACATGGAAAGCCCATGCCCGGTAAGGCCCTTGGTGCTGCTGACGGCGGGCTTCTTTTCGCCGGAAAAAACCTTCCTGAGGGCCAAAAGCTCCGCCCTGTCGCCAATGGGGGTCGAGGTCGCATGCGCGTTGACGTAATCCACTGCGTCGGGACTGACGCCGGAGGCGGCCAGACAGGCGGACATGGCGCGGGAAAGGCCCTGCCCTTCCGGATGGGAAATGGCCGGGCTATGGCCATCCGAAGCCTGGCCCCAGCCAAGGAAGCGGGCATACGGCCGCGCCCCGCGCGCAAGGGCGGCCTCCTCTTCTTCTAGTACCATGGCGACCCCGCCGCCGGTGCCGACAAAACCGGAGCGCCGCCGGTCAAAGGGGCAGGAGGCCAGCTCTGGATCGGTGCTGGCGCTCAAGGCACGCATCCCGGCAAATGGAAGGATCGATTCCCGGTTTCCGTCCTCGCCGCCAATGACGAGCATCCGTTTCTGGCGGCCCAGCCGGATCTCATCCAGCGCATAGCCAAGGGCATGGCCGGAGGAGGCGCAGGCGGAGGCAAAACCACAGGAGGCGCCCAAAATCCTAAAGGCCGCGACGAGATTGAAGCTGAGGGTGCCCACGACGGAGTTGACGACGCTCATCGGGTTGCATCGCATGACACCGCGCTCGGCCATGCGCGTCATGTTGTGATGAAGCATCGAGACCGAACCGGCGGAAGCGGTGAACATGCCCGTCATGGGATTGCTGATCTCATCCTGGGAGAGGCGCGCGTCATCAAGCGCCTGCCGGAGCGCGCAATAGCCGTAAAGACCATGGGGGGCAAAACCGCGCAAAACATCCCGTTTGACGGAATAACGCGAGGGGTAGGTCCAGTCCTCGGCGTCAAAGCTCGTGGTGTCAAAATCCTTGATCGTCCCAACAAGCTTCACGGCCTGCTCGCGCTCAAAGGGTGGGTAAAGCTCAAACCCGTGACGCATCTCACGGAGATTTCTTGTGACCGTTTCAACATCATTGCCAATGCTGCAAACAAAACCCACGCCCGAGACCACGACATTACGCATAATTACAGGATTGATTTTTCAAACCATCAGGATGCCACGCAAAAAACATTCATGGCGTTCTCATAATGAAAGCCCGCCGGGGAATCACGGCGCCGCAGGGGCGACTGGCGCATCCGGGGAAACCTCCCCGGACGGCTTGCCCGCCTCGTCAAGAGGACGAAGAAAATCGAAGGTGAGACCGACTTCCTCAACAAAGGCCGCTTTTTCCCCGTTCACGCTCACGTGCCCCTCAAAAACCGCCAACGGGTGCTTCACGCGTTTGGGGCGGACAATGAAGTCGAGCACATCCCCCGGCTTGCAAATACGTGTGCAACGAACCCCGTCGGCCGAGGTGAAATAAATCGAGGCGGGATCCACCGAAGCGCCGCCGACGCCAAAACCCGCCGGGCCTTTCAACAATGCCAGCACCGCAAGCTGCCCAAGGGCCTCCAACAAAAGCGAAGCCGGGAAGACCGGACGATCCTTGAAATGCCCTGAAAGAAAAAACTCGTCCCCCTTGATGGCATAAGTGCCCGAGGCCTCGGAAGTCCGCAGCTCGGCATCCCGCAAAAACAGGAACGGGGGCTGATGGGGCATGGAGGCGGCAATGGCGGCGACATCCATGCGCAATGGCCGCTTTGGGGGGGGCAATCCGCTGGACAAGGCATGAACATAGGCCTTCACGTCGCCAAGTGTCCGCAAATCCTGCAATTCCTCGTTTTTGATGTGAACCTGCAAAACCTCCTCCAAAAGCATCACCACCTCAACCATCGTCAATGAGTCCAGCCCAAGGTCTTCCAGGAGACGCAGATGCTCCGGCTCGCCCTGGAGTTTCGGGCGCTGGTCAGGCTCGACAAAACGGCAGAGAACACCCACCACCACTGTATTGGCAAGATTCGCGTCCTTGTTCTTGCGATAACCCAATGCGGCTGCCACCGTCTCGGGCGAACAACGCCGCAAAGCCTCGCGAATTTTCGCCTCCTCCGCCTGCTCTGGCGAAACGGCCACCTGCCCCTCTGGTTCATCACTTGTCATGTTGGCGTAATCAAAAGCGGCGTGCCGAAATTAACAAACAAAAACAATAATGTTACATTTTTGCCAACCTTCCCCCCTGGGCGCATTTCGGGATGCACGCCGCATAAACGTCGTTTTTTTCAACACCAGAGGGGCGGAAGGGCCGGATGCGGAAGATTTTTTCGCGATGCGGCGTCAGTGAAAGCGGAATGTCCTGCCACTGAAGGCAGCCTTGGCGCACAACAATCCTCCGCCGTTTTGAAAAAGATTTGACCAACGAAAGCGGCCAAATGCCGCGCCATGACGCCAGCGAGGTTCGAAGGTGTTATGTCGACACTCCCGCCATCGCGGACGTTTTTCTCATAAGCCTGTCCTTGTCGGGATGCGAATGCGGCGAGGGCGGCATGGCCGGTCGCCACGATGTGAAACCTGATTCTCCGCGAGGGACATGAAAAAAGTGGAATTGCTGCGCGGAAAACCCACCCGCCCATGTGTCGTGATTGCGGATTTCCAATCACGCACGGAAACCCCGTGAATCCTTGTGGGAGAAAGCTGCGAAAATCGAAGCGGATACCATCATTCATTCTCGCGCCTGCATCGTCGAAACCGCCATTAATGCACCCCTTGAACCCAAAATCAAAACGCACGGGATCAGTGCTGCTCATCTCCCTGTTTTACGCAGTCACAATCCTGGCCCTCGCCGGATACTCCATGGATACAATGGAGAGGGATGGATTCCGCCTGAGTTTTGAATTTCCTGCCTGGGACGATATTCCGTAGAGGTAATGGAGGGAGGATTTCACCAAAGCCGCCGCGGGGGGCATTTTTCTCACGAAGGCCGCCGGGGTGGAAATTTTAACAACAAGACCGGACAAACCCTGTGTTAAACTGGGAGTCGTCACTATAAGAGGATTAAGAGCTTATCCCTAAATAATGGCTGCTCTCTTGAAACAAATCAACCCGCATGCCAGGCAGACGAGACCCCAGTGGGAAAGACGCTTTTTCTCATAGCGGACAAGGAGCTTGCGGC
>JAIRPL010000037.1 GCA_031256995.1 Puniceicoccales bacterium
CCCGCGCTACGACGGCCGCACCACGACGTATTCCAAGTCATTGCGCGTATTGCGAGCCTGCCCTCCGCTGGCGCCACATTTGCCGCCGCTGAAGGCGTCCTTGGCGCGCGGCCGTGGAATGCGGCTACCTTGCGCGCGGCAGGCTTCCGTCGTCGTAACGCGGGTTTCCAAACCTGCTTTCAAGTCGCTTTTTGGGAGAGGGTGCGGGCCAACGAAGATGTCCAACGAAAAGCGGTTGGATTGCCTCCCGTCTTGGCCGCCCCTTTTTCACGTTGGGAGTAGGGCAGGCTTCAAGGGAGCAGGTTTGGAAACCCGCGCTACGACGGCCGCGCCACGACGCGCTCCAAAACCTTTTGCGCATTTGCAAACCTGTCGTGGCGCGGGTCTCCATGCTTGCTCTTGCCGTCCACGCCACTCCCTCTTCGTCCCCCTGCTTGCGCGAAATTTTCGCGTGGGGGTTCCTGCAAGTTCTTGCGCCCGGGCTTGGCAGGCCCCGGCGCGGCAATTGCCCGCAGAGGATGCCGTGCCTTTTTCGACTCCTCTTCATCGTCTTCCACCACCGGCGCGGAGATTGTCCGCAGGGAATGCCGTGCCGTGGCGGCGGGGCGTTTTTTTTAGAAATCCACGCCTTTGACCAAGCGGGGCAGGGGGAGTGTTTTGCCGGAGAGGCTTGCAAGCCAGGGGCGCAGGGGGGGCGGGGGGGCGAGTCTGGCGAGAATGGTGTCAAAATTTTCCGCCGGGGTTTTCAGCTTTCCGCGCAGGGGATGGAGGTCGAGACGAAGATCAAGGATGGGGGTGGTTGCGGGATGGGGCGGTTTTTTTTCCACGGAAGTGGCGTTTGGGCATTGGGTTGCATCTTTTGGCTCCGGATCTGGAACCAGTTTTTCCGCGAGGGCCGGGGGGATGTTGAAATGGCGTGCCAGACGCCGGGCGGCATCCCATGGGGAGAGCGCGTCGGTGCCGGCCCAGTGGTAAATGCCGGTGAGGGGCGGGCGTTCGCACAATTCCACGATGACGTCGGCGAGGTTGTCCGCCGAGAGGTATTGGCGAAGCTTGGCGCGGGGAAGCGGGGTGGGGGTGTTTGTGGCCCAAGTGGCGAGGAGATGCTCGTGCCAGGTGGGATCGGGGGACTGGCCGGCGCCGTTCGCCGGCGAATTCCCAAGCAAGGGTGGAACCCGAAGCGCGGTGGCGAAATTTTTCGCGTGCCGCAGGATGGCTTTTTCGCCTTCGAGCCGCGTGTGCCCGCAAAGGTGGGTGGGCGCGGGTGTGGCGGTGTGGGCGTAGGGCAGGTGGGGCGGGCGCCCGTCAAAAACAAGGTCGGTTGAGAGGTGTATGAGGCGGGCGGAGAGGTGGTGCGCCATGCGCGCGAGGGTGAGCGGCAGGGTGATGTTGAGCGCGGTGGCCAGCGTGGGGTCCTGGGCGCAGGCGTCGGGGGTCCCAAGTGCCGCGGTGTTGACCACGGCGTCGGGGAATTCATCGAGCAACAGCCGCTCGAGGCTGGCCGTGGCGGAGACATCCATGCGAACGTGCCTCGCGGCCTCCGGGATCCCGGCGGATTGCGCGCCGACGGCGACGACCTTGTGCCCGCGCCGCACCGCCGCCAAGGCCGCCTCGCGCCCCGCAAGGCCCGAGGTGTCCAGTATGATGATCTTCATGTGGTTGGGGATGGGGCCGCGCGGCGTGGCGGCTATATCGTGAGTGTCCCGATTGTGGTGTTGTCGGGGACAATGGCGTCCTTCTTGACGATGAGAACCCCGTCGCGCTTGTAGAGGGATTCGTTTTCCCACTTTTCCTCGACGCCCTCGGGGGAGAGGCGGCAGTTGTCCCCGACGCGGGAATTTTTGTCGATGATGGCGTTTTGTATGACGCAGTTTTTCCCGATGCCGATGTCCGGGCGCCCGAGTTCGCGATTTTTCCGGATGTCCTCCGGCTCCTCATGGACGTCCGCCCCGAGCATCACGACGTTGGTCAGGCGGGAGCCGCCGCGGATGACGCTGCGGATGCCGATGACGCAGCGCAGGAGCGTGGCATCGCTGACAATGCTGCCCTCGGAGAGGACGACGCGCTCGACTGTGGCGTTGTTGATCTTCGCCGGCGGGAGAAAGCGGGCGTGGGTGTAAATGGGGTGCGCGCTGTCAAAAAAATTGAACGGGGGCACCGTCTCGGTGAGGGCAAGGTTCGCCTCCCAGAATGACCCCACGGTGCCGATGTCCTCCCAGTATCCGTCAAAGACATGGGCCTGGAGCTGGCGTTTGCCGAGCAGGGCCGGGATGACCTCCTTGCCAAAATCGGTCATGGTGTTGTCCAGGGCCTCGATGAGGACGTCGGCCCTGAAGACGTAGATGCCCATGGAGGCGAGGCAGACGGGCGTGTTTCCCGCCGTCGCGCAGGCGGGTTTTGTGGCGCGGATGGCCTCGAGGATCCTTCCGTGCACGTGCAGGCTTTCGATCACGGCGGGGTCCGTCGGTTTCTCGACGAAGCCGGTGATGGCCCCGTTTTCGTCAACGCGCGTGACGCCGAGGGCGGAGACGTCGCGGGCCGGGAGCACCTTGGTCGCGATGGTGAGGTCGGCGCTGGTCTGGCGGTGGCGGGCGACCATTTCCGCGAGGTCCATGCGGTAGAGCTGGTCGCCGGAGAGGATGATGACGAGGTCCGAGGGGGCGAGGTGAAGGTGGCCCAGGTTCTGGCGCACCGCGTCGGCGGTGCCTTGGTACCAGGACTCCTTTTCAAGGGTTTGCTCGGCGGCGAGGATGTCCACAAACCCCCTGTCAAAACGGTCGAAACGGTAGGCCTGCTGGATGTGTTTGTGCAGGGAGGTGGTCTTGAACTGTGTGAGGACGTAAATTTGGTTGAAGCCGGAGTTGAGACAGTTGCTGATGGGGATGTCCACAAGACGGTAGCTCCCGCCAAGCGGAACGGCCGGTTTGCAGCGGTAACTCGTGAGGGGATGCAAACGGGTGCCGCGTCCTCCGCCCATGATGACGCATTTTATTTCGGGGTGGTTCATGACCGGGCGCAGGAAAGGAGGGGGCTTTTTTGAGGCAAGGTGAAAGAGGCTGCCCTGCTGCTCATGGCACGGAGCGCGCGGCCCGCTCGTCGTCCCACGCCGCCTGCCAGTTTTCGAGCCTGCGGTAGGCGGCGGCGCGGAAGAGCAGGGTGCGCCTGAGGATTTCCGGCGGGAGCGGCCATTGGCAGAGGATTTCCGTCCAGTCCGAGACGGCCTTGGCGGGGTCGCCGGCGTCCATGAACGCGAGGGCGCGCTGGTGGCTGGCCTCGATGTTCGCCTCGCGCGGGCCATTGTGAATCTGGATGGCGGTGGTGAACGCCGCGATGGCCTCCTGGAGCCTGCCGCTGGCACGCAGACGCAGGCCGAGGGCAAGGTGGCCCTCCGTGCCCGCGGGGCTGCCGGCGGCGTCCCCGTCCACGGGGGCGCGCCCGTTGCCCGGTCTGCCGCCGGCCGTGCCTGGAAACCACGCGCCGGGGGCGGAGAACAGCAGCGCCAGCAGCGCTGCCAGGCCCGCGACGGCGGCGGCGCGGAGGCTTTTCCCGGTTTTTTTCGCGGGGGGCGGCGCGGCGGGGTCGGGGTTCATGCTTTTCACGCCCCGGCTTCCGCGTCGGCGTCGAGGTGTTTGCGCCAGCGCGCCAGCTGGCCGGCGGTTTGCCGGGGGCCGGGCATCCCGGTCCTTTCGCGCGCGCGCATGGCGGTCCCCAGGTCAAAGACGTCCACCCAGTCCGCGTCAAAATGCCCGTCCACGGCGCGCACCTGCTCCAGGGAAAGCTTGTCGAGCGGCACGCCCTGCTTTTCCGACAGGGCGACGAGTGTGCCGATGACGTGGTGGGCGGCGCGGAACGGCACCCCCTTGCGCACGAGGTAGTCGGCCAGATCCGTCGCGAGCAGCAGCGGGTCGGCCACGGCCCCGGCGCATCGCGCGGGGTTGAAGCGCATGCCGCGCAGGGTCTCGCGGAGCACCTCGAGGCTGAGCAGGACGGTGTCAAAGGAGTCGAAAACCGGCGGCTTGTCCTCCTGCAGGTCGCGGTTGTAGGTCAGGGGCAGGCCCTTTGTGAGCGTGAGCAGGGTGTGCAGGTTCCCCTGGAGGCGGGCGCTTTTGCCGCGCAGCAGCTCCAGCGAGTCAGGGTTCTTCTTCTGGGGCATCAGGCTGGAGCCTGTCGTGAAGGCCTCCGTCATGACCGCGAACCCGAACTCGGCGCTGCTCCACAAAATCAGGTCCTCGGCGACGCGCGAGAAATGCACCCCGCACAGCGCGCAGTGGGATGCGAATTCGACGAACAGGTCGCGGTCGGCCACGGCGTCCATGCTGTTTCCCGTCACGCGCGGCCTTCCGGCGGCGTCCGTGAAGCCGAGGAGGCTGGCGGCAAACTCGCGGTCGATGGGCAGCGTCGTCCCGGCGATGGCCCCGGAGCCGAGCGGGCAGACGTTGGCGCGCTTGGCAAACTCCCCGAAGCGCTCGAGGTCGCGCGCGAACATCTCGACGTAGGCGAGCAGGTGGTGGGCGGCGGAGACGGGCTGCGCGCGCTGCAGGTGTGTGTAGCCGGGGATGAGCACCGCCTGGGCGCCCTCGGCAAGGTCGAGCAGCACCCCAACCAGGGCGCGCAGGGCGGCGCGCACGCGCCCGGCGGCGTCCTTGAGAAACAGGCGCATGTCGGTCGCGACCTGGTCGTTGCGGCTTCGCGCGGTGTGGAGCTTGGCGGCGGCGGGGACGCGCGCGGTGAGCGCCTGCTCGATGTTCATGTGCACGTCCTCCAGCGCGGTCCTCCATTCAAAACGGCCGGCGTTGATCTCGGCGAGGATCTGGTCAAGGCCGGCGTGGATGGCGTCGCGCTCGCCGGTGGAAAGCATGCCGCAGCGGGCGAGCATGGCGGCGTGGGCCTTGCTGCCCGCGATGTCGAACGGGGCCAGGCGCGCGTCAAATGAGACCGACTCGCTGAAGCGCAGCATGAGGGCGCTTGGACCCTCGGCGAAACGCCCGCCGTAGGTGGCTTGCACGACTTTCCCGGTGTTGGAGGAGCTCATCTTTGCGGCCCGCGAGGAAAGGGCGCCCCGCCTGTTTGGCAAAGACAAACCCGGCGTTCCTCCGGGGGCGCGTCCTACGGGGCGGGGCGCGGTTCCTCCATCCCCGTGCCGGACGGCCCTGGCGCGGCATCCCAGCCGCCCCCGATGGCCTTCACAAGGAGGACGCTGGTGGAAAGCTGCTGGCCCCGGACGCGCGCGGCGTCGCGCTTGATGGAGATCGCCCGGCGCTCGGCGACCGTGACATCCATGTAGCTCACCGAGCCGCCCTTGTAGCGTTTGTTGACGAGCGCCGCGGCGCGGTCCCCGGCGGCGACGGCGCGCTCGAGCTTCTCGCCGCGCTCGGACAGCAGGCGAAGGTCCCCGAGGCAGGTTTCGACCTCCTTGAATGCGTTGAGGATGTTCTGGCGGTAGGCGGCCGTGGCGGCGCGCACGCGGGCCTCGGCCCTCCGGAGGTTCTGCTCGTTGCGCCCGCCCTCGAAAACCGGGAGCGAGATGCTTGGCGCAAGCGCCCAGAAACGGCTGTCCCAGTCGAGCGTCGTGGCAAAGTCCGTGCTGGCGAAACCGAGTTTCCCGAAGAGGGTGACGGCCGGGTAGAAGGCGGCCCTGGCGACACCGATCTCGGCGGTGAGCGCGTGGAGCTCGCGCTCGGAGGCGGCGATGTCCGGGCGGCGCTCAAGCAGCTCGGAGGGCAGCCCGACGGGGATCTCCGGGGGGCGCAGCCGCGCGGCGGCGGGGTCGGGGGCGATCCCAAAACCGGACGGGTTTTTCCCGCACAGCGCGGCGATCTCGAGCAGGACCCCGGCGCGCTGGCGCTCGATCTCGTGCAGGTCGCCCTCCGCGGCGTGCACCTCCGTCTCGGCCAGCGAAAGGTCGAGGCCGTCATCGGCGCCCAGCGCCTTGCGGCGCCTCACGATCTCAAGGGATTTGTGCTGGCTTTGCAGGTAGAGGCTCACGAGCTCGCGCTCGTCGTCGAGCGCGCGGAGGTTGAAGTAGGCGCGCGCCACGGTGGTCTGGAGCGAGAGCAGCGCGTTGTTGAAGTCGGCGGCGGCGGCGTTGGCGCGCTCCCCGGCGGCCTCCTTGGAGCGGCGCACGCGCCCCCAGAGGTCGAGTTCGTAGCGAAGGTCCACGCCAAGCGAGTAGCTGTCATTGGTGTAACCGGGTGTGCCGGCGCGGCGGTTTGCCTCGGAGCGCGCCCGCCCGGCCCCGGCCTCGGCGCCGATCTCCGGCCAGAGGGCGGCCCGCTCCATCCCCGCGAGCGCGCGGGCCTCGTCCAGGCGGGCGAGGGCCGTGTGCAGCGAGGGCGTCCCCGCGCCGTCGCGCAGGTCCGAGGCGGTGGTGAGCAGGCCGTCCAGGACGGGGTCCCCGTAGGCGGCCCACCATCTTCCCCTGGGGAGGTGGTCCCGCGGCGTGGCGGATTTCCACGGGCCGGGGCTGGCGTAGGCGTCGGGAACCGCCCCGGCCGGCTCCGGGCGCTGGTAGTCCGGCCCGATCGGCGAGCATGCCCCCGCCAGCAAAAGCAGCGGAATGGCGAGCGCGGGGGGCACTGGAATGTGGTTTCGCGGGCTGGAAGGAGGCATGTGCGGAAGACGCTCCCCTGGAGCGACAATTTCGTGACACGGGAGATTCGCCCTTGTTGCAAGGCCGCGGGCGCGCCGCCGGGTTTCCGGCCCGCCCGGACGGGGCGCGGGTGTTGAACAAAGCCGCCGCCATGCTGTCTTTTGCGGCATGCGAATCCACCCCATGTCTTCCCGTGTTTCCAGGGTCGCGGGCATGTGCTTTGCGTCCGCCGTCCTCGCGGTGGCCGCCGTGTTTGTCTCCACCCCGGCCCCGGGCGCCGCCGGCTACGACAACGGATCGGTGCCTGTGAACACCACCGCGTCCGCCCGCCGCCTCATCAACGACCTTCTCGCCACGCATGGCGAGGCCGGTTACCCGCGCGGGCGCGAGTTCCTGGCCCGTCTGGAGGTTTTGGAAAAGGCGCCGGTGCCGGATGATTCCGCCCTTGGGACCCTCATCCGGGAGGCGGCGCTGGCCAATCCCGCGCTGGATTTTGACAAAATCCTGTTTGTCCGCCGTTCCGTGCGCTCGGGGACGGGGTTCATGATCCTCAATTCCCATTGTGAGGACGACATCCGCCGCGGCGGCTGGGACAACGAGTTGATGCTCCTTTCGGACCTGCGCGCGCCCAGCCCGAAGCTTGCCTCCGTTTACCGCCCTCCCAACGGGGGGATCATCCGCGACCTTGACTTGCATTTCGACGCCGGGCGCCTGCTCTTTGCCGCCACAAACGCGAACAGCGCGGGCGACTGGGCCGTTTTTGAGAAATCCCTCGGGGACCCGGCCCTGCCGGCGCGCCGGCTCACCCCCGGCGACCAGCCCGGGATCCAGTGGTTTGACCCGTGCTACCTTCCCGAGGAGGGCGCCGTGCTGGCGTTTTCCACGGCGGGCGTCCAGGGCGTGCCCTGCGAGAATGGCCGTGAAAAATCCGCCAGCCTGTACCGCATTGACGGCGTCGGCACCGGCGGGCCGGCCTCCCCCCGGACGGATTACCGCGTCCGCCAGCTCACGTTTGAGCAGGACAGCGGCTGGCACCCGCGCCCGCTGCCCGACGGGCGCGTGTCCTACCTGCGGTGGCAATACACCGATTCGCCGCACTATTTTGACCGCATCCTCTTCACGATGCTGCCCGACGGGCGCCAGCAAAAGGCGCTCTGGGGCAGCGGCGCGTATTTTCCCACGGCCTTCAAGCAGGCGCGTCCCGTTCCGGGCCACCCCAGCCTGATTCTTGGCGTCGCGGCCAGCCACCACGGCGTGGCCGAGTCCGGGCGCCTCCTGCTTGTGGACCCCAACCGCGGCACCCATTACCCGTTCCGCCACACCCCCGGATCCAAGGAGTGGGGACCCGAGGGCGGCGAGCTTGAGATCCCGGCGCACACCTACCCGGCCGACGTCACCGGTTGCGTGCAGGAGATCCCCGGCTGGGGGCGCGATGTGGTCGGCAACGTCAAGGACGAGCAGGGGGGCGGGCAGCGCTACACCTTCGCCTTTCCATATCCCCTCAACGAGAAATACCACCTTGTGAGCATGCGCGAGCGGGGGAAGGACGCCTTCTCGCTCTACCTCGTGGACTGCTTTGACAATTTTGTGAAGATCCTCGAGCTGCCCGGCGAGCATTGCTTCGAGCCTGTGCCCGTCATCCCGCGCAAGCGCCCGCCCGTCATCCCGGACATGATCGCGCCGCGCGTCGCCCCCGGCGAGACCCCGCCCCCGGGGGCCATGCTTGTCTCCAACGTCTACGAGGGGCGCGGGCTGCCCGGGATCCCGCGCGGCGTGGCCAAGTCACTGCGTGTCATCGCCTACCACTTTGCGTATTGGAAGCGCGGCGGCCACCTCTCCGTCGGCGAGCATTCCGCGTGGGACGTGAAGCGCGTCCTTGGGACCGTGCCCATCGAGGAGGATGGCTCGGCCTTTTTTGAGATTCCCAGCAACACGCCCGTCGCCTTGCAGGTTCTGGATGCGGATGGCGCGGCCATCCAGCTCATGCAAAGCTGGACGATCGCCATGCCGGGCGAGACCGTCTCCTGCGCCGGCTGCCACGAGAACTCCAATGTCGCCATGCCGCCGCGGCGCACCATCGCCGCCATGCGCCCGCCGCGCCCGCTCACGCCCTTTCACGGCCCGCCCCGCCCCTTTGGTTTCCAGACGGAGATCCAGCCGATACTCGACCGCAATTGCCGCTCCTGCCACCACTCCGAGGCGGCCCGCGCCCTGCGCCTGCCGGACTTCACCCCGCCCCCGGCGGGGAAGGGCCTCGTGCTTTGGCGGAACAATCCGTCCTACCTCGCCCTCAATCCCTATGTCTACCGCCCAGGCCCCGAGGCTTTCATCGAGACGAATGTGCCGATGGAATTCCACGCCGGGAACAGCGAGCTGATCCAGCGCCTCCGGCGGGGCCACCACGGCGTCGAGAAACGCCTGACACGCGCCGACTGGGAGCGCCTTTACGCGTGGGTGGACCTCAACGCGCCGCACCAGGGGGGGTGGGGAGCCCCGGATTTTGAGAAACTGCGCTTGCGGCTCCAGAAAGCCTACCAGGGCAGCCCCTCCAACCCCGAGGCCGACATCCGCGCCGGGTGGGAGGCCCTCCGGGAGAAGCCGGCCCCGCTGGCGAAGAAGATGCCTGTGGAAAAAATCCGCCGCCTGCTGAGCAAGGCGCACCTGGCCGACCTCAAGGCCTTCCCGCCCGCGCCCGCCGCCGCGAAAAAGGGCGCCCCCCCGGCGCCCGTCCCGCCGCCGGCCCCGGTGCCGCCCGGCGCGGCCGCCCCGAAGGCCCCTGCGGCCTTTGTCGAGCCGGCCTCGCCGGACGCCCCCGGCGCGCTGCGCGTCCTGCGCCTGCCCGATGGCTCCTCCCTGCGTTTCCGCCGCGTCCCCGCCGGCGTCACGGTCATCGGCAACGACGACGGTTTCCCGGATGAGCGCCCCGCCGCGCGCGTGCGCATCGCCAAGGGTTACTGGCTCGCCGAGACGGAGATCACAAACGCCCAGTACGCCCTTTTTGACCCCGACCATGACACCGGCTACAACGTCGAGACGGGCAAGGACCACGTGACACCCGGCCACATCGCCAACCACCCCGACCAGCCTGTCGCCCGCGTGAGCTGGCACCGGGCCGTGGATTACTGCCGCTGGCTTTCCCGGTCCACAGGCGTGCCCGGGATCGGCCTCCCGACCGAGGCCCAGTGGGAGCATGCCGCCCGGGCCGGCACCACGTCCCACTTCTTTTTTGGCGCGCGCCATGCCGATTTCTCCCCCTATGCCAACCTGGCCGACGCCGGCCTGCGCCGCACCAACCGCGGTTTTCCGGGCGGCTCGAAGCTTGCCATCCGCCAGAACTTCCCGGCCGGGTATGCCTTTCCGCTTCGCGACAACCGCTATGAGGACAAGTGGTTCACCGTGGATTACGTGAAACAATACGCCCCCAACCCCTGGGGGCTTTACGACATGATCGGCAATGTCGCCGAGTGGACGCGCTCGGCCTACGTCCCGTACCCGTATCGCGACGATGACGGGCGCAATGCCCCCGGGCAGGACAGGCCGCGTGTTGTCCGTGGCGGCGCGCATGACACGCGCCCCGCGGCCACAGGATCGTCCGTGCGCATTCCGTTCCTGCCCTACCAGCGCCCCCACAATGTCGGTTTCCGCCCCGTCATAGAGGAATGACGGCGGGGCGGGCGGGGCCTGGCCCGCGCCCTCCATCAGGGTGCGCGCGCGGGCCGGGGCCTCGTGTTTTTGCTTGCGCGTGCCCGCCTTTTGGGAAGGGTTCGCCCCCTTGATGAACACGTTGAGATTCCGCCCGTCCAGGCTTCGTCGCCGGCTCCCCTTCGGGGGGTGACTTTTTGTGCCGGCCCGCCGCGCGCTGGCTGTTCATGCGCGGTGTCCTGTGAAAAACAGTCCTCCGCGTCCGCCGTTTGCGCGGCGCCCCCGCCCGGGCCGGTTTTCGGGTGGCTTTGCCGCCGGGCGTCCCGGCCGGTTTGGGGCGCGGAATGCGCGCGGCGCGGCGGAGGCCGGGGAAAGCATGCCGCGCATGCCCCGAAGACAACCATCCCACCTCCAAACACATCCTTTTTCATGCAGCACGCACCCATCACAAAATACCACCCGCAGGCCGGGATCGAGCTGGCCGGGCGGCGCTGGCCCTCGCGCACGATCACCCTCGCGCCCGCTTGGTGCAGTGTGGACCTGCGGGACGGCAACCAGGCGCTCGCCATCCCGATGAATGTCCCCGAGAAAATCGAGATGTTCAACCTGCTCGTCCGCGTGGGCTTCAAGGAGATCGAGATCGGCTTTCCCTCCGCCAGCGACACCGAGTTCGCCTTCTGCCGCGAGCTTGTCGCGAGGCGCCTCGTGCCGGACGACGTCACCGTGCAGGTGCTTGTGCAATGCCGCGAGCACCTCATCCGCCGCACTTTTGACGCCCTTGAGGGGTTTCCGCGCGCCATTGTGCACATCTACAACTCCACCTCCCCGCTCCAGCGGCGCGTCACGTTTGGCGGCGCGACACGGGCGGGGATCAAGCAGATCGCCGTCGAGGGCGCGCGCCTGGTGAAGGCGGCGGCGGGGCGTTTCCCGGGGCTTCGCCTCGAGTACTCCCCGGAAAGTTTCTCGGACACCGAGCCGGATTTCGCCCTCGAGGTCTGCGAGGCTGTGGGCGACGTGTGGCAGCCGACGCGCGAGGCTCCGATCATTTTCAATCTCCCGGAGACGGTCCAGTGGGCCATGCCCAACCACTATGCCGACCGCATCGAGTGGTTTGTCCGCCACCTTGCCAGCCCCGAGACCGCCATCGTCTCGCTGCACACGCACAACGACCGGGGCACCGGCACGGCCGCCACCGAGCTTGGCCTTCTGGCCGGGGCGACCCGCGTGGAGGGCACCCTCTTCGGCAATGGCGAGCGCACGGGGAACCTGGACATCGTGAACCTCGCGCTGAACCTCTATTCCAACGGCGTGGACCCTGGGCTGGATTTTTCAGACCTTCCCTCCGTTCGCGCCATTTACGAGCGCTGCACCCGGATGAGCGTCCATGAGCGCCACCCTTACGCGGGTGACCTGGTCTTCACCGCCTTTTCCGGCTCCCATCAGGACGCCATCAAGAAGGGCATGGACTTGCGCGCGGGCCTTCCCAAGGACGCCCCGTGGGCCGTCCCGTACCTGACCATCGACCCGCGCGACATCGGCACGGACTACGAGGCCGTCATCCGCATCAATTCCCAAAGCGGCAAGGGCGGCGTCGCCTACATCCTCGCCCGCGACCACAGCCTCAACCTCCCCAAGGAGATGCACCCGCAGGTCGGCGCCACCATCAACTCCATCGCCGACGCCGCGCAGCGCGACCTCTCACCGGCGGAGATTTACGAGAATTTCCATAAAAACTATGTCAACCTCGACGCCCCCCTGGACGTCTCCCACATCGAGCACAATATCGTCGGCGCCGACCCCGGGAGCGGCGCCGAGATCATCCATCTGCGCGCCGAGATGCGCATGGATGGCGGGACCGGGATCCTGGAGGGGGACGGCAACGGCCCGTTGAACGCCCTGGTCAACGCCCTGGAGAGGCGCGGACTGAAGGATTTCTCGCTTGTGAAATACGAGTCGCACTCCTTCGGCGCCACGTCCGCCGCCAGCGCCGCCGCCTATGTGTGCCTTCGACGCGCCCGCGACGGCGCCCTGTTCTGGGGGTGCGGCCTGCACACGAGCATTGAGACCGCAGGCATCCGCGCCCTCGTCAGCGCCTACAACCGCGCGGCGAGCCTTTGAGGAAACGGGGGGGTGCGCGGCGCCCTCTCCCGCGCTTTTCCACGTCTTGCGTGGAGGCCTTCGCGCCCTCCGCCGCGCCTGTCATGCCGCCGCGCCTGTCATGCCAGCGGGATTTCGTTCTGGATCATCTGCTCCAGCGTCTGGCGGCGCCGGATGAGGCGCGGCGTGTTTCCGGGGTCGAGGAGTATCTCCGGGGCCTCGGGGAAGCTGTTGTAATTTTTCGCGCTCATGGCCGAGCAATAGGCGCCCGCGCCGCCGATGAGGCACAGGTCGCCCATCCTCACGGCGGGAAGGCGCACGGGGGCGAGCCTTTCCGGCTCCCCGGGGGCGCAGGAGATGAGGTCGCCCGACTCGCAGCAGTGGCCGGCGAGGATGTAGTCATGCACGGCGGATCCGGGGGCGCGGCCGGCGTCCGCCGGGACGATCTCCGCCGGGTGCTGGGCGCCGTAAAGACCGGGGCGGAGAAGCTCCGTCATCCCCGTGTCGAGTTTCAGGAAACGGCGCCCGGCCTCCCCGGTGTCGGTGATGTCCTGCACGCGGGCGAGCAGCACGCCGCAGTTGGCCGTCAGGAAGGTTCCGGGTTCGATCTCAAGGTGGAGTCTGCGGCCGGTGCGCGCGGCGAAATCCTCGAATGCGGCCTTCACGGGCGCGCCGGCGGCCTGCAAATCGGCGTCCTTCTCGCCGGGGACGCGGGCGACCTTGAATCCGCCGCCGAGGTTGAGCGTTCGCGCGTCCGGGAAGCGGTCCATCAGGGCGAGGTTGAGCGTGGAGACTTCCTGCCACACGGCGGGGTCGCTGCCGGAGCCGATGTGGGTGTGGACGCGCACGATGTTGAGCCGGTGGCGGCGCGCGGTTTCCAGGATCTCCGCGATGTGCTCGTGCCAGATGCCGAACGAGGCGTCCGGCCCGCCCACATTGGTCTTCCCCGTGCCCCCGGATCCGCGCCCGGGGTTGATCCGCACGCCGATGTTCCAGCCGGGAAGGGCCGTGCCGATGGCGTCCAGCTGCGCGAGCGAGCAGGCGTTGACGAGGACGCCCGCGCGGAGCAGCGGGGTGAGGTCGGCGGGAAGCTCCTGGGTGGAGAGGGAGATCTTTTGCGGGGCGATGCCGGCAAACATGGCCCGGCGGACCTCGTGCCCCGAGCTGGCGTCAAAGTGCAGGCCCTTGCGCTCGAAAAGGCGCAGCACGGTGGCGTTGGGCAGCGCCTTCATCGCGAAACGAACGGTCAGCCCGTGGGCGTTTGGAAAGGCGAGCGCCTCGGCCGCCCGGTCCTCAAGCGCCTGCTGCGAGTAGACGTAGGCGGGTGTTCCGTGGGCGGCGGCGATGCGCCGGGCGATGTCTTCCGGGACGGTGTTCGTGGGCCGGAACCTTCCGGCGTTTCCGGAAACAGGGACGGTGGTGGAGGCAGGCATACTGGAAAGCGCGCGCAGGATTGCCCTGGCGCCGTTTCCCGCAAGGCGGAAGGGGATGCGGGAAAAAGGCGTGGGCGTGGAAAATTTGACAACCGCTTCACGCTGTGTTTTCCGGCGCGCCATGCGGATTCGTATTTTCCTGATTTCGAGCTTATTTGCGCTCTTCCCGGCCTTTTCCCCCATGCCGGCCGCGCCGCGATCCGGGGAGGCCCCGGGCGCCTTGTCCGCTGGCGCCCCGGACAGGGGGATTCCGGGTGCGGACGGGGTGGACGCCTTTGGGGGCGTGGAGCTGGTTGGCGTGGGATTCTCGCCCGGCGGAAGCGCGGAAAAATGGGTGCTCTCCGTCATAAATGGCGCGAAAAAGGAGCTGCGGGTCTCCGCCTACACTTTCACCTCCCGCCCCGTGGCCGCCGCGCTGCTCCGTGCGCGGCAACGCGGCGTGGATGTCGCCGTGCTGCTCCATGCGCCAGCGCCGAGAGAGACGCCGTTCATCATCCCCTTTTTGCGCGGCAACGGCATCCCGTTCCGCCTCGGCAATTGCAAGGGGCTTATGCACAACAAGTTCATCGTCGCCGATGGGGCCGTTGTCCAGACAGGCTCCTACAACTACACGCGCGCCGCCGCCTCGGTGAATGCCGAGAATGTCGTCGTGCTGCGCGGGGCGGCCTGCGCCAGGGTTTACCTGCGGGAATGGGCGCGTCTTTGGCGCGAGGCGCAGGCCACGGCGGGGACGCCGAAACGCCGTGGCGTTTTTCCGTAAACAAACCTGCCGGGGGATGGCGCTCCAATTGTGTTCCGGGACACTTCTTTCCCGATCCGGACACACCAACCACCACAACATCCACCACGGAGCCACCCATGAAAAAACGAACCTCAATCCTTTCCGGTCTTGCCGCGCTTTTTGCCGCGACCGCTTTTACGCCGCTTTTCGCCGCCGCTGACAAGGCCGCGCCGGATGCGTCCTCCTGCTGCAAGGCAAAATCCCACTGCGGCCCGGCGCCCGTTTCCCATTGCGCCACGGCGAAACCGCATTGCGGCCCCTCCGCCGCCGACAAGGCCGCGCCGGACGCGCTCTCCTGAGTGATGTCGTGCCACTAACGTCTTTCCAGACTGCACATCCTGAATTACACACTCCACAAGATGATCATGAACAAACGAACCTCAATGTTGGCGGGCCTTGCCGCCTTTTCAGCCGTGATTGCGCTCGCGCCGCTCTTTGCGGGACAGGAGAAGAAGGACTCCGCCGCAAAAAAGCCCGCCGTCGAGTTCAATTTCGACTCCCGTCCCATCGACCGATCCAGCAAGGTTCGCGTCACAAGCTATGCGGACACGTTGGCCAGGATCACGCCGGCCGTCGTGAGCATCCGCACCGAGCAGACCGTCCAGGTCATCCAGCGCAACCCGTTCCGTTCCCCGCTCGACGACCTTTTTGACCTCTATGGCATGGCCCCGCCACGCCGTCGCGGCCAGCCTGATGCCGCCCCGCGCACCGAGAAACGTCCGATGGGCCTTGGCTCGGGCACGATCATCCACGCCGACGGCTACATCCTCACGAACCGCCACGTCATCAGCGACAACGAGGGCGACCCGGCCGAGGAAATCACCGTCGAGCTTGCCGATAAGCGCCAGTTCAAGGCCAAGGTGATCGGCTCCGACCCGAAGACCGACATCGCCATCATCAAGATAGAGGCCCCCAAGCTTCCCGTGGCGCAGGTGGCCGACAGCGGCGCCCTGCGCGTGGGGGACATTGTGTTCGCCGTTGGCAACCCGCTTGGCGTGGGCATGTCCGTCTCCCAAGGCATCGTCTCCGCCCTCGCCCGCGAGGTTGGCATTCTGCGCAGCGAGCAGGGGCTTGAGAGTTTCATCCAGACCGATGCATCCATCAACCCGGGCAACTCCGGCGGGCCGCTTGTCGATGCCGACGGGCGTGTCGTGGGCGTCAACACCGCCATCGCCTCCCCCACGCGCGCCAGTGTCGGCATCGGTTTCGCGGTGCCTTCCTCGCTCGCCCTGGACATCATCACGAGCCTCGTCAACCAGGGTGGCGTGGCCCGCGGATACTTTGGCGTGGAGACACAGTACGTGACCCCCGGAATCGCCGAGCGCCTTGGCTTGCCGACGCCCACGGGCGCGTTCGTCACGGGCGTCGAGGAGAATTCCGCCGCCGACAAGGCGGGGATCCGGCCCGAGGACACGATCACGCAGATCAACGGCGAGAGCGTCGAAAATCCGTCCTCGCTGCGCTACTTAGTCTCCAAGCTCAAGCCCGGCGAGAAAGCCAGGGTGGAGGTCGTCCGCGATGGCAAAAAGAAGACGATCGAGATCACTGTCGGAAGCCAGAAGGCGGAAAGCGACTCCCTTGAGGCCCTGTTCCCCGGCTTTGAGTTTCGTTCGCTCAACAAGGAGTTGCGCACGCAATACAGCATCTCTCCGAGGATAAAGGAGGGCGTCGTCATCACCAAGAACGGCGAGGCGAATCCGCACACCCTTCTTGGGCGTTTCCTGCGCCCCGGCACGGTCATCGTGGCCGTCAACCGCACGGGCGTCGCCACGCCGGAGGATCTTGCCAAGGCCATCCACAAGGGTTCTGAAAACATCCTGCGCATCTACGCGAACGGACGTTTCCATGCCCTCTCGGTGAAGCTCTGAGGCCGGCCCGCGTCGCCAGGCCCGCGTTTCCAGCGCCGGCCTGGCCTCCTGCCGGGCGTTTTTCAAGGAACGGGGTGCGCGAAAAAAAGCGTGGCCCCGCTCCTTGTTTTTTTGTTTGAACACGCAAACTCCCTCCGTCCCGAAGCGAGTTTTGTTTTTGGGTGGAGATGGGACATTCTATGATGAAGCGAGCCGGCGACGAGCGGCGGTCAAAAAAAGGTGGGTGAGCCGGGAATGTTTCATTCGAAAATCATGGCAATGGCATTTCCATTTTAAGAGGGAATGGTTCGGTTTCCACTTCGATTTCCACTTCGGTTTCCACTGTGATTCCGCCTTCTGTTTTCATCCTTTTTTCTTTGAGTGGAATTGACGGCGGCCGCGATCATCCACGCGAATTCGTTTTGGAAAAGTTTTGGCGTTTCATGCGTTGTCTGAAAATGAACGCGAACGCACAACATCCTGAGAAATCACGCTTTACGTTGTTTTCTAATTTTCATCCCTGCGTAAAATCGCGCGTCCAAATGACACATCTTGCGCGGATTTCCCTCCTTTGGAGAATTATCTATTCCAATCCGGAAAAGCAGAATAAAACATGCGTCGAAAACGGAAGTGTCCTGGGGCGAATATTGGAAAAATCCGCTTGGCGACATCCGCGTCAAATTCCTGTGCGCAAATCCACTCCAAGCGTTGTGGATCGTCGAAATACAGATTCCTCGCAACGTGGATCTTTCGCAACGTGGATTCCTCGCAACACCGGCCCCTCGCAACGCAGACGCGGCCCGCGAACGCACCCGCATATTGAAAAAATTTCCGGCATAAAACGCCCCATCATTGTGGACACGCCAAGCCCACCCAAAACCTTGCGCGCAATCCCAAATTGAAATGCGAAATAAATGCGAAATAAAACAGGGAAAGAGACAAAACAGAGAAATCGCCACGCACGCCCCGCCCCGCGCCTCTTTCTCTCTTTCTTTCTCTCTCCCGCTCCCCCCGCCCCCCCGTGCGCGCGGGTGTGCCATCCGGCCGCTTCCGGTGGCCTCCGTTGTGTCCCGGTCTTTCCGAAGCGTCTTGTGCCGCCGCGTCCCAAGGTTGTTTTTGGCGGCGGCGGGGAACGGGTGTTTCCCGGTTTTCCTCGCATTTTTCCCTTGTCACGCAATCGCTTGGCGCCGACGATCGCGCGGTGTGGCTGGGGTTGTCGGGCTGGATTCCGCCCGGTCTCCCTTGGCCGTCGTTCTTATTTCCTCGTTACTGTCTTTTGTTCTTCGTTCCCGTTTTGTGTTCCCGTTCTGCGCTCCGTGGGCGTGCGCGCCATCCCGTGTTGTGCGCGCCGTTCCGGGGTGAATTTTCTCTCCAAAAAAAACTGAAAGCTCGTTCCCAAGTTCGTTCCAAAACCCGTTCCCCTTGAAAAATCCGGGACTGTCTTCGTTCCCCGTTCATCTCTCGTTCATTCCGGGCGTTTTGCCCTGTGTTTTCCGCCCCGCCTGACGGCCCGCCGCTGGTGGCGTCCGTTTGGAGCGGCCTCACCTTTGCACCCTTTTGCTGCCATGCCTATCCCCAAACCTGCCTTTCTGTTTGCGCAACCTGCCCGTCCGGGGCGCACTCCCCGCGCCTTGTTGTCGCGCGCGGCCCTTTTTGCCGCCACCGCGCTGGGGGCCTCCGCTGTCTTCTCCCCGGCCCTTGCCCCGCAGGCCCTTGCCGCGACGGTCGGGCAGCTTACCGGTTCCGCAAGCCGGGTGATCGCCGCGAGCGACGTGCTTGAGGTCACCGGGGCCACGCATTTCCGAAGCTCCGGCGCGGGCTACACCAGCGCCGCCTACGCGGGCGACATCTACAGCGGCGTGCTTTCCGGCACGGGCGCCTTTGTCCTCTCCGACGGCACTTTGCGTCTTGATGCCAAGCAGACCTTTTCCGGCGGCATCACCGTCACAGGCGCGGACTCGGTGCTCATTTTCAACACCCAAAAGGACGCCTTCAACAACGTCGCCGGCAACGCCATCCGCGTCCTCGACGGCGGCACCCTCGTCTTTGGGAAGAACGACACGACGAACAGTTACCCCGCCATGCCGATTTATCTCTACGGGGCTTCGGACACCGTCCGCTCCTCCCTCGAGAATTCCTACCAATACAACAAACTCGGCGCGCTCTTCATGAAGAATGGCGACTTGGTCATCGCCGCGAACGGTTATTCGGATGCGAAATGGCGCAGCTACAGCCTGAACGGGGTCGTGACCGTCCAGGCCGAGCCGGATGCCACCGCCGAGAATCCCACCGTTTCCCGCATCTACACCAAGGAGGGGGTGCTCGACCCCAACATCCACCTCGGCGCCAACAGCCACGGCACCACCACCACCTTCATGGTCGAGGCCAACGCCCTCCTCGACGTCTCCTCCATCCTCGTGAATCGCGCCGACAACCTGGCGGCCTCGAATCTGACCAAGGAGGGGGCCGGCAAGATGCTTATCACCGGCCTCAACACCTACACAGGCACCACCATCGTCTCCGGGGGCATCCTCCAGGTCGGCGACGCCTCCAACCCGGACCCCGCCGCGCGGGTGGATGCCGGAAGCATCAGCACCACCTCCGGGGTCACCATCGCGGCGGGGGCCGTCGTGCGTTTTGACATCGGCACGGCAAGCCCGCTTCACAACTCGACCTTTGGGAAGTCAATCTCCGGCGCCGGCGTGTTCCAGAAAGACGGGCCGGGCAAACTCACGATCGCGGTACAAAATCTCCCGCCCATCTTCGACGTCCTCGGCGGGCACCTCGCCCTGACAGGCACGGACAAGACCACCGTGCGCACAATCTCCGTCATGGGCACCGCGGAGGTCCCGGCCACGCTCGAATTTGTCGGCACCAAGATCCTTGGTGGAAACCACTGGATGCTTAGTAGCTCCGAATCTGAACCCAACCTGGCGAACACCAAGCTCTATCTTGGGCCTTACGCGACACTTCTTTTCGCCACCGGGAAAACGAACGAGCAGGCCATCCCCTACATCTGGATGCGCGGGGGGACGATCGCGGTGAACAATGGAGGCAGTTCCTCCTCCGGATTTGAGGCCGCGACGGTGCCCCCCGTCGTCGTGGTGGAACGCCCCGCCGGCGCGACGGGGACCGATGTCTGGACCTCCTACATCATTGACGGAAACACGACCAACCAATCCGCCGTTCACCCCTACCGCAACGGCACGACGTTCCAAGTCGCGGAAAACGCCGCGTTGAGCGTGCAGGCCAACCTGATCCTCGGCAGCAACAATACCCAGACCACGGGGATCACCAAGACCGGGGCCGGCACCCTCATCCTCTCCGGGGCAAACGGCTGGGGCAACCTCTACAAGGGCGGGACGACGATCAACGCCGGGACGGTCGAGCTGGATTACACGCGGGCAGGCTCGCCCGCGACAAACATCATCGCGACCGGGACGCCGCTCACGCTCTCCGGCGGCAGCCTGGTGGTCAAGGGGAAGGCCGGGCAAAACGGCATCGTGGAGACCTTCAGCGGCACCACCTCCACCGCCCAGACCAACTCCACCATCCGCATCGAAAAGGGCGCCGCCACGGCCATCACCCTCGCGCTGGGCACCCTCGCCGTCAACGGCGCGCTGCGCCTCGAGGGGGCCGACCTCCCGCGCTACAACTCCGGCTACACTATCGGCACCACAAACTACACGACCACGACGTCGGCGGGCGCGAATGACGGCGCGACCCGCCTCAAGGGCGTCGTGCTCGGCGGGGCGTGGGCCTCCACCCTCGCCTCCGGCGCGCCATCCGGCTCCTACTACATCGTCCCGCTGTCGAGCACGACGAGGATCTCGGTCCACCAGGGGATGCTCGTGCACAGCACCGGCGCGTCCACCGACCGCTCGTACGAGATCTACGATGGCGGCGGGACACCCGGCGCGGTGACCATAAGCGCGGGGGCTGAGACTACGATCGAGTCCCTCCTCTTCTCCGCCACCACGGCCGGCACCATCAACAACACCTCCTGCATCCGCGTCACCTCCGGGGAGATTGTCAAAACAGCCGACTCGGCCATGCTCACAATCGGGCTTGCTCCGGGGGACGGCTCCACCAACAAGATTGTGCCGGAGCGGGGCAACGTCGCCGGCACCGTGAAGCTTGTGAACAACGCCACCGACCCGGACTCGCTCCTCGTCGTCAATTCCGCCATCAGCAATCCGGGGTCCAACCCGGCTTCGCTCAGTGTCAGCGGCACGGCCCCGGTCGTGCTCGCAGGGAAGAATGACTTCAAAGGCTCGTTGACCATCCTCGGCCCGGCCCCGGTCATAATCAAAGGGGACAATGGCGGCCACACTAGCAGCACCGCCGCCAGTTTTACCGGCCCGGTGACAATCGCCCCTGGGGCGACACTCCGGTTCTCCAACGTTCCAGGACAGACTGTTCAATGCTACTACAATACTTTCGCGATCGGCGCGGGAGGCACGCTGCAGGTGGATACGGATGCGGTGACTTATTTTCTTCAAGGAGCCATTTCCGGCGAGGGCGCCCTCGTGAAAACCGGAAGCGGGGGGCTGGGAATCAGCAATACGCCGAATGATACTTTCACGGGCGGGACCTACATCTATGGCGGCTACATCGGGATCAACTGCTCGGGCCCGACCTCCTCCATAAAAGGCACGGTGTATATCTTCGAGGGGGCATCCCTTCAGCTGAACGCCTCCGACGCGACCGGCCATGGCAATTCGGACACAAATCCAACCGGGCAGATAGACCACATCGTCCTCAACGGCGGGACTCTGCTTTGGAATAATAACGGCAACCAAACCTTTTCTTTCAACAAAGGAGGCTTGGAGATGACGGCCGGGACGTTTAGGCAGTCAACCACGGGTGGCCGGGTTTCCATACGTGCCGGCACGCCCATCATCACCCATGCCACGAGCGCGCCCTCCCGCATCGGCCCCATGAACTTTGACCTGCGATCCAATGACCTGCGGTTCATCGTCGAGAAAGGCACCGTCCCGGTCTCCAACGGCATCAGCGTGGATTTGCTCATGGAGGCGGTGATCCGGGATTACCCAGGGTTCAACAACGTCATCCAAAAGTACGGCGACGGGCTTATGCGCCTCACGGGCACGAGCCAATACACGGGCGGCACCGTGATCAACGCCGGCACCATCTCCACCAACAACACCGCCGGGCTTGGGACCAGCCCGGTGACGCTGCGCGCCGGGGCCGTTTTCCATTATGACGGCGCGACCCCGTTCACCCTGAACGCCTCGACCAGCGCGCCCATCGGCAACAATGCCGCCGGGTCCAGCCTCGCGGGAAACAATCCCGGCGATTACGGGGTGATCGACGTCTCCGCAGGCTCCACCGTGGTGCTCAACACGACGCTGGGCGGCGGCGCGGCCCAGTCACGCATCCTGAAGCGGGGCGAGGGCACCCTCGTCATCGGGGGAGCCGGCGACAACAACGGCGGGCACATCATCCTGGACGCCGGGCGGCTGGAGCTGAACAAGAGCGCCAATTTCGTGGCCGGCGGGCCGAAAGCCACCGGCTTTGGCGACCACGACTTCATCGTCAATGGCGGCCTGGCCATCCTCACCGGCGGCGCCGTCTCCGAGGCCAACCCGGGCAACGGGATGCAGTTTTACAAGGACACCAAATGGCAGATCAACGGCGGGAGCGTCGACCTGAACGGGCGCAGCGTGGCCCTCGCCAGCCTCGGCTCCACCGGCCCCGGCGGCATTGTCACCAACGCCAGCGGCGCGGGCCTCTCCAACCTCTGGTTCACGAACAACATCGTCAACGGCTACCACGATAACGAGACCTACGCCGGGAGGATCACCGGGAACGTCGGCATCGTCATCGCCGCCGGGTCAAACCGCATCCAGGGCCTCTCGGGCGTGAACACCTACACCGGGGCGACGCAAATCACCTCCGGGACGCTCCTCCTTTCCGGCGCCGGGAAGCTCGGCGCGACCCCCGTCACCGTGGGCGCCGCCGGAAGGCTGCTCCTGGAGGCCCCCGGCGCCATCGGCTCCATCGCCTCCCTGGATGTCACCACCGCCGGGGCCAAACTGGAGATCGCCGCCAGCCAGACTCTTTCCGCGGCCTACTCCGACGCCTCCGGGGCGGGCATCCTCTTCTCGGGCACGGGCGCGCCCGTGCTCACTTTCGCCACGGGGGCGACCGTCAACGCCGCCGTCTCCGGGCCGGGCGTGCTGGCCTTCTCCGGCGGCACCAGCACCCTGGCAAACACCGGCAACGCCCACACCGGCGGGACAAGGGTGCTCGGCGGCGCGACGCTCCTGTTCGCCAACCCGGCCGTGTTCGGGCCGGCGGGGGTCACCCTCGACAATGGCACGCTCTCCCCCGCCGGCGCCAGCGCGCTCAACCTCGCCGCCACTTCCGTGACCGTCAACGCCGGCGGCGGCACGCTCAACGCGGGCGCGGCGGATGTCTCCCTTGGCGCGGTCTCCGGCGCGGGGACGCTCCGCAACGCCGGCTCCGGCACGGCGTCCATCCGCTCCTTCACGTCGGGCATGATCGCGGGCGGGAAATGGCTGCTCGCCGATGGCGCGGTGCTCGCCGGCGCGGTCGTCTCCGGCCCCGGCGCGGTCGCCTCCCTCGGCATCGCGGGAAGCCCGGCCGGCACGGCGTCCCTCGGCACGCTTTCCACCCCGCAGGGCGTCTCGTTTCACACGAGGCTCTCCGGGGGGGATGTCTCCGACCGCTATGCCGTCACCAGCGGCGCCGTGGCGTTTGGCGCGGGGAATTTCGTGCGGATAAACACCGCCCTGGCGGGCGATTATACGATCGCCACGGCGCCGGGCGGCTTTTCCGGCCATGACAACCCGGCGAACCTGCTCCTCGTCGTCGGCGCGGAATCCCTTGGCAACACGCACAACCTGGCGGACTTCTCCGTGAAAAACTCCACGGAGCTTCACCTCGACCTCAAGATCGTCTCCGTCCCCCTCGTCTGGGGGGGCGACTCGCAAAACGCCTGGGATGCCGTGCAGGAGAACCGCCCCTGGGAGGACGCGGTCTCGCCCGTCGCGGGCAACTTTTTCGCGCGGGGTGACCGGGTGTTCTTCACCGCCGCCGGCGCGCAGTCGCCCGCGGTCACGGTGGGCGCCGGAGTGGGCGTCTCCGACATGTTTGTCACCGGCGGCGCCTACACCTTCTCCGGGCAGGGCATCACCGGCTCCGCCGCCCTGGCCACCGGCGGCGCGCACGCCTTCGGGGGCGCGGGGGCGGACAGCGCCCGGGGCGCGCTGGAGGTCTCCGGCGCGGGCACCGTGGCGGATTTCTCCGGGACCCCGCTGTCCTTCGCCGGCGGCGTCTCGGTGGCCGGTGGCGCGAGGCTCCGCCTCTCCAACGGCGCGCAGGTCTCCGCCACGCCCTCGCTCACGGTCGGCGGCGCCTCGGGCGTGGCGGGCATCCTGGAGGCCGGCGGGGCCATCGTGCTGAACCCGTCAACGCAGGTCTCCATGGGCCTTGCTGGCGCGGAATTCTCCCTGCCCGGGGCGCTGGACCGCCTCACCATCGGCGCCGGGA
This sequence comes from Puniceicoccales bacterium, assembly GCA_031256995.1. GTDB lineage: Bacteria > Verrucomicrobiota > Verrucomicrobiia > Opitutales > UBA953 > CALNBE01. Next base: position 23,929 of record JAIRPL010000037.1, read on the forward strand.
GCCTCTCCGGCGGCGGCGCGGACGGCGTCGCCTTCACCAAGACGGGTGCGGGGGTGCTGGCGCTCTCGGGGGACAACACGTTCACGGGCCGGGTCGTCGTCGGGCGCGGCACGCTTGAGATCGGCAGCGGCGGGGATGGGCGGCATGCCCTTGGCTCGCCCGCCACAAACGCGCTCTGGCTCGGCTCCGCATCCTCGGCCGCCACGCTCTCCGTGCCCTCCGGGGCGGATGCGGCGGTGTCGCTCGGCGGGCGCGAGGTCGTCGTCGGCGCCGCCGGCGCGGTGTTCGAGGTCGGGCAGGGGCGCGCGCTCTCCATCGGCGGGGCGCTCTCGGGCGACGGTTCGGCGGCCGCCGCCGGCATCGTGATCTCGAAAACCGGGAACGGGATGCTGGAGATCTCCGGGGACAACTCCCTCTCGCTCCACGGCACCATTGCCGTGCGGCAGGGGGCGCTTTCCATCTCCAGCGCGGAAAACCTGGGGGCCTCCTCCAACGTGATTCTCCTCGGGAACGACGTGGCGGTGGCCATTTCCACGGGCGGGCTGCGGGTCCCCGGCTCCGGCGTCCTGCGCCTGGCCAACCCGGTGGCGTTTTCCGGGGCCGGCGGCGTCATCGACGTGGACGGGGCGGCGGGGCGGCTCGTCCTGGACGGCCCCCTGGGGAACGGCGCCGGACAGGCGACCGCAGGCTCCGCGCGGGCGCTCACCAAGACAGGCGCCGGGACCCTGGTCCTGGCCGCCGACAGCACGGACGGCCTTGGCGTGGACGGCTCCGGGACCCCGCTGGGCGCCTCGCCCGCCGGCGCGCTGGCCGGGAATGCCGCCGTGGAGCAGGGCACGCTGCTCTTGCTCGCGCCCGGCGTCCTTGGCGTGGACGGGGCGGGGCAGGGGGAGGCTTTCACGCCGTTCTCCCTCGCGCTCGGAAGCGCGGGCCACACGGGCCGCCTTGACATCGCGGCGGACATCGGCGGCGGCGGCGCCATCGTGGCTGCATTCACGCCGGAGTCCCCGTTCCAGCTTGGCCGCCGCTCCATCGCGCTTGGCGACGCGGGCGGCGTCATCCACGTGGCGGAAAACATCTCCGCGGAGCATTCCGGGGCGCTTTCGGGGGGCATGCTCACGAAGGACGGCCTGGGCGTGCTCACGCTGCGCGGCGCCAACGCCGGCCTTGACGACGCCGGAAACCCGGTCCCCGCGGGCGCGGCCCACACCGGGGCGGTCCATGTCCGCGAGGGCACGCTGGTGCTGGCCCATGCCGGCGCCGGGGCGGATCCGCTCGTGGACGCCGCCGGGGTGGGCGCCGTCACGCTTGGCTCGGCCTCGACCTCGGGCGTGCTGCGGGTCGCCGTCTCCGGTGTGCTGGGCAACGATCTTGCCACGGTCGCCGGCGCGCCTCTCTCCACGCTTGAGATCGCCCCCCATGCGGGCGGCGCGGCCCCGGCGGTCACGCTGCGCGGCGCCAACCTGGGCTTTTCCGGCCTGTTTGCCGTGGCCCCGGGCGCGTCGCTGGCGTTCGCCTCCGCGGCGGAGATCGGCGGCGCGGGCGGTGTCTCCTCGTTCCTGCTTGGCGCGCCGGAGTTGAACCCGGACGCGCCCTTGGGCACGCCGGGCGCGCTGGTGTTCGCCCCCGATTTTTCCAACCCCGACGCGGGCGCGCGCACCCTCTCGCTCGGGGCGTCCCACTCCATCGTGCTGGGGGCATCCGGCGGCGCGTTCCGCGTCGAGGCCCCGGACTCCGGCACGCCGGCGACCCTGGTCCTGGGCGGCGCCGTCTCGGGAGCCACGCTGGTGAAGACAGGCGGCGGGCGGCTCGTGCTCAACGCGCAGAACAGCTTCCACGGGCTTTCCATCGAGGATGGCGTGGTTTTTGCCACGCTGGGCGTGGAGGGGCTTGGCAATGGCGGCTCGCCGCTCTCCCTTGGCGGCGCCTCGACATCGGGCACCCTCGAGACCGCCGGATCCTTCTCCCTCGGGACGCGCCCGGTCAGCGTGAACGCCGGCGGCGGCGTCCTGCTCGTCCCCTCGGGGGCGGCGGGCTATGACGGCTCGGGCCTCTCCTCGGATTCCACGGCCGCGGTGCTGGAGAAAAAAGGCGCGGGCACCTTCCGCATCGCCGCCGCGCAGCCCGCGTTCCTCGGTGTGCTCGCCCTTTCCGGGGGCACGACGCGCCTTGGCGGCGAGGACGCCCTGGCCAACGCCGCCGCCCTGCGCGTGGAGAACGGCGCGACGGCCTTTGCCGAGCGCGCCCAGTCCTTCCAGTCGCTCGTCATTGGCGAGAACTCGGTTTTCACCTTCGACACCGCCATCGATGCCGCCTCCCGGAACCTGTCCGTCAACGCCCTGGACCTTGGCGGCTCGCTGCGCAACGCCACCACGGTGACGGTGCTTTCCCCCGACGCCTCCGACCCCTCGCGGCCGGGCATCCTGACCATCCGCGCCGGGCAGACCGCCGCCCCACGGGACCTCATCCTCGGGCCGAACACCGTCTTCAACGTGGAGTCGGCCGACGCCGTCGTCACCACGTCCCTTGGCGCCATTTCCTTCCAGGGCCTCGCCTCCGACCCGGCCCATGGCGGCGCCGACACGCGCACCATCATCAACATCGCCAGCTACAACCACGAGCCGCGCTATGTGATCGCCCGCGCCACGGACATCTCCGGCGGGGGGTTCCGCGCCACGGTCGCCTTCCGCGACGCCCTCCCGGGCACCCCGGCCATCGCGCTTCCCGCCGCGCCGGACAGGGATCTCTTCCTCTCCGTCGACGCGCGCGTGGAGCGCTCCGCCACGGGGGGCGCCGAGCTTGTCGTCTCCAGCTCGCTCGTCTGGGAGTCGGTCTCGCCGGGGGCCGCGCACGGCGTCTTCAACATCGGGGCCAGCCCCGATGGCACGACCCCGGCGACATTCACGCTCGGCGAGATCCCCGACATCCTCGCGAAGGACAACCTGCTCGTGGACAACCTGCTGGCCACGGGGACCGGGCTGGATGGCGACGCCGCCCACAACCCCGACGACGCCTCGGACGCCAACGCCGGAGGCGCGTGGGACGGGCGGACGCTCGTGAAGCGCGGCGTGGGGACGCTCGTGCTGGCAGGCTCCAACGCCTACACCGGCCGCACCATCATCGAGAACGGGAGCATCCTGGCGCTGCGCGCGGACTCGCTGGGCGCGGCCGGCGCGGACGGGGTCTGGGCGCCCGTCGTCTTTGACGCCTCGAACGGCGTCCACAGCGGCGGCGGGGACGCCGTGCGCAGGCTGCGCTTCGACATCGAGTCGCGGCACTCCGGCGGGTTCTCGCGCGACGTCACGGGCGACGGGATCCTCGAGAAAAGCGGCGCCGGGCGTCTTTCCATCTTCGGCGCCCTCTCCCATTCCGGCGGCACCCGCGTGTATGACGGCACGCTGGCCCTCGCGGCCTCCGGCTCGCTTGGCGGCGCCTTGGTGCTTGATTCCTCCGAGGGCGGCCTGCGCGGGGGCGCCGGCCAGCCCGCCGCCGGCTCGCCGCGCTTTGACATCTCGGAGAAGGGCGCGGGGGCGGTTGTCCTGCTTGAGTCCGTCTCCGCCGACTTCCGCTCGGCCCTTCTCCTGGGCGCCGCGACCCTCCAGCTGGGTTCCGCCGGCACGGACGGCGCGGGGGCGGTCGCGGGCGTCATCTCCGGCGCGGGCGGGAGGCTTGTGAAGGATGGCGCCGGGCTTCTGTCGCTTTCCGGCGCGAACACGTTCACGGGCGGCATGGAGCTTCGCGGCGACGGCTCCATCCACGCCGGCCACGCGTCGGCCCTCGGCTCGGGCGTCTTTCTTCACGCCGGCTCGGGCGCCCTTGCCATCGCGCCCGGCCTTGCCCTGCGCAATGACATCACCCTGGCCGGCGGTGGCGCGCGCGAGTTTTTCAATGATGGCGCCGTGAGCCTCTCCGGGAGGTTCACCGTGGAGGATGGCGGCGGGGCGGTGCTCCTGAAGACCGGCGCCGGCGAGCTGCGCATGGAAAACACGGCCGCGCTCGACGCCCTTGGCCCGGGATCCGTCCTGCGCATCGACGCCGGCTCGGTGTTCCTGGCTGGGTCGCGGCTCGCGGCATCCCTTGAGGGCGCCGGCGCGCTGTCCGCCTCGCTGCCGTCAAGCGCCGCCACGTTTGTCTTCAGCGGCCCCGCCGGCGGTTACACGGGGTCGTTCACGATGGAGCGCGGGGTGCTCGCGGCCGATGCCGGCACCTCCGCCGCGCTTCGCACCGGCACCCTCCGCCTCTCCCCGGTCTCCACCCTGTCGGTGGGGGAGGGCGCGTCCGGCGCGCCGCTGGGCGCCGTGGTGGCCAATGGCGGCACGCTGCGGTTCGCGTTCGGGGCGTACTCGCCCGCCGGGCTTCTTGAGGCGGAATCGCTCGACCTGTCCGCCGGCGTTGTCGCGCGCCTTGAACTCTCGGGGCCGCTCAGCCTTTCCGCCGCCGACCCCGCCGGGCGGAACTTGTTCGCCCTCAACGCGGGCAATCCCGCCGCGACGATGCGGCTCGCGTCCGCCGCCCATGTCACCGCGCCGGATGCGCTGGCGAACCCGGGGGCGTCCGTCTCCTGGCTCGACACGGGTGGCGCGGATGTCCTGGCCGGGCCTGTCACGCGCGTTGTGACCGACAGCCCCGGCGGCGCGCGCCTTGGCACGGCCTCCATCACCTACACGCCGCGCCTGGTGGATGACGCCTCGGCCTCCGCCGGCATGGCGCCCGGGATCCTGCTGGACGCCGTGCTTGAGACGCTCACGGCCGAGGCCGGGGCGGTGATCCCGCTGCGCCTGCCGCCCGGCGCGGACGCCTCGAACGCCGTGCTGCAGGCCCGCCTGCGCGGCGCCGGCGGTTTCGCGTTCAGCGGGCCTGGCGTGGCGACGGTCGGGAAGGCCGGCGGCCAGAACGACTATTCGGGGCCGACCTCGATCGACGCGGCGACGCTCGTGCTCGGCGCGGATGGCGCGCTGGGGCGCACCTCCTCCCTCACGCTCACCGGCTCCGCCGTGCTCGACATGGCGGGCGCGAGCCAGGATGTGCGTTCGCTTTATGGCGAGCCGGGCACCGTCCTGCGGCTTGGCGCGCTGGGGGTCGGCGGCTCCGGTGTCTTTGACGGGCTTCTCGAGGGAGGCCCCGGGGCGTCCATCGTGAAAACCGGCCCGGGCACCCTGGAGCTTTCCGCCGCAAGCCCGGCCGCGCCGGCGCTCGCCGTGCGGGGCGGCTCGCTTGTGGTCTCCGGGCTGCTTGGCGTGGATTCCCCCGGCGCCACGGACGCCTTCCACGCGGCGGACATCGTGCTCGACGGCGGCTCGCTGGTCTTTGCCTCCGAGTCCGGGTCGCAGACCCTTTCCGGAAAACTGTCCGCCGGGATGGGCGCCGGCGGCTCCCTCGTGAAGCGTGGCGGGGGGCGGCTCGCGCTCTCCAATGCCGCGAACACCCACGCGCAGACGATCGCCGAGGCGGGCGTGCTCGCCATTGCCGACGGCGGCGCCCTTGGGTCCGGCGTGGCGGTGCTGTCGGGGGGCGTGGTGCTGGAGTTTTCCGGGGAGTCCGGGAAATCCTATTCCCATCCTCTTTCCATCGGCGCGGGCGGGGCGGTTTTTGCGACGCCGGCCTCCGAAGGCCCAGGCTTCTCGGCGGCCTTCTCGGCTGGGATCCTTGGCGAGTCCTCCACCTCCTCGATCACCATTGAGGGGCCGGGCGAGGTCGACCTTTCCGGCGCGGACGCCGCCTATGCGGGCGAGACCCTTTTGCGCGGCGGCACGCTCGCCATCGCGCGCGACTCCAACCTCGGCCAGGGTGGGCGCGTGTTTGACGGGGGGACCCTCCGCCTTTGCGAAGGCGCCGCGCTGCGTTCCACGTGGGTGGCCGCCGGCGGCGGTGGAGCCATCCTCGTGGATGGCGAGGGCGTCCTGGCGTCCTGGGGCGGCGACATTTTTGCGCGGACCGGGGCCGGCCCCGATCCGGCTCCCGTGACCAAGGGCGGCGCGGGGACCCTCGTCGTCACGGGCGAGATCACGGCCCCGTTCCGCGTTGGCGAGGGTGTGCTGGCGGGGACCGGGCGGATCACGGATCCGTCGTTCGCCGGGGGGGTGGTCATTTCGCCCGGCCTCAATGGGGTGCCGGGCGGGGTGCTCCGCCTTGGCCATGCGGGTGGCGTCGTGGAGCTGGAGGGCGTCACCCTGCGCCTCCTCCCGGATGCCGGCGGCGGCGTGCTGGCCGTCGAGGGCGACGCCTCCTTCGGCGTCTCCACGCCCAACACGCTGGACCTGCGCGACGCGGCCGGCGTGGGCGCCGCCAACACACGGCGTGTGATCCTCACGGCCACAGGCTCGCTGCGGCATGGCGAGCTGGCGGCCACGCTTTTTGAATGCCGCGGGATCCAGCTCAATGACGCGACCTCGCGCCACAAGGCGACGCTCGCCGTCGAGGGCGGCAGCCTCGTGCTCTCCACCTGGGCGGAGGCGTCGGGCGAGATGATCTGGACCGGCCAGTCCGTCTGGGACAAGGCGGGTGAGGACTGGTTGTACAGCGCGCCGGGGGCGGTCTTCAAGGACGGCGACAAGGTGCGTTTCAACGCCGAGCACGGCTCCAGGAACGTGGATGTCACAAGCAACGGCGGCGGTGTGCTGGTCGGGCAGATGGATGTCGAGAGCGGCGAATGGCGTTTTGACGGCGGGAAGATCGCCGGGACAAATGTCCGCACTTCCGCCCCCGATGTCACGGGTGACGGCTGGCTTTATGTCCATGCCGGGGCCTCCGCCGCGTTTGGCAACGAGCTTGAATACGTGGGCGGGGGGATCTCCGGGGTTGTCGTCTTCGAGCGCGCGGTCCGGTTTGACGTCCCCCTGCGGATCCAGCGCGGCGGCTCGGCGCATCTTGACCAGATCTCCACGCTCGACACGCCGGGTGTCCAGCTCGATGGCGAGCTTGTCGTCACGCGCTCGTCCGGCCGCTCCCTCACGCTTTCCGCGCCGCTTTCCGGCTCCGGGTCGCTGGTCCTTCTGGGCGATGGCGACGGGGTCTCCGGCGGCGTGATTGTCCTTTCCGAGCAGAACACGCACACCGGCGGCACGACCGTCTCCGGCGGGGTGACCCTGTCGCTCCCCTCGGACATGCCCCTTGGGCTTGGGGTGGCCCGCCTTGACGGGGCGTCCCTGGAGCTGTCCGGGACGTCCTACGCCAAGGCGTGGGAGCTTGGCCCGGCGGGCGGCGTCTTGCGCGTCGCCTCCGCCGACGCCTCCGTCCTCTTCGCGTCCCCGCTTTCACGGGTTGGCGAAAGCTCCGACGCCTCGCACCCCCTTGCCAAGGAAGGGCCTGGCGCGTTGCGCATCACCTCCCCGGCGGATGTCGGCCCGGTTGCCGTGCGCGGTGGAAAGCTTGTGCTGGCCGCGCCGGTCGGCGCCGTCACGGACGCCGGGGCGCGCCATGCCGCGCCGCTCACCCTTGCCGCCGGCGCCGTGCTGGAGGTTGAGAACGCCGCGTCGCAGACGTTTTCCGGCCCTGTCACCGGCCCGGGCCTGCTGCGCCATACCGGCTCGGGGGACCTTGTCCTTGGCGACGCCTCCTCCGCCGCCGGGGCGGCCGTGGCTGCGGCGGTCAGCCTTGCCTCGCTGGAGAACCAGCGCGGGCTGCTCGTGCTCGGCGCGCCGGTGTCGATCGCCCGTTCGCTGGACAATGCGGGCACGCTTGAGGCGCTCGCGCCCGTCGTGCTTGACCCCGCGGCCGTCTCCGGCGCGGATTCCGGGGCCGGCTTCACGGAGGCCGCCACCCTGGCCAACTCCGGCCGGTTTTCCGCGCCCGCGCTCCGCTCCACCGTGCCGCTGATGAACACCGGGACCCTTGCGCTTTCCGCCGGCTCCGAAGCGGGGGCGACCGGGCACCTTGCCCTGGATGCGCAGGCCCCGCTCGTGAACAATGGCGATCTGGAGGCCCGCACCCTTTCCGCCGGCGCCCCGCTGCTCAACAACGGCTCGCTCTGGCTTGGGGCCGCGGCGGATCCCGCCGTCGAGGCGTCCATCGGGACGCCTGCGGGCCACCTCTCCCTCACGGACGCCGCGCCGCTGACCAACAACGGCACCTTGCGCCTTGTCTCATTCGACATCCACGGCGGCCTTTTCAATGCCGGGATCGCCGAGGTTTCCGGTTCGGCCAGGCTGGCCTCGGCCTCGGCGGTGGTGGGCAGCAACAACTCCGGCCGCCTTTCCGTCGCCGGTTCCCTCGGCGTCACGGGCAATTTTGACAACTCCGGGACCCTTTCCGCCGCCGATGCCTCCGTCTCGGGCGGCACGCTCAGCAACGGGGGGACCGTGGTGATTTCCGGCTCCCTGGCCGCCAGCGTCCGCAATGAAGGGATTTTGCGGGCAGGCTCGCTTGCGGGCGACCTGGAGAATGCCGGTTACGGCGCCTCGGCGACGCTCGGCGGCGTCTCGGGGGATGTCCTCAACCGCGGGCGCTACCGCGCGCTTGGCGCCGTCTCCGGCTCCTTTGCCAATCACGACAACGCCACGCTGAACCTCGATTCCAGCCTGGCGGGCCACTCCATCTCCGGCGCGCTCGCCAATTCCGGCTTCATCCACTTCGACAGTTTCGGGCAGGAGCTTCGCGCGGGTTCGCTCTCCAATGCCGCGCCCGGCTCGCCCGGCCACTATTCCCTGGAGATCGTCCTTGGCGACACGGCCGCCAGCGACCGCATCACGCTGCCGCAGGGCGCCGCCGTCACCGGGACGCACATTTTCACCATTCGCACGGTTCGTGGGGGTGAGAACGCAACCAAGTCGACGACACACGCCCTTGCCACGCCGGAGGCCGACTATTCCCGCGCGACCCTGCGGCTGGCCGCGCCCGTGGAGGCGGGCTTGTACAGCTACGGGCTTGTTGACGAACGGACCCCTGTCCTGGGCGCCCTCGGCTACTCCAGCGCCGCCAAGGCTGCCGTGAATTCCGCCACCGCGCCCTCCACGGCATGGTTCTCCCAGCTGGACAACATCCACTCGCGCCTTGGCGAATTCCGCGCCCCCGCCGCGCCGGATGCCGCCACGCCGGAGGCGCCCGCCCAGCGCGCCTCCAACGCCGTCTGGCTGCGAGCCCACTCGGCGCAGATCAACGCCAGCCCGGCGCAGGAGGGCCTCGATCCCTATCGCCAATACCAGCACGGGGCCGATGTCGGCTATGACCATGCCTTTGCCACGCATTCCGCCGCGCGCCTTTATCTCGGCGTCGGCGCAGGCTACCAAATGACCCGCGCGGACGTCCGTGCGTCGGCCTTGTCGCGTGCCGAGACCGCGTCGGCGACCGTCGGCGCCTATGCCACATGGGTCCACGACGCCGGCTGGTTTGCCGACCTCTACGCCAAGGGCCAATACACGAGCGCGGACATTTCCGCGCCGTCCGTTCGCGCCGATTACGCCACGACCCTCGTTGGCGCGTCCATCGAGCTGGGGAAACGTTTCACGTTTGGCGCCGGCTGGTATCTCGAACCCGCCGTCCAGTTTGCCTATTCCCGCCATCTTGGCACGGATTACACCCTGCCCGGCGTCGATGCTGCCGCGCCGGGTGTCCCCGTGCACCATGCCGACTCGGACACCTACCGCTTTGTGGAACGCCTTCGCGTCGGGAAATTCCATTACCTTGGCGCGCGTTTTGGGCACATCCAGCCCCACCTCGAGGCAGCCCTGGAGCGGCAGGACAGCGATGGCGGCCAGATTCGCGCCGGGGATGAGCGCTTCAATCCCACGACGGATGGTTTGCGGGGGCATTTTGGGGCCGGTCTGTCCTGGCACCCGACCGCCTTCACGCAATTCACGCTTTCCTACGCCTACACGTTTGGCGACGCCTACCGCCGCCCCTATTCCATCTCCATCTCGGCACGCACCTCCTTCTAAAACGGGGATTTCCGCCGGCCGTTCCTGGGAAAGTCAGGGCGTGCCGGCGCGGTTCATGCCCTCCTTTAGAAACCGGATTTCCGCCGGCCTTGCCCTCGTGAGGCCGCGTGGAAAGTGGCGTGTTCACCCCGTGCTGTCCCCGGTCCCGTCGCGGCTCATGGCCCCCCGCAGGACCGCGTGGAATGCGGAGTGTTTACCGGCCCTTCTGACGCCGGGATTCCGCCAGCCGTGTCCTCTTGAAGGTGCAAAAGCCGCGAACCCGCTCCCAGTCTTCTGGAACCGGGATTCCCGCCGGCCTTGCCCGCCCGCGCTTTTTTTGGGGGGCGCTTGCGCATTCCGGAACCTTTCGCCCTGGCGCTGGCACTGCCGTTGGCGCTGAAGCTGGCGCTGCTGTTGGCGTTGAAACGCGGCGGTTTCGGTGAAACCGCCCTGCCACGGAACTGCCGTTGGCGCTGGTGTTGGCGCTGGCGCGGTTGTTCCGGGCGATTTGGCACTGGCGCTGCCGTAGCGCGGGTTTCCAAACCTGCTCCTTGAAGTCTGCCCTATTCCCAACGCAGAAAAGGGGCGACCAAGACGCAAACCTGCTCTCCAAACGCCTTTCGTTGGCATATACCCTCCAAAGCGGCAGAAGACTGCCGCATTCCGGCCAGCCGCGCGCCAAGGCCGCACTCAGCGGCAGCACAAGTGGCGTCGGCAGCGGGCCGGCTCGCGAATACACGCAATGCCTTGGAACGCGGCGGGGGAGCAGGTTTGGAAACCCGCGCTACGACGGAGGTGGGCAGGATTGTTGGTCTCACCCGGCGCCCGGCGTGGCCGCTGGTGTTGCTCTCGGTGCTGGCTTTGGTGCTGGTTTTAGCCGTTTTGGCTTTGGCGGCCTTGGCCGTTTTGGCGGCGTTAGCCTCGGCTGTTTTGGCAGCCTCGGCTTTGCTGGCCTTGGCCGTTTTGGCGGTGGTTTTGGCGTTTTCTGGGGCGCAGGAGGGCCAGGGCGAGGGTGGCAAGGGCGCCGCAGAGGGCGTAGGTGGAGGGTTCGGGGACGAAGGGGATGGCGTAGGTGGTGACCAAGCGCAGGCCTCTGGTGGTGACGCCGCCCTGGGTGCTGGTGAATTCCTCGACGCGGAATTTGTAGTCGGGGTCCGCGTCGGTGCCCTTGCCAACGAAGGAGATGTCGCCCACGAGGCTCGAGAGGTCGGCGATGAGGTCGCCGTCGGTGGTGGCGAGGATGGTGTGGGTGTCGCCTTTGAGGATTTTCCCGCCGACGCCGGTCAGCACGATGGCGGTGGCGAGGGTGACGTCGGAGTTGATCCTGATGTCGCCGTGGGCGAGGAGGATCTGGTCGTTGGCGTTGCCGCTGATGTCGATGAGGAGGTGCGCGTTGGAGGAAAGGATGAGGTCTCCGCCAGCGGTGGCGTTGAATGTGAGGGTGCCGATGCGGCCGTAGGCGGTGCCGGGGGAGATTTTGCCGTCGATGGTTGCGCCGCCGCCGCCGGCGCTGACCTGCCCGGTCCCGGCGAGGGTACCGTTTTCGCCGACGGTGACGGCGGTTGCGGCTTGGGTGATGTTGGCGAGGACGACGGTTCCGCCGATAATGCTGAATTCCCCGGCGTAGGCTTGGTTCGCGGCGAGGGTGAGGGTGCCTGTGCCGGTCTTGTAGAGGTTGCCGTCGCCGCTGATGGTGCCGCGGTAGGTGTAGGGCGTGTCGCGCTTGAATTCGACGTAGCTTTTGCCGCCGACTTGGACGCCCTGCCTGTCGTCTGTTCCGAGCCTGCCACCGTCGGCGAGAATGAGCCTGGAGGAGATGGAGTCGATGTTCAGGGCGCCTCCGTTGGTGATGTTGAGTGGGGCGGCGAGGGTGACGTGCGCGCCGCCGGAGATTTGCAGGTCGCCGCGCAGGATGGTGTCGCCCTGGAAGATCGCGTCGGCGTTCGAGATGGTGGCGCCGTGGAAATCGACGGGGACCTGGAATATGGCGGTGGCACTATTTTCGACATAGAGCATGCCGTCTGTGAGCGGCGCATAGGTGCTGGTCGCGGCGGTGTGGTAGGTCGAGCTGCTGGTGCTGCCGCGGATTTCGCCGCCGGTGAATGTGAAGGTGGCGTCGCGCACACGCATGCGGGCGACGGTGACGCCGCCCTGGTCCACGGCGATGTCATGGGTGCCGGCGGTGCTTGTGAAGCTGACGAGGTCGCCGTGAAGGAAGGTGTTTGTGGGGGTGGTGTTTCCCGAGTCGACGGTGACGTTGCCACTCCAGTTGGGCGCGGTCTGGGTCGAGAGTTCACTCTTCCAAACGCCCGCGCCGTCGGCCCCGGTCCACGTGTTTTCGATGTTTCCCCAGATGGTCTCGACGTGAAGATAGAGTTTGTTCGCCTTGGAGTCCGGGGCGTCGGGGTTGTGGTCGCGCAGCTCCCCGACGACGTAATTGCGGCCGCCCGGCGGTGGTGGCGTTGCGGCGCCGACCGGGGTCACGGGGTTGTTGTTGATGGTGAGGTTTGCCGTGGAAAGAAATCCCGTTGTGGCGACGGAGTGGTCCGGCAGGGCGGTGGCGTCGAGGAGGTAGTAATTCCCCACGAATCCAACATCTCCCACGATCTCGATTTTGTTGGCGCCAGGGAGGACATATGAGTCCGGGCCGCCGATGTGCGGTTTATTTCCGCCCTCGAGCCTGAGCATTGCCACGGTGCCTCCGGGTGTGGGCGTTATTCCAGTTCCAAGTTCAAAGCGCAGGGTGGAATTTTGCTCAAAGCACAGATTTCCGCTTGCGAGTACGTTGTTTGTTCCTTCAATGGCGAGGTTTGTGCCAGAGCAGAGGACGTAACTGCCAAACGACGTCGGAGAATTCTCATCGTAAGTTTGGTAACGCGCCCCCCCGGACAATTTGTGGGTGTTGCCAGGGCCGCTGACATCTGTATACCCCGGAATAAACGCCCGCGCATGCTCCCCAATCTGCGCAAAGGTGCCGTTCTCGTAAGATCCGATATAAACTTTATAACCAGACGTATTCGATGGTGATTTTACGGCTTTGATGCCATCATAGAGTTCGATGGTGGTAGCAACATCTACGAGATCGCAGATTTGGATAGTGGCATCGTGGCTTGTTGAACTTTCGTCTTCCTTGAGATAGATCGCGCGTTGGATCTGGTTTGTGCCTGTGCCGACAGTGTTGTTCTGAATTCTGAAAACATCGCCAGGTTTGGATCCCGATCCTAAATATAAGTTAACTTCATCTTTCCATTCCATGTGAATGGCTCCCCCTGTTTCCATAGAGGCTCCGTCCGTCAATGCGGCTTTGTTTCCAGAGATTTCGCCGCCATCATCGGGGGAGATAGACAGTAAACTATGGCTTGACGAATTCATGTATATCGCACCACCCGCCAGCCCCGCTTGATTGTTTGTAATGAGCATCTTCCCAGCGGATTCTAAATAAACCCATGGATTTCGGGTAGCATGTGGAGCGGGAGAAATCAGGGAGATTGCACCACCGTATTCAGCAGCATAATTTTCCTTGATGACCATCTTCTGATCACCAAGCTGAGGACTCGATGAACGGGTTGATAATTTTAGTTGAATATTGCCATAAGTGTTTGTCGTTAAAGCGGATTCTATTGCAATCGCCCCGCCGATTCCAGCGGAATTTCCGGAGACAAGGATGCTTGCCGCGTTAACATCCAATAAAATAATTGATCCATTTGCAGCGGAGGTGAGGGTGCGGAGGTAGAATGCCCCGCCGCTTTTGTTTACGGGTGATCCACTTTGGGCGGCATGGTTGTTGACTACGGAAAAAAGGCTACTCGCATTTATCACAACATTTGCGTCGGTTCCATTTGCGTAAATCGCCGCGCCACTGCCACTATTTGACGTGTTGTTTGTGAAGGAAATGTTCCCTGCCGAGATCTGCAATGGACGGGTGCTACGTGTGATGGCGTCGATGGCACCCGTGCCACCACCGCTGGCAGTGCCGTGATTGTTATTGAAAATCAGATCGCCACTGCGAATTTCGAAACCCTCGGGGGAAGTTTGAACGATATCACCAAGGATGCTGACCAAGTTGCCAGCGATGGTCGCCGCACTGCTTGCCGATGGATTGGAGAATGTGAGCGTTGATCCGCTGCCAAGCTCGATTTTCCCGAGATAGCCTACCGCGATTCTGTTCGTTCCATCTGTATTTCCAAATGTGATGGCCGCCCCGGAATCGATCCTAAGGGCAGGAGCGTGTTCAATCGTTGTCCCGTGGAAAATTATTTCACTGAGTTTTGGCCGTTCGCTACCAATTGTGAGGTCCAAGGAGTTCGTCCCCACAGTGCCGTTGGCTTGAATGGATAAAACATCGTAATCGCTTAGTGTCACACTTGCCCCGAGGGCTTTATTTGCGTTAAAAACGAGAAAGATTCCAGCTGCGACAAGAAGCGCTACCCCCCCCCCCACCCGAGAATTTTATACGAAACTCCGTGTTTGTGACGGATTTCTGTGTTATTTGCTGAGTTTTCGGGGAAGGTTCTTGAATTCATGGCATACCCCGAAAAAATAAGAACTTAATACGTGTCAAGGGCCTTTTCACATTTTTTACATTTTTTTTTGGAGTGCCCCATTTTCCACGGTTTGCCGCCGCTGCCGCCGCCACCTGTGCTGCCGCCTGCCGCCACCTGCCGCCGCCGCACTGCCGTCGTAGCGCGGGTTTCCAAACCTGCTCCCCCGCCGCGCCCCCGCTTGGCTGCGGATCCGCCTGTCGCTGGGGCTATGCGCCCCTGCCGCGCCCCTGTCGCCGTCGCACTGCCGCCGTAGCGCGGGCTTCCAAGCCTGCTCTCAAGTCGCTTTTTGGGAGAGGGGACAGGCCAACGAAAAGCGGCTGGATCTGGTTCCCCCCTTGGCCGCCCCTTTTTTGCGTTGGGGTGGGGCAGGCTTCAAGGAAGCAGGTTTGGAAACCCGCGCTACTGTGTCGTGCCACCGTGCTGCGCGTTATGGGCCTGCGGTGCGGCGGCAGAGGGCAGGGTCGCAATACGCGAAGTGCCTTGGAGTGCGGCCGGCGAGCAGGTTTGGAAACCCGCGCTACTGTGCTGTGCTACCGTGCTGCGCCACTGTGGCTGCGGCGCCGTGCTCGCGCTACTGTGCTGTTCTACCACGCTTGCGCTGCTGTGGCTTGTGCGGCGCTGTGCCGCGCGGGGTGTCAGGCGTTGGTGCGGGTGGAGGCGATTGCGGCGAGTAGTTTTGCGAAGGTGCCGTCGGGGTCGGCGAACCAGTCCGGGGACCAGACGCGGTGGAGGTTCCAGCCGAGGCCGTTCAGGACGATGGCGCGTAATTTGTCGCGGTCGCGCGCGGTGGCGGCGTCGAGGTAATGGCGGCCGTCGCATTCGACGCCGAGGATGTGTTTTTCGGGATGCGCCGGGTCGGCCACGGCGAGGTCGATGCGGTAGGAGGAGGCCCCGGCGTTTTCGGTGACGAGGAATCCCGCCTCGCGGATGCGCGCGGCGAGATAGGCGGTGAAGGATGGGTGGGCGGTGCCGGGGGAGGTTTTTCCGGCGATGGATCCGGTGCCCGCTGGTTGGACTGGGGCTTGAAGCGGAAGCCGTCCGCAGGAGGTTTTTTCGGCGATGGGTCCGGCGTCCGCGGGCGCGTTGAGGCGGGCGGAGGACCCTGCCTGGGCGTGGGCGAGGAAATTGCGGAGATCGTGGACGCCGCGCGCGCGGGTGGTGGTGAGGGCGGCGTCCAGGTCATCGCCGGTGATGCTGCTGAAGACGTGGATCTCGTGCTTGGCGCGGGTGATGGCGACGTTGAGGCGGCGCTCGCCGCCCTCGCGGTTGAGGGGGCCGAAGTTTGTGGTGACACGCGGCGCGGTGGTGGCGCCGCCGGGGGCGGAGGCGTTGCGGGTTGCGGCGCGGGGGCGCTTTTCGTCGTAAAGCCCGTAGCCGATGGAAAACAGGATGACGTCGCGTTCGTCCCCCTGGACGTTTTCGAGATTTTTGACGAAGACAGGCTCGCCCTCGACCGGGGGGCTGGCCCCGAAGTGCCGCTCCAAGGCCGGGTTGGCGCGCAGGGCCTCGTCGAGCAGGTTTTCGACCAGCCGTTGCTGGGCGAGGCTGAAGGTCACGATGCCGTAGGAGCGCGCCGGGCCGGAGGTGTCGGAGAGGCGCTGGGTGAGGAATGCGACGAGCCGGGCGGCCTCGACGCGGTTTGTGCGCGTGGCGGATTTGTCATAGCGGGCCTCGGGCAGGTGGTGGAGGCGGATTCCGCCCGCCGCCGGCGAGGTGTCGGCGGAGGGGAATGTGAGCAGGGTGTTGCCGTAATAGCGCTGGTTGCTGAAGGCGATGAGGCTTTCGTGGCGGCTGCGGTAGTGCCATGCGAGGCGGCGCGAGGGAAGGCCGGAGGCGGAGAGTTCGTCGAGGATGCTTTCGAGGTCCTCGGTACCGCCGGCTTCATCCTCGTCATCCGCGTCGTCGTCGGGGGCGGCGGTGGCGCTGTTGAAGAAGGAGGTTGGCGGGAGCTGCCTGGGGTCCCCGACGATGATTGCCTGCCTGCCGCGCGCGATGGCGCCGATGGCGTCCCAAACCGGGATTTGGGAGGCCTCGTCAAAGATCACGATGTCGAATTGGCGGTGGGAAGGCTCCAGGTATTGGGCGATGGACAGGGGCGACATCAGCACGCACGGTTTGAGGGCGGCGAGCAGGTTCGGGGTTTTCGCGAGGAGCTGCCGGACGGGGATGTGGCGGATTTTTTTCGCAAGCTCGCGGTTGAGCAGCGCGCGCTCGGCCTTGAGGGCGGCATCAGCGCCGTCTCCGGCACAGGCTGCCGCGGCGCTGGCGGCGAGTTTCGCGTGAATGAACTCCCTGGCGAGCCGCTCCAGCTGCGAGTCAAGCTCGCGGAAACGGCGCACCTGCCCGTCGTGCTCGCCCCCGAGGAAGGCGCGCAGGGGCGGGGAGGCGTCGAGCAGGGCGGTGAGCAGTTGACGGTGAAAGGCATCCTCGAGGAGGGCGGGGATCTCGCCGGCGGGGGTCCCGAGTTTTTCCACGCGGGAGACGAGGGGTTGCAGGCCCGCGGCGATCGCCGCCGCGCGGATTTTCTGCCATGCGCACCATTCGCGGATTTTCGGCCACGCGGCGGAAAGCCCGGCGGCAAAGCTCCGGGCGGCGGCCGGCATCGCGGCGAATGTGGAGAGCGCGTCGGGGCGCAGGCAGGCGGCCCCGGCGAAGGCCTTGAGTGACTCGAGGTGGCTGGACGCCGCGTCCCGGTGGGCGGCAAGGAGCGGCTTTATGGCGGCCCTGGCGGCGGGTGTGGCGAGCGCGTTGGCGAGCGCGGGGCGCCAGGCTTTTCCGGGGTGCGCCGCATGGTCGGGCGCGGGGGCGGCCGCGGCCTCGAGGGTGTCCAGCGTGGAGTGCAGTTGCGCGCCCCAGGCGATGGCCCGTTCGATGTCCGGGAGGGAAGGCTCGGCGGAGTTCCACAGGCCGCCGAGCAGGGCCGCCGTGCGTGAATTGGCACGCAGCGCCTGCTTGATTTTTTCGATGCGCACGGCCGCCTCGATGGCGAGTGACGTTTCCTTGGCGGAGGGGGTCGTGTTCATGGAAGGGAGGCGCGCGGCACGGAGCCTGCGGCGGAATTTCCATGAATGGAAGAGGCGGGCGCCCACCCATCTGGCGCGCACGGATTCCCACTCGGAGGAGAGGGCTTCCGGGCCGGGGTCTGCGAGTTTCGCCTCGTCAAACGCGAGGGAGCGCAGCCGTGCGCGGAGGGTGTCGCGCTCGGCCGCGAGGGCGCCGGCGGCTTCCAGGCATGCCGCGGTGCTGGCCCACGGCTCCATGAAGAAGGCCGGGCCGGCGGGCACGGCGTTTTCCAGGAGGGCGTCGAGTCCGATGAACGCGACGGCCTCGCGCGAGAGGGCCGGGGGCTGGCCGGGCGTTTTCGCGCCGTCAACCGCCCGGGGCGTTTCCGTGCCCGGAGGGGTGCCGGAGGCGTCGGGGAATGGGTGTCCGAGGGCGTTGCGAAGGGAGCTTGTGGCCGCGAGCAGGGCATCGGCGGCGTTGGCGAGGGCGTTGGCGAGCGGCAGTGTGGCCTCGGCCCACAGCGGGGAGTAATCATCGCAGGCGAGCGGGGTGAGCGGATGGCCGGGGAGTGGCGCGATGCGCGCGACGGTCTCGGCGATGCGCTGCGCGAGCGAGCGGGCGGCGGCCAGCTGCGCGGATGACACCCCGGCCGGGCGCGCCCATTCCGGCGAGTCCAGCCGTGGCGCGCGGGCTGTCTCCGCGGTGCGCGGGAGCACGTGGTCGAAGCAGGCGTGCGCGGAGATGCCGCATGGGGCCGGGTTGTGGAGGGCGCGCACGTAGGCGTTCAGGCCGTCGCGCTCGCGCTGGAGGCTTTCGGCGCAGCGGCGCCATTCGCCCGGGGCGGTGTCCTTCCCGGCAGTCGCGACGTTGATGGCCTCCCTGAGCTGGGCCAGCACCTCGCTTTTCCCGGATTTGTTTGAGTGGAGCTCCAGGCAGAACGGGGCGAGGTTGTCCTCCCGGAGGCGGCGGTGCACGACGTCGAGGGCGGCGCGTTTCTCGGCCACAAAGAGGACCCGTTTTCCCTCCGCGAGGCAGTGGGCGATGATGTTGGTGATTGTCTGTGATTTCCCGGTTCCCGGCGGCCCCTCGAGCACGAAGTCGTGCCCGGCGGCCGCGGCCATGACGGCGGCGAGCTGGGAGGAGTCGGCGCTGCGCGGGCAGATCGTCGCGGCGGCCGAGAATTCGTCATCCAACCGCGCGGCGGTGACCGGGACCGGCGCTGGAGGTTTCGCGGGGGCGTCCGTTTGCCCGTGCTCGAGGAGGGTTGAGACGACGCGGTTTTTGCGCAGGTCGTCGAGGCGGTCGGAGAGGTCTTTCCAGAGGAGATGTTTTGTGAATGAGAACTGGCCGAGCCAGAGCTCGTCGCGCACCTCCCAGCCCTTGAGCGGGAGGACGGCGTCGCGGAAGGCCTTGAGCACGGCCTGGATGTCCACGCCGCTGTCGTCCTCCGGGAGCGGGTCGATGCCGGGGATCTCCTTTTGGAACTCCTGCCGGAGCATTTCGAGGAGCGTGGAATTGACGCGCGTCTCCTCGTCGAGCCGGCGCAGCGTGAAGCCGTCGAGCGCGGATTTGCGGCGCAGCTCGACGGGGATGAGCAGGAGCGGGGCGCGCAGGGAGCGCTCGGCGTGCGCGGTTTCGCGCCACTCGAGGATGCCGGCGGCGGCGAACAGGGTGTTGGCGCCATTCTCCTCCAGGGAGAGGCGGGCGGAGCGGAAGAGGGCGGTCAGGCCGGCGCGGTGCGCTGCGTCGTCGAACGTGGTGTGCAGGCGGCGGTGTTTTTCGAGGCTTTCGCGCAGGTGCGCCGCAAGGGCGCTCTCGCGCTCGGCGGCCGGGATGGCGGCGGTTCGCGGGTCTTTCTCGTCGAAAAGCCTGGGGCGTGGCAGCAGGGCCAGCTCCTTGCCGGCCGCGAGCAGGTCCTCGACGCGCGCGGAATTTTCCACGAGCAGGCGCGGCGTGGTCTTGGTTTCCCGGAAGTTCAGCAGGCGGTTGCGCAGGGAGAGGTCGAGCAGGCGCGACTTCCATTGGGCGACCCTGGCTGGCGCGGGCGGAGACGCTGGCGTGGCGGCCTGGGGCGGCGGGGTGGGGAGGCCGGGTGGCGGCGGGGGCGTGTCCGGATCCGCGGGCCGGGGTGTGCCAACGCCGGAGGGCGGCGGGGCGGAAAAGGGCGGGGTGCCCGGCGGCGGCTTTGGCCCGCCCTGGCCGGGGACGGAGGATGGCAGGGGGCGGATGCGGGCGAGCCGGGCGCCGTGGATGTCGAGCGCGAGGCGGAATGGGATCTCTGTCTCGAGGTTGGGGCGGGCGGCGAGTTCGGCCTCCGCGAGCGTGGCGGGGGTGTCGCGGGTGAGGGTTGTGCATTCAAAGACGGCGAGCAGGCCCGCCTCGGCGAGTTTCCGGATCTGGCGCAGGTCGTCGGAGACGGGGTCTGGAAGGGCGGTCTCCTCGAGCCAGACGGCGGCATAGGCGTGCCCCTCGTGGATGAGCACGAGCGGGCGCAGGCCGGCCTGCTCAAGGCAGGCGGCGGCGAACAGGGCGAGGTCCAGGCAGGTGGCCAGGCGGGTGGCGGTGATCCCGGAGGGGAAGCGGATTTTTTGCCCGGTGTCCTCGAAGCTGGCCGGCGGGCAGACGTAGCGGATGCGCAGGGAGGCCAGCGCGGCGAAGATGGCGGCTGTTTGCGCGCGGACCCGGGAGCGGCTTTTCTCCTGGTAGCCGTTGAGGGCGGCCCGGCCGGTGCTTTCGCCGAGAATGCCGGCGGCGTTGGAGAGCACGGATTCGACGGCGGGGTCGTTGGGCAGGACGAAGGCGGCGAGGATCTCGGGCAGCGCGGCGAGGCCGCACCATTCGTTTGGGGCGAGGAGGGCGACATCGTGCGCGGCAACGGCCAGCGGCGGCCCTGACGGGGCGGGCAAGGCAGGCTCCCTTGCGCCATCGGCGTCCGGGTGGGGCATGGGGCCGTCTAGCGGGAGGGGTTGTTCGTGGAGTGTGAGCGTGAGCCGCCCGCGGACGCGTTCGTTGAGCGAGGCGAGGAATGACGGATTGAAGCGCAATGGCAGCGGCGAGGCGGTCCAGACGGCGTGTGGCGCGAGTTCCTCGATGCGGAATTCGGCGGGTTCGACAAAGGGTGGCTCGGAGTTCGCGCGCAGGAGGAGGTTGCGCCGCGGGGTTCCGTCGTTTTGCAACCGCGCCTCCTTTATGACGGGGATGTTGTTTTGCTGGAATGCATGGTTGAGTGTGCTGTCGCACACGAAATGGAGCGCCGGGGCGCCCGCGCTGCCTGCCGTGTTGGTGTTCATGCGCGGCCATGCTGCCGCCGTTTTTCACGCGGCACAATTGTTCTGTGAGCGGGGGGCGGGAGGGGGGGCGGGGTCAGGCCTTTTTTGGCGTCCTGGCGGCGAGCTTGCGCGGGGAGTCCGCGCCGTTGGGGCGGCGTGGAACCAGGTAGGTCTTTGATGTGATGAGTTTCTCGTACATTTCCAGCATGGCGACGCCCTCGCGGGGCCGCACCTGGTTGGCGCGCGTGGCCCGGTCTATCTGGCGTTTCAGCATGCGGCAGAGGTCCTCCGCGCTGTACTGGATCATGCTGAGGATTTTGTCGGTGCTGGAGCCGTTGATGGTCTCCTCGATGTAGTAGCCGTCGTCCTCGTCGTCCTCGAGGAAGACGTGCACCTCGTTCACGCGCCCGAAAAGGTTGTGGAGGTCCCCCATGATGTCCTGGTAGGCGCCGACGAGGAAGGCCCCGAGGTAGTAGGGTTTCCCGGGCTGGAGAGGGTGGAGGTTGAGGGTGGTGCGGACGTCCTCGAGGTCGATGAAGGCGGAGATCTTGCCGTCGCTGTCGCAGGTGATGTCCGCGAGCGTGGCCGGGATCGTTGGTTGCTCGCCGAGGCGGTGCAGGGGCGCGATGGGGAAGAGCTGGTCGAGCGCCCAGTGGTCGAGGAGGGACTGGAAGACGGAGAAGTTGCAGACGTATTGCTCGGCGAGGAGCTGCTTGATGGCGAGGATCTCGTCGGGGACGGGGCCGCTGGCCGGGAGTTTTTCGAGGATGTCGCGGCAGGTCGCCCAGAACAGGCGGTCGATCTCGGCCCGTTCCTCGAGCCGGAGATAGCCGAGGTTGAACATGGAGTGGGCCTCCTCCTTTTTCTGCTTGGCGTCATGGTAGCGCTCCAGGGCGTCAAGCCGCGAGGGGTTGCGGTGGATGTCCTCCATCTCGCGGACGATCATGGAGCGGCGGCCCCGGAGAGGCTCGGCCTCGATGTCGCCCCGCACGATCCTGTCCACGGCCTCGAAGACGAGGATGGAGTGGGGGGCGACGAGCGCCCGGCCGCTTTCCGAGGTGATGTCGGGGACGGGGACGTTGCATTGCGCGCAGACGGTCTTCACGTGGGCGATGATGTCCCTGGCGTAGGCCTCCATGCTGTAGTTCATGGAGCTTTCGAAGTTGGAGCGGCTGCCGTCATAGTCCACGCCCAGGCCGCCGCCAACGTCGAGCATGCCCATCGGGAAGCCGAGCCGGTGAAGCTCGCAATAGTAGCGGGTGGCCTCGGTGACGGCTTTTTTGATGGTGGCGATGTTGGGGACCTGGGATCCGATGTGGAAATGGACGAGCCTGAGGGACTTGGAGAGGCCGGCGCGGCGCAGTTTGCGTGCGGCGATGATGATCTCGCTGGCCGTGAGGCCGAATTTTGCGTTTTCGCCCGTGGAGTCGGCCCATTTACCCTCGCCCGCGGTGGTGAGTTTCAGGCGCAGGCCGATGCAGGGTTCGACGGACATTTCGCGGGCGATGCGGATGATGGCGTCCACCTCGGAGAGTTGCTCGATGACGAGCACGGTTTGCTTGCCGAGGCGGCGCCCCAGGAGGGCGAGCCGGATGTATTCGTCATCCTTGTAGCCATTGCAGACCAGGAGGGCGTCCTTGTTCTCGAGCAGGGCCAGGGCGATGAGCAGCTCGGGTTTGCTGCCTGCCTCAAGCCCGAAGTCGTAGTGTTCGCCGGCGTCGAGGATCTCCTCCACGACCTCGCGCAGCTGGTTGACCTTTGTGGGGAAGACGCCGCGGTAGGCGCCCTCGTAGCGCTCGTCCCGGATGGCGCTGCGGAAGGCCTCGTTGAGGCGGATGACCCGCTGGCGCAGCATGTCCTGGACGCGGATGGTGAGGGGCGGGCGGATGCCCATGCGGGCGGCCTCCTCGATGATGTCCAGGAGGCAGATGGCCCGGTTGTCGGCGAGCGGGTGGACGCGCAGGGCGCCGTCCGCGCCGACGCTGAAATGCCCGGCGCCCCAGCGGCGGAACCCGTAGTACTCCTCGGCGTCGGCTGTGGACCAGCCCCTGGCGTCCGGCCTGGCGTTGTCGCGCGGCGCGTCCGGCGGCACGGCGGGTTGCGGAGGTTTGTGCGCGCTGCTGGCGCGGACGGCGGCGGGCTTGCTCACGGTTTTTTCAGGAAAGGTGTGCGGGTTGGTGTTTGGCTTGGCGCGGAATCGTGCGTGGCGCGCCCACGCTGGAAAGCGGAAAAGCGGGTGGCGCGCGGGGGGGGGCTTGGGGTGCGTCGGCGCGTCCTGCGCGCCCGCGCCGGTTCTCACAATGTCAGGGCGAACCCGGGGGCGACCGTGGCGTGGACGCGGAAAACGGAGTGGAGCAGGGCGGGAGTGAGTATTCTGGCGGGCGGTCCCGCGGCGCGCAGCAGGCCGTTCTCAAGGAGGATGAGCCAGTCGAGTTCGCGGGCGAGGGAGAGGTCGTGCAGGGAGAGCAGGAGGCTGGCCCCGGGGCGGCTGGCGAGTTCGCGGGCGAGGGCGAGTGTCTCAAGGACGTGGCGCGGGTCGAGTTGCGCGAGGGGTTCGTCCCATAGCTGCAGCGGGGCGCCGGTGGTGACGGCGCGGGCCAGCAGCACCCTTTGGCGCTCCCCGCCGGAGAGGCGGTTGACCGGGCGTGCCGCGAGGGGCGCAAGGTCGAGGCGTTCCATGGCTTCGCGGACGCCCTTGCCGTCGTCGCCGTGGGCATAGCGGCCTTGCGAGATGACGGACTGGACTGTGAAGCCGAACTCAAAGCTGGCGTCCTGCGGCACCCAGGCGGTGTGGCGCCCGCGTTCCAAGGCCGGGATGGCGTCCAGGTCGCGCCCGGCCCACCGTATCCTTCCCCGGCACGGGAGGACGCCTGCGGCGCATTGCAGGAGGGTGGATTTCCCGGATCCATTCGGGCCGAGCAGGCCGCAGAGTTTGCCCGCCGGGAGGTTCAGGCTGATGCCGCCAAGGCGCCCGGGGATGCCGAGGTCGCAAAGCTCGAGGGCGGGCGTGTCCGTGGCGTCCCGGCGTGGGGTTGCGGTTGCGGGCGCGCATCCGCCTTCTGGTCCGGCCTTTCCGTCTTCAGGGCGTTGGAAACAGGTTTTTATCACGCGGGACGGTGGTTTTCCGCAGGTTCGCGATCATGCCTTGAAGGCGTCGAGTTCGATCTCGAAAAGCAGGTCGCCCCGGCAGATGTCGCCGTGCGCGAATATGGCCGGGATGGGGGGCAGGTTGAGGGAGGCGCGGCATGGCTCGAAGCGTTTCATCCATGCGGGGGAGGGGAAATAGAGGATGGCGCGCGCGGTGTCCTCCCAGCGCATTCCGCGCGATTCGAGGATGGCGCCGACGACGCGCAGGGAGAGTTTTATTTGCGCGTCCAGGTCGCCGGTGTGCGCGGTCCTGCCCTCGGGTTCGATGCTGGCGGTGCCGGAGATGAAGAGGTGGCGCCCGTCCTGGCCGGAGATTTCCACGGCGCGGCTGAAGGCGCTTTTGTAGTCGTTGGCCGGGCATTGCAGGGGGGAGGGCACGGCCTTGATCTCCAGCGTGGCGCCCTGCTTGGGGGCCACGGCCATTGCGTCGAGCATGAGCGCCGCGCCTTGGGGGTTGGCCGCCCCGATCCCGGTGCTGGCGGGCACGAGTTTGCCGAAAATGGCATTTTCGTTGAAAAATGCCGTGCGGACGCGGTTGAAATCGTCGTACCAGTCAAGAATGCGGTCGTTGTAGAACCACGTGCGGACGACGTCGGTGATGTTGAAGCGGGCGTCGGCGAGCAATTTTTTGAGTTCTTTCCAGAGGGCGGCGGATTGCGCGCCGGGCGTGGCGGAGGTGTCTCCGGGGGCTAGTGCCGCAAGCAGGATGCAGCGGGCGTCGCTGGTTTCCCAGGCGACCCCCGCCTGGGTGCCGTTGCCGGATTGGACGCGCCGGAAGGTTCCGGAGGGCAGGGCGGTGATGCGCGCGCCGCGCAAGTCTCCCTCCGGGGTGTCGTGGCGGGCGAGGAAGGCGGCGGGGAAGGGCAGTGGCTCGCCCAGGGTTTTTGCCAGGGCGGGGTCTCCAAACACAGTGCCCTGGGCGGCATCAAGATTCCGGCGCCGCATTTCCCGCAGGATCCGGTTGAGCAGGCCCGTGAGGTTCTCGCCCGGGAGGATGTTGGAGGAGAGGGAGACCAGGCCGCAGCCCATTGGTGCCACAAACACACCCTCCGCGGTTGTTTCGGAAAGTGGTTTCCGGGTGCCGATGGCGGTGTGCCGCCCTTGGGAGGGGGGGGCGGTGGGATCTCCGCCTTCCGCTGTCTGGTGGGGGGGTGGGGTGTCTTGTTGTCCAATAAGGTTTTCGTTCAGCATTATGGCATGCCAAGACAATGCGGGGGCTGTTTTGTTGCACCGGCGGCGGCCGGGTGCGGGGTTGTGTCCGGCTTTTTTGCTCCATTTTCCGCATTCCCGCCTGCACTTTGTCCCGACAATTCTGTTGCCGGGACGCACCTCCGCTGCCATACGTGGCCCCATGCGGGGGATTCCGCAGAAACTGGAACTGCCCGTGTTCTTCCCAGAAAACGCATTTTTGCAATGACACCGCCAAACCCGCCGCCCTCCTTGCCCGAAACGCCTGCCGACCCCGCTGGTGCGCCGGGCTTTGCCGTCGATCCGCAGAATGGTGCCTCTTATGCGCAATTTTCCAATGCCGCCGGTGGCTCCGCGTATGCGCAGGGCGAGTTCCCCGCTTCCCACGGGGGTGTCGTGCCCGAGCTGGCTTGCGACCCCGCCATGGACCCCGCGCTGCTTGCCGAAAACCTCAGTCCGTTCAAGCGTTTCTGGCGAAAATACGGCGGGGACAGTTTTTTGATCTCAGTCGGCGTCCACATCGTCCTTGCCATCATTGCCGTCACCTGGGTTGTGTCGGTTGTCGTCATCAATGACAAGAAGGACAACAAGATCGACACCGGGGCCGGCGGTGGCAACAACGGCGACCGGGTGACCATGTCGGAGCATCGCGTCAAACCCAAGAATGCCCGCAACATGGCGCGCTCGAGCATGAAGCTGATGAGCAAGAGCAGCACGTCGTCCGTCTCGCTTCCGGAGATGCCGAGCCTGAGCATGGCCTCCTTGGATAGTGGCGCGATCGCCGGTGCCTCGTCGGCGGGGTTTGGCACTGGGGCTGGCGGGGGTGATGGACCCGGTATTGGGCCAGGGAAGGGTGGTGGCCGAAACATGGTTTCCTTCTTTGGCGTGGATGGTTTTGGCGCGGCGGGCATTGTGGGCACGCTTTATGACATCAAGCGCACGCCCAAGGGCGAACCCACCGCAGCCGCCGGGTCCGTCCCCAACTATCTGGCCGTGGCCCGCAAGTTCGTGAACAGTGGCTGGAATGAGGCGGTGCTGAGGGGGAACTACTGGGAGTCCCCGACAAAACTTTCGCTGCAGCAAGTGCTTGTGCCTCTCATGTCCGCCGAGGCGGCCCCCAAGTCATTCAAGGCCGATGGCATGGCCGGGAAGCGTTGGATTGCCCACTACAAGGGCAGCGTTGTCGCGCCGTTCAGTGGTAAAATGCGTTTTGTGGGCATGGCGGATGACTGGATCACGGTGCGTTGGGGCAAGAAAAACTTGCTTGTCGCGGGCTATCCTGCGTCGCACACGGGCAGTTATGTCTCGGGCACCCCGAGAAAGGGCGCAAAACCGCCCGCGATGCCCGATGGCGTGGGTGACAGTTTTCCATACGGCTTCCGCCGGCCCAATTTTCAGACGGGTCCGTGGTTCAATGTCTCGAAGGGGTCCACCTACGAGATTGAGATCGCGATAGGCGAGACGCCAGGGGGGGAGTTTTGCGCGACGCTTGCCTTCCAGATGGGGGTTCGCGACGCGAAGCTTCTCCTTTTCCGCATGAGCAACGACCCGCTTCCCGAGGGCGTGGAAAAGGCCGCGATTCCGGCGAACGTCGACCTCACCGGCGGCGGCTTCGTCTGGAAGCCGGTCATGAAGAACTCGCGCCCTTTGCGTTAGTTGCGCCTTTGCGTCCCCTCCCTCCCGCCTCTTCCGAATTTGACACAACACAGAGGATGGGCGACCCGTCCCCGGGCGCGCATGCCTCACCGCCAAAATGAAGCTCATCCCAAGGCTTGGAAAAATTCTGCCATTTCTCTTCCGTCGCCGCGCTAAAACAGTCGGCGCGGTGGATCTGGCCTCGCTTGAAAAGCTGATTGGACACCGTTTCAAGGATCCTCTCCTGCTTCAGGTCGCGCTCACCCATCCCAGTTACAGTTCCAGTCAAAATGCCAAGCCGTCCGCGTCGACGTCCCAGCCGGCCCGGGCAGGAAGGCTTGCGAGGAACCCTGCGCCTGGTGCCGCCGCAAGGGCCGAGGCAAAGGCGGAGGTGCCTGTGGCCAAGGCTGCCGCGCGTGTGAAAAAGCACGCGAAAACCGCGGCCAAGGACAACCAGCGCCTGGAGTTTTTGGGGGATGCCGTGCTCAGTCTCGTGCTTGCCGAGGCCTTGTATCAGGCGACGGATGCCGATGAGGGGTTGCTTACCGATGCGCGAACGCGCGTTTCCTGCGGGAAGCACCTCGCCCGCGTCGGGCGCGAACTTGGCCTGGGCGCGCTTCTTCGCGTCGCCCGCAATGGCGACACCGCCCGCATCCGCGAGTCGGACACCGCCAATGAGGACGCGCTTGAAGCCCTCTTTGGCGCCGTCTTTCTCGACAGGGGCCTGAATGCGGCCAGAAAACTTGCCAGGCGCCTTTTCGCGGAGGAACTCCAGTTTGATGCCGCCCGTGTCGAGCAGGGGCGTTCCGCCAAAAACCGCCTGCAGGAATGGGTGCAAAGCGACGGGCGCCCCAACGATGGGCGGCGCATTGAATACCGGTGTGCGGAGCGCAGCCTTGACTACCCCCAACGCTTTACGGTGGAAGTGCTTGTGGATGGTGTGCAACGGGGGTCCGGCGAGGGGCCGACCAAGCGCGCGGCCAGCGAGTTTGCCGCCGCCGCCGCCCTCGCGGTCATGAGGCCGAAGGCCCCGTCCTCCGTGTGAGGCGCGCCCCCGCCTCCGCCGTTCATTTTCGCCCGGAGCCGCGTCCGGTGGCGTTTTCGGCGGAGGCTGGCAGTGCGCTCTTGCGGGGTCCCTGCCCGCCGGCAAGTCTCCTTCCGCGATGAACCACCTCCATGCCTATTGGCGGATGCAATACGTCAAGGCGCCCAAGACTGGCGCGGACAAGGCCTCCCTTTTTGAGGATCTTCCCAAAAACCGGGACGAAAAATCGGTGCATCTGCTTCACAGGGGACGGACGGGTTATCTCGTCTTGAATCGTTACCCCTATAATGCGGGGCATTTGCTGGCCATTCCCTACCGCCCGGCGGGCACGCTGGGGGAGCTTTCGGCGGACGAGCGCGCCGACTTGATGGAACTCATCGTGCTGGCCCAAAAAATCCTGACCGACGCCCTCCATCCCGATGGCTTCAATGTCGGCTTCAATTTTGGGGCGGCGGCCGGCGCGGGAATTCCAAACCACCTCCATGCCCATATCGTCCCGCGCTGGGAGGGGGATGGCAATTTCATGCCGGTGTTGGGCGACACCCGCGTTTTGTCGGATTCGCTGGATTCCATGTGGGAACGCCTTCGCGCCTTTTGCCCCAAAGCCGGCTGATCGCTCCTTTTCCCCCTTTGCCGGTCATGCGGCACTTTGCCGGCGCGAGCAGACTTCGGGCCGGTTTGGGGTTTGGTGGCCGACGTTGGCCAAACGGTTCATCCGGCTGTCATCATGGCGCAATTCCTTGCCAATGCGCATCTTGTGTTTTTCGTTCACCATGGCTTGGATTTCCTGCGCGAGACCAACCCCGTCAGGTTGTCGAGGGCGGCGGGCAAGGGGTGACGCGGCCTATGGATGCACTTCCGGGGGAAGCCAGGGTTTGAGGCGCGTGAGGGCGTTTTTCATGGAATGCGTGTAGGGAAAACCCACTTTCTCAAAATAGGGGCCGAGATTATGTTTGGTGTGTTTTGACCAGAGCAGGACAAAGCGTTCCTTGTCGCGCAGGTCGGCTTTGAGGTCCTCGTTGCTGGTGGCATCGGCGAGCGAATCGCTGGAGTCGCGGCGGGAAAGTCGTTTTTTCGCGGCGGCTTTTGCCGACTGCCTTGCGTGGGCCTTGGCAATGCGCGCTTTCAGGCGGCGTTCCACAGCGGTGTCGGGCTTCAGGTATTCGGCAAAAGTTGCGCGAAGGGAGGGCCATCCGAATTCGCGTAAAACGGGCATGTAGATTGACAGGTGGTGATCGCTGCCGTTGGCGCCGGCGGGATCGGCAAGTTTCTCGGCGAGATATTTTTCAAGATTCGGGCCGCCGGCAAAACGTTCCTTCCCCGCGATAGTCTCCATGCTGAACAGGGCGAACAGGTTGCAGGTTGTCTCGCCAAATCCGGCAAATGTCCACTCGCCACGTTGGTGGTTGTGGCCGGATTCGTGAAAGAGTCCCCAATCGCCTTCGACTGTGAGGTGCCTGTTGTCCACAAGATGGCGCGCGCTTGGGTTTTGGTGGCACATGATGGGATAGCCGGAGTGCATGTAGCCGAGGGTGAGTTGCTCATCGGGAACGATCCGTTCGGGATGGGTTGTCCGCTTGGGGAGCGCGGCGAGCCAGTCTTGTCCATCAATGATCTTCTCCCATGTTTTCATGAGTTCCTCCGGATCCTTGAGGTTTTGGAGATATTTGGAAGGGACGGATAACACGATGCTTCGGCAGGCCAGCTCGCCCCAGGGCGCCGGGGCCTGTCGAAGGCGCTGCCATTCATCCGCGGAGGTTTCGCCAAGACGGTAAAATGGAGCCTCGATTGCGCCGACGATTTCCACCCGGATTTTGTCGCGCGGTTTTGCGGAGTTATTGGAGTTTAT
The DNA here is from genome assembly GCA_031256995.1 of Puniceicoccales bacterium. Lineage (GTDB taxonomy): Bacteria > Verrucomicrobiota > Verrucomicrobiia > Opitutales > UBA953 > CALNBE01. The sequence continues at coordinate 53,460 of JAIRPL010000037.1, forward strand.
GATGTAGATGAGTCCTCCAAACGGATTTGCGATTGGGGTTTCGGGGTTTGTGGCGGACGTCGAAGTTGTGATTTTGGGGAAACGGCGCCATTCGGAGACCTCCTCGGCGTTGGAGAGATCATCGGTGTGACAGCCGATTTGGATGGTCAGGCCACGTTTGAGATCGTTTTGGGAGAGGCGCACGCGAATGAGTTCGCCGGGTGGGGCGTAAAGGCCTGTGGATTGCCAGCCGGAGATATTGGCGGGGAGGTGCAAGGTTTTTGTGATGCGCGGGGCGGAGGAAGGGACGGGGCCAGGAAAGGTGTTGGCGGCGGGGTGGGCGGTCATCAAGGGGAAAGGCGTTTTTATATAGCGCGAGACGAGGGCGGTGAAGGTGTCGCGATTTTTGCCAAGTCGAAGGGGTTTGCCGGGAGTCGGGGCGATGGTTTCCCAAATTTCACGGTCGAACTTGGAGGGTTGGGCGGCTTTGCGAATGATGGCGCGTGGCAGTTTTGTGCTGTAGCCCACAGGCGGGGCGGGGGAGGGGGCAGGGGCGGGATCGGCCGCTTTTGGGGAGCTTGGAACCCGTTGTGGAACCGGGGCGGGTGGGGTGCTGGCGGACAATGAGGGCGTGTTTTGTGCCGAGGCGGCAGGGGGGATTGGCGGAAGTGTCTTGCGCGAGGCGGCTTCCGGGGTGGGTGGCGGCTCACTTTGGACGATTTGCACGGTGTCCACCTGTTTTTCACGAATGTCATGGACGACGAGGAATATGCCCCCAAGGCTGCCGATCATGAGCACGAAAGTCAGAGCCATCCAGCGTCCCCCATCTCCCCGGTTGCCGCCACCAATGATGATTTTGTGAAATGCGCGCCGCGGGTTGGATGCCGGAGGGCGAGGCACTGGAGGCCGTTGGCGGGGCGCGGAAGGGGGGCGGTATTGTGACATGGGCATTGGAGCGGTATTTCAAGACCATGGTTTTGCGAAGTTGCGCCAATTCCAAGCAAAACAAGCGACAATGCCTGATGGAAGAGGCCGGGAGTGTTTTGTGGATTTGCTGGAACCAGTCTTGACTTCAGATGTCGATTCCGCACAACGGCGCGCAGCTCTTTTCGTTCTCCGGCGAAATTTTCCGTTGGGCCCGCGCAAGTGTGCAGAACGGTTCGACGGTGTCCGTTCCACAATATTCCAACAACCATCTGCCATGCCCATGACCCTAAACGAAGAAAATGCCCTTGAACGCGCCCGCATCGGGGATGCCTCGGCGTTCAGCGAAATCGTCACCATCTATCAGGATCGAATTTTTGCGAAAGTTTTCAGCATACTCCGTAACCGGCAGGATGCGGAGGAGATCACACAGGACACCTTTGTTCGCGCCCAGCGCGGCCTGCCCGCCTTTCGTGGCACGGCCTCGTTCACCACATGGCTTTACCAGATCGCAACCAACCTTGCCCGCAATCGTTACTGGTATTGGCGCCGCCGCCGCCGTGACGTGTCGCTTTCCCTCGACAGCCCGATTGGCGAGGATGGGGACATGACCCTCGTGGACGTGCTGCCGGACGAGGAACTCACACCGGTTGATCTCACGATCAACAAGGAGTTCGTGGATCGCGTTGCCGAGTGCATGGGGCAGCTCAAAAAGGCCCACCGCGAGATTCTTGTCATGCGCAACGTCAAGAGCATGGCCTACGAGGATATTGCCGAGGAACTGGGGCTTTCCATTGGCACCGTGAAAAGCCGCATCGCCCGCGCCCGCGAGGCCTTGCGCTCAATAATGGGGGAGGAGTTTTCCTGATATTCGCAATGAATGACAACGATTTTAATGTATTGCTCGACAAATACCTTGATGGGGACCTGACCGACCCTGCGGAGCGTGTGCTCCTGCGCGAGACGGTGGAGAAGGTGCCGGAGCACCGCCGGCGTTTCTTGCGTGCCCGCCAGTTGCGGCTTGCCTTTGCCACGATTCCGGAGCGCAAGTCCGGTCTTCTCTATTTTCTGCCCAGCGTGGCCCGGTTGCGTCATTTCGGTTCCATGTTTGGCAACACGGCTGTTTTTGCTTTTGCGCTCGGTCTCGCGTTTCCCAATGGAGACGGCGTGCCGCTGGACATCACCGGGGCGGCTCATGTCCCCGCCGCACAGGGAGTCCGCGCGACAGGGGATTCCGCAGGGGGAACGATTTTTGCCCAAGAGGCCTCCGCGGAGGATTCGGCTTACCCTTCTGACGGCCATTCCGAGATGGATCTTGGCAGCCTCATTCCCGCGGAAGAGTACGGATTTGTGCGTCTGTGAGTGCGCGAGGCTTTGATTGTTTCCTCCTGCAGGTCGAGATGGCGGCGGGAGGGTGAGGTTGCCGCCGTCTAAAGCGGACTTTTCGAATCTTGGATCCCCTCTTCCGATTCCCTCCCTCCCCCGATTCCGGCACTCCCCGGCCCGTTCCTCCACCTGCCTGCGAGTGGATTGAAGATGTCCTTGTTGCTCATCCTGGCAGTTTTTGAAGCTGTTCGCGAATGGACGCGGCAACGGTTCGTGCCAGTTTCACGGGCACCGCGTTGCCAAGCTGCCTTATGCTCTCCGTCCACGATCCGTGGAAAATGAAATCGTCGGGAAACGTCTGGATGCGGGCGGATTCGCGGACGGAAAAATAGCGGACGCCGCCGTTGTCGTCGGCGAGCATGTTCTCCCCGCCGGGAACGCCGTGTGCACCAGCCTTGAGTGCTTTTGCCGGTTCGTCCCAAGGGCTGCCCGTGTGTCCTGGATAGGCACGCGCACCGGGTTGCGGACGATGATTCGGAAGAGCACTTTTGACGTCCGGATTTCCAAGTCCGCGCAAGGCGTCACGCACAGTTTGGCAGCGAATTTTCGGGCAGAATTTTCTGCATCAAAGAATTTTTGGACCTCGCGTGCGCGCTCATTGCCATGGGGCATGCAGGGCGGCGGATTTGAGGTTTTTTTGACAGGCCTGATTTTGCTTTTGCGCAGGAGTTTTTGGCTTTTTTCGGGGGAGGAATTTCCTGCCACACTTTCAGATTGAGGAGAAACGGGGGCGGGCGCACGTTGTCCGCCTGTTTTTGCGACAAATTGAAACATGGAAGCATTGCCTGCCGAAATCTTGAACGGACTGGTCAACCTGTTGCCGACGGACGCGCGTTGGTTGCGCTGGTTGCTGGCATCCGGCGTCACCGTGGCAGCCATCCTGTCTGTGTTTGGCCTGACGTTTGCGTTTTTGACGGTGACGGAACGCAAGCTTCTGGGGCGGTTTCAGAATCGTTATGGGCCGAACCGCGTGCGGGTTTTTGGTGTGCGGTTGTTTGGTTTTTTTCAGCCTTTTGCCGATGCCGTGAAGGCGATCACGAAGGAGGACATTGTGCCCTTTGGGGCGGACCGGGTGCTGCACTTTGCGGCGCCAGTGCTCATGGTGGCATGCTCGTTGCTGGGGCTGGCTGTGCTGCCGTATGGGCGGGAGCTTTCGGCGCTGGCGGGGCTGGACGCCGCGCTGCTCTATTTTTTCGCGGCGGGCGCGGCCTCGGAGCTGGCGATTTTCATGGCGGGATGGGCGGGCAACAACAAGTACTCCCTGCTTTCGGCCCTGCGCGCACTGGCGCAGCTTGCCAGTTATGAGTTGCCACTGCTGCTGGTGGCGGTCCCCGTGGTCATGCTTTCCGGGACGCTTTCGTTGACAGGGATTGTCGAGGCGCAGGGTGGATGGACGGCTGGCGTCTTGCCGCATTGGAATGTTTTCACGCCCTGGGGTTTCGCCGGGGCGGTCATTTTTCACATAACGGCGCTTGCCGAGTGCAATCGTTGTCCGTTCGACCTTCCCGAGGGCGAAAGCGAGATCATCGCCGGATATCTTACCGAGTACTCGGGCTTCAAGTACGCGTTGTTTTTCATGGGCGAGTATTTTGGCATGGCCTCACTGGCCGGCCTGGGTGTCACGCTGTTTTTTGGGGGGTGGCAGGCTCCGTGTGAATTCCTGACATTTATCCCGTCATATCTTTGGTTTTACCTTAAAATTGTGGTCTTCATCCTGTCATTCATGTGGGTGCGCGCCACATTGCTTCGCCTGCGCATGGACCAGCTGACACGTTTGGCGTGGAAATTCCTTGTGCCGTTTGCCCTTTCAAACCTTGGGGTCGCGCTGTTTTGGGCGCGCACGGCGGAGTGGGCGGGCTTTCCCTTGCAGGCCGCGCGTTGGGCGCTGGCGGCGGTGTGCATTGTGGCGCTGTTTCTTCTGTTTGGCAGGCGGTTCCAAAAGGCCTTCGCCCCGCGCCAGTATGTTGTCAGCGAGACGTGATATTCGCGGTGACGCGATGTCGTGAAATTTCCCCTCTTTTTCAAATTCGTGAAATGGGAAAGGCGCGAAGTGGCACCCAAAAGGTTGTGAAAGACCCAAATGCACGCAAACGGAGTGCCTGCGTTGTTTTCTCGTAATTTTCTGGAGGTCGATGTTTCCCGCATGTTTCTTGGGGAGAATGCTTCATGTCATTTTGCATTGCCCGGAGATTCCGCAAAACACGGGAAATATCGGGCGGATGTGTGCGGTTTGCGGGGCGCGGCTCCACTTGATCCACCCGCTCGGATTCACGATCACGGACGCCCGGTTGCGTCGGGCGGGAATGGATTACTGGCATGAACTTGACGTTCACCACCATGCAAACTGGGCGGAATTCGCGACCAGCGAGGCGCGCCCAAAGGGACGGATCTGGCTGCTGACAACCCGCGCCCGCCAGACCATCTGGGACGCACGTTTTGCGGACGGCGATGGCTTGGTGTTTGGCAACGAAGGCTCTGGCGCGCCACCGTGGTTGCACGAGGAGATTGGGGAGGGGTTTCGCGTGAAAATTCCGCAACCCAACTCAAATCTGCGTTCCCTTAATCTTTCGACAGCGGCCGGGATTGCCACTTACGAGGCACTCCGGCAGTGCGCCGCCGCCGGTCTTGCCGGCGAGGCGTAGAAAGGGACGCCGCCCTTCGCCTGTTCGCGGCGGCCGGGCGGTCTCGAACCTGTTTTTTCAAAGCCATTTTCAGGCGCTTTTTGCCTTTTTTCCGACGGCGCGAAGCCACGGGGATGTCGGCGTGTCCAGGCGGGCAAAGGCGGATGGCGGCGCGGCGGCGACAAGTTTTCCGCCTTTTTCACCCGCGCCAGGGCCGAGTTCGAGAAGCCAGTCGGCGGCGCGGAGGATGTCAATGTTGTGCTCGATGACGACGAGCGTGTTCCCCGCGTCCACCAGCCGTTGCAGGATTTTGGCAAGGTGCGCGACGTCCTCGCGATGCAGGCCTGTCGTTGGTTCATCCAGAAGGATGAGCGTCCCCGCCCCGCCAATGGGGGTTCCTTCCGCGGCGGCGATGTCGCCAAGGAATCGCGCCAGTTTGAGGCGCTGCGCCTCGCCTCCGCTCAACGTGCTCAACGGCTGGCCAAGTGTCAGGTAATGCAAACCGACCTCCGCGAGCATTCCGAGCGCGCGGAGGATTTCCTGGATGCGTTTTCCGGCACGTTTGGCCTCGCGCGCGGTGCCGGCGTCACCTGCCTCCAATTTTTCGTCGGCGAAAAAACGGAGCGCCTCCGCCACGGTCAGGGAAAGGATGTCCGCGACGCTTTTTCCCCGATGCTGGAAACGGAGAATCTCGGGGCGGAAGCGGCTCCCCTCGCACACCGGGCATGGGAGATGGATGTTGGCCAGGAATTGCATTTCGACGCTTTCCCAGCCCGACCCGCCGCAGTGCGGACAACGTCCCTCGCCACTATTGAATGAGAAATGGGATGCGGACAGGCCGGCCTTGACGGCGTCCGGCGTGCCGGCGAGCAGTTCGCGGATGGCTTCCCAGGCACCGGTGTGCAGGGCCGCGTTGGAACGTGGCGTGCGGCTGGCCGGGGATTGGTCCACAAGCGCCGTGGCGGCCAGCGGCGCGTCGCATTCGTAGTGGAATCGCGCGGGCACGGCCTCGCCCGCCGATGGATTCTCCAATGGCTCCACCGTGCCGCGGAATGTTGCCTCCGAAACGGGAAAGGGCGTGGGCTGGACACCGGGTGTGGCGGGAATGGCGGCGAGCACCTGGTTAAGAAGGGTGGATTTTCCGGATCCGGAGACGCCGCAGATGGCCGTGAAACGGCCCAGGGGAATGTCGAGCGCGAGGTCCCGCAAATTGTTGGCATGAATACCTTTTATGCGCAAATGCGGGGAGCCTGCGTCCACCGGGCGCATGCGCGATCGCGGCGGTTCGCGCCTCCCAAGCAGCCACGCGGCCGTGGCGGAATCGGCGGACGCCGATTTTAGCGCGGCAGGCGGTCCGCTGAACACAACACGCCCGCCGTCGGCCCCGGGGCGCGGGCCGATTTCCACGATCCATCCGGCCGCGCGCATCACCGATTCGTCATGCTCGACGACAACAACCGTGTTCCCCTCCTGCGGCGCGGCCATCCGGCGCAGGATGCCATTCATGCGTTCGAGGTCCCCGGGGTGCATTCCCACGCTTGGCTCATCAAGCACAAACAGGGTGTCCGCCAGTCCGGAACCAAGGCAGGCCACGAGGTTGACCCGCTGGGATTCCCCGCCGCTGAGCGTGCGGGAAAGACGGTCGGGGGAGAGGTAGCCAAGCCCGGTCTCCTCCAGGAAGGACAGGCGTTTCAGCATGCCCTCCAGCGCCTGTTCCGCCGGGTGGCGGGGGTGTGTGACACGCTGCTGGCGCAGCATGGCAAGCAGTGTCGAGACGTCTTTCGCGTAAAGTTCCGGAAGGGAAAGGCCTTTCCATCGCCAGCAAAGCGATTCCGCCTTGAGGCGTTTTCCGCCACAGACCTGGCAGGTTGAATAACTCCGATAACGGGAAAGGAAGACGCGGACATGCATTTTGTAGGCGGAGCTTTCCAGCCAGCCAAAAAAGCGTTTCACGCCATACCACGAGTTCCGCCAGTCATGGCCGGGGGTTCCGTGGTCATCCTCGCCATCCGTGACGAAGGATTTTTGCCCCGGTGTGAGGGTGTCCCACGGGACGTTTGTCGGGATTCCGTGCCGTCTTGCGGCGCGCAGCAGGTCTTTCTGGCTTTCGCCATAAACCTCCCCTTGGAACGGGGCGATGGCGCCATCGGCAAGGGTGCGCATGGGGTCCGGGATTATTTTTGCCCAGTCCACGCCGGTCACGCGCCCGAAGCCGTTGCATTCCGGGCAGGCGCCGAGGGGGGAATTGAATGAAAACTGCGCGGGTGCCGCCGGGGCGAACCGGCGTCCACTTGGCGTGACCAGTCCCTTGTCAAAATCCAGGGTTCCCGCGGGGACCGCCGGGTTGGCATGGAAAATCGCCACGCGAAGTCGTCCGCGGCCAAGCTGGAATGCCTTCGCCGCCGCCTCCAGGAATCGCGCCCGGTTTCTCGGGTCGGGGGCGATGCGGTCCTGAAGGAGTGTCGCGCTCCGCGGGGCATCCCCGCCGGCGGGAAATCCATCCAGTGGCAGCACCACCCCGTCGAGCAACCCTCGCGTGTAGCCCTGCTGGATGAATGGCGCGAGTGCCGCCGCCCACTCCATCCCCGCCGGGCGGGTGACGGAAAAACCCGGTGCGATGGCCTCCCAGGGTTGTCCTTCGGCGTGCGCGGCGCCGGCTGCCTGGAGCAATCTTTCCCAAGCGTCCTCAGGGTGGCTTGGGTGGATCTCGAGACCTGTTTCCGGATCGTGCAGCGTGGCGTTGTGCGCGAACCAAACTTTGAACCAATCGCACAGGCCGGTCATCGTGCCGACGGTGGAGCGCGAGGTTTTCACCGTGCCGCCCCTGCGGACGGCGATGGATGGGCGGATGTTTTCGACGGAGTCCACCTTGGGGGGCGGAATCAGATCGAGGAATTGTCGCGTGTAGGAACTGAATGTCTCCACATAACGCCGCTGTCCCTCGGCGTGGAGGGTGTCAAACACCAGCGAGGACTTTCCCGCGCCGGAGAGTCCCGTCACCACGACCAGCCCTCCCACAGGGATGTCAAGATCCACCCCTTGCAGGTTGTTCTGCCTCGCCCCGCGAATCCGGATGCATCCGCGCCCAAACCCCGTCATGGGGGATTTTTTCATGTCGCGATCCATCCTTGGTTTGGCGGCATTCTTCATGGGCGCCGGATGCTGCCCGCCCGCCACAGGTGTCCGCAATGCGATTTGCGGGCAAAAACAGGATCGCATTGTAAGGGATGTTTCTGGACAGGCCGGCAGGCGGCAGGCAAGCCACGGACGGCCGCAGGCAGAACATCGCCGCCCCCTCCGAACGCTCAATTTTTTCACGAAACGGGTAAACCACGTTTCTCCGCATTTAGGACTGGCTGCGATGGAGATTGCTGGCAGATTTGCGGAAAAGTATGGGGTTTTTGCATGATTTTCGACACGCGACGGGGGTCGCGTTTTCATTGTTGGCACTCGGAGCCGCCGCGTCTTTCGCCAGGATTCCAGAACTCCCGGCCCAAGGTTTTCCCGACAAGCCGGATGCCGGAACCGCCGGAAGCGCCAACAGCGCGATAAAGCTGGATTTGACCACAAACGGAGGCCCCCTCCCCGCTGGCAATGGCGCCATGGCGCCCGGCGCTGGCGCGGTGGCAGGCGTGGACGACGATGCGGCCTTGCACGCGCTTTTGCAATTGGCGGCCGAAAAGGCGACCCTGAAGGGGGGGCGGGAAGGCCAGCTTGCCGCCATCCGCGTCCTCGCGCCGCAGATGGAAAAGGCGTCGCCAAGGCTGCGGGCTTTGCTCGCCGCGGGTCTTGCCCACGCCTGGAATGCCTATTACCGGGAAAACTTGTGGACGCTGTTTGCCCGTTCGGCGGACATGGCGCCCGATGACGCCGCCAAGGACGCCGGCAGGGCAAGTCTTCCGGCGCCGGAAATCATCCAGACATGGGATGCGGCCCGTGTCCGTGAGGAAATCCGCCGCTATTACGCCATTGCGTTCTCCGATCCTGCCGTTTTGCGCGCCACGCCTGTCTCCGTTTTTGACAAAACGTTCCCGCGCGCGGAGCAAAAAGGCGCCGCCGCAAAAAAACACCTCCGCCCCGATTCCCTGCGTCCGACGCTTTACGACTTCCTCGTCCACGACGCCATCGCCTTCCTTGGCGACAATCAACGCGACAGCCATCCTTCGCTGGATTTCGACCCATTGCCCGGCATCGAATCGCCGGTTTTGGGAACCCTTGAAGAGTTTTTGAATTGGAAACCGCAAGCCGCGGACCCCCACGCCCCGGATGCCTTTCCACCAAAAACGGGAATCCTTGGGGCGATCGCCCTTTACCAATCCCTGCTCCGATTCCGCATTGCCGACACCGCCAATCCCGCGCCTTTGGCTGACGCCGATCTCTCGCGCATCCTCTGGGCGGCAAGGCTCCTCCAGGACGCCGAGGGCGTCGCGCCCCGTGTCGAGCAGGCCCTTCGCGCCCATCTGGAGCGCTGGAAAGACCATGAGGCCGCCGCTGAGACAGCCGCCGAACTCGCCCTGTTTTTGCGTTCCGACGAGAAACGCCCGGATGCGGCCCTCGAAGCCTATCGCGTTGCCACACTCGGGGTTTCCCTCCAGCCCCAAAGCGACGGGGCGAGGCGCTGCCGCGACATCATCGCGGAGCTGGATGCCGCGCGCCTTCTGGACATTGCCACGGAATCCTCCTGGGCCGACCCGCTCCCCGACATCACCGTCCGCTATCAAAATCTAAAGACCATCCACTTCCGCGTCATACCCGGAAGCGACGAGGCGTCCGACGCCGCCGCGCCGCCGAACCGCAAACCCGCGCTGGAATGGAAGGTCGCGCTGCCCGCCTCCAACTACGCCCCCCGCGCGTATTCCTTCCCGGCCCCAAGCGGCCTTGCCCCGGGGCTTTACCACCTCGTCGCAAGTCCGGACGCCGACTTTGGAAAAGCAAAGTCCGCCACGCTCTCCTGCCGTTTCCGCGTTTCCAACCTGGCCATCTTTTCGGATTTCGCCCAGGACACCGAATCACACGCCCAAGGACGCGCTGGCGCGGGTTTCCTTCAGGGGTTTGTCCTTGATGCCCGCACAGGCCAGCCCATTCCCGGTGTGGACATCACGGCATGGCGGCACAACAGGGATGAGAGCAAAACCCCGCTCCCAGGCGCCAGGACAAACGCCGATGGCGCGTTTTCCATCCGCACAAACCACCTCTCCCGCACCCGCATTCTTGCCGCCGACCCCGCCACCGGCCACAAGGCCGGGGGGCGTGGCGACTCGCTCGATGGCGGCCGGAGCCACGACCACAGCCAGGACGCGGAACGCACGCGCCTTTACGTCCATTTCCTCACGGACCGCACGCTCTACCGCCCGGGGCAGGAAGTCCGCTTCAAGGCCGTCGTTTTCCGCGCCAACAAAAAGACCAACGAATACGCCGTGGCCGCCGGCCGGAGAATCACCGTGGCGCTTGTGGACCCGAACGGAAAGGACGTCGCCACGCTTGTCCTGCGCACCAACGCCAACGGCGGCGCGTCAGGCCACTTCACGCTTCCGGCCTCCGGGTTCAACGGCCTCCACGCACTGCGTTCCGTCGGGGCGGAGAATGGCCGGGGCCATTTCCGCGTCGAGGAGTACAAGCGGCCCAAGTTTGAGGCCGGGCTTTTCGCGCCCGCCGCGCCGCCGGCACTGGGGCAGGAAATAACCGTCCCGGGAAGGGTCGTTGCCTGCACGGGCACCCCTGTCCATGGCGCGCGTGTCCGCTACACCGTGCGCCGCGAGACCCGCTGGCCGCGGTGGTGCTGGTGGAACAGCGGCGCCGGATCCAATGCGCGCCAGCTCGCCACCGGCCACACGAGCACCGACGCCAATGGCGCATTCTCCGTCACCTTTCCCGCGGCACCGGACAAGGAGGCCAACCCGGACGAGCAACCCGTCTTCCACTACGTCGTCTCCGCCGAGGTGACCGATGCCACGGGCGAGACCCGCGCCGTCACACGCACCATCCGCGCCGGACATGCCATGCTTGAGGTCGGGCTTTCCGCCGGCGCGTGGCAGACTTCCGCCGCGCCCGTCTCCGTGAAAATCCGCGCCACCACGCTCGACGACGTCCCCGCCGCCGGCATTTCCGGAAGGCTTGCCGTCTATTCGCTGCGGCAGCCGGACAGCGTCGTGCGCCGCCCGCTGCGCGCCGGAAGCGCCCATTTTCCGGACGCGTCCGGGCAAAAAAGCGCCGCCCGATCCGACCTCTCCGACCCCCGGAACTGGGAGGAGGATGAGGGGGTTGCCGCATTCTCCGTCACAACGAAAGCCAATGGCGAGGCCACCATCCCCATAAAATTGCCGGCGGGGATTTACCGGATGGTGCTCACCGCCGCCGATTCAGCGGGATCGCCGGTGACCGCCCGCGCCGAGGTGGCCGTCAGGGACCTTGGCGGCAAAAGCCCGGCCATCCGGGTGCCGTTCGCCTTCGTGCCCGAAAAAACGGTGCTTCGCCCTGGCGAGACCTTCACCGCCATTTGGTCCAGCGGATACGCCTCCGCCCGCGCCCGCGTGGAGATCCGCCACCGCCAAAAACTCGTCCATTCCTTTTGGACAACCCCCGGGCACACGCAGCAGCTCATCCGCGTCCCCGTGACCGAGGCCCACCGGGGCGGCTTTGAGGTCTCCGTCTGGCAGGTCTCCGAAAACCGCCTCTACCGCTCCGCCTGCCCCGTGGAAGTCCCGTGGGACAACAAGGCGCTCGACATGACGTGGGAACGTTTCCGCAGCAAACTCACGCCCGGCGCCAGCGAGACGTGGACACTGAAAATCAAGCCGTCCATCGCCGGCGCGAATCCCGTCAACGCGCTTCCCGAGCTTGCCGCCGCCCTCTACGACGCCTCGCTGGACAGGCTTGGAGGCGGGAACATCTGGAACCCGCTCACCCCGTTCCACCAGGAGTTCGCGCGAGGCGCCCGGCCGGATGATCCGGCGGGAAACAGCAGCCGGTCTGGCTCCCTGTCCAACACGATGCGGCATGCCGCGGCGCAGGAGCGGGGTGTGGGGTGGCGGCATGGCGCGTTCCCAAGGCTGCCGGGGCGGGAGTTCCGCTATTTTGACGGGCAACCCTCCGCGCAAGGCGTGCCGCCTCGGCCCGCCCGCCACGAGGAGGGCGTCGCGGCAGCCTCCATGCCGGATCCACAGGCGTTGCAAACGCCCGTCTCTTCGCTCGATGCCATCTCCCCGCGCGCAAACTTGAACGAAACGGCCTTCTTCTTTCCGGCGCTTGCCGCCAACCCCGACGGAACCGTGCGCCTTGAATTCTCCGTGCCGGAGGCCCTCACGCGCTGGAGGTTTCTTGCCTTCGCGCATGACGCGGAAATGCGATCCGGCGTGCTCACGGACGACTCCATCGTCACAAACAAGACGCTCATGACACAGCCCAGCCCGCCTCGCTTCCTGCGCGAGGGCGACGAGGCGGAAATCAGCGTCAAGCTCACCAACAAGGGCGGGGCGCCGCTCGCAGGCCGCGTGCGCCTGAATTTTTCCAACGCCCTGACGCTTGACGCCGTGGACGGCGCCCTGGGCAACTCCACGCCGGAGCATCCGTTTTCCCTCGCGCCCAATTCCTCGCGAACCGTCGCGTGGCGTGTCCGCGTCCCGGAAGGAACGCCGACCCTCGTTTACAAGGCCGTCGCCGCGGCCGGGCTGGAATCCGACGGCGAGGAAGGTTTCCTGCCCGTTTTGCCGCGCCGCCAGCTCGTCACGGAAAGCCGCGCGTTCACCTTTCCGCCCCGCGACGCGGGATCCCCTGCCGCGCAAACGCAGCGCGTCCATGCTCCCGCCGGGGTTGCCGCGCCCGACGCCAGGCCGGAATCGCTCACACTGCAGGCCGGATCCGCGCCAGCGTGGGCGGCCATTCTGGCGCTGCCTGGCCTCATGGAATCCGGGTACGAGTGCAGCGAGCAGCTGTTCGACCGTTTTTATGCGAACGCCATCTCCCGCCACCTTGCCGCAAGCCACCCCTCCATCGCCCGCGTCTTCAAACATTGGCGCGACACGCGCACGCTCACATCGGCATTGTCCCGTGATGCCGGCGTCAGGGACATCCTCCTTGCCGAAATCCCGTGGGTGCGCGACGCCGAGGGCGAGGCCGCGCAACGGCACAACCTTGGCGCGCTCCTCGACGCCACGCGCAACGAATCCGAGATGCAGAAAGCCCTGGGGGCGCTTGCCAGCCGCCAGAATCCCGACGGGTCCTGGCCGTGGCTTCCCGGAGGGCCGGGCAATCCTCACATCACAAGGCTCGTCGTCGTCGGATTCGGCCGTTTGCAAAACATCGGCGCCGCGCCTTTCGCGGCAACCCCTGGCGAGACGAAGGCGGATCGGGGCCGCCTTTCAGAGACAGCCAACGGGATCCTCCGGAAGGCCTGCGCGGCGCTCGACAACTGGCTGCTTGATTATGACGGCAGGATGCGGGCCGGTGCCGGCGCGAACCAAAGGACACTGGAGCAGATGAACCCCCTTTCGCCCGACGTCGCCCACTGCCTTTACGCCCGCAGCTTCTTTTCCGAGAACGGGCCGGACGGCGCGAGGGCACGCTTCCCGTTGTCGGGAAAAGCCAAGGAGGTTTACGACTTCTATCTGGCGCTTGCCATCCGTGACTGGAGGAAGCTGCCCCTGCGGTCGCGCGCCCACGTCGCAATCGTGCTCCATCGCCGTGCCCGCTCCACCCCGGTGCTGGTCGCCCTGCCGTCGTCCATCGCGCGCGAGAGCGCCCCGGCGGCGCCGGAGAAAGCCCCGCCTGCCTCCCCGCCGCCCATGGAGGCCGCCACCGAAACCGGGGACCCGGCCGCCGCCGTGGTGGCCGAAGCCGGGCCATCCGGCGCCATCGTGGCCGCCATTCCCGGCCTGGACGAATCCAGCCCGGCCGCCGCCGTGGCTGTCCCCGTGGATGATGTGCCGCCGGCGCCTCCCGCGCCCGCAAAGCCTGTCGCTTCCGTCCAAGCCGCGGGACCGCCCCCTGAAACCAAGCCTGTTCCCTCTCCCGAGGCTCTTGCCGCCGGCGCCATTCTCGACGCGGTTCGCCAGAACCTGAAAACGGATGAACCGGAGGCCGGCGCCCACTGGCCGCAGCAGGCTGTCGCTTCCCTTGGGGCGGGCCGGGATGGCACGCCGGTCGGGACGCATGTCCTGCTGATGGAGGCGTTCAACGAGATTGCGCCGTCCCCCTCCACTCATGCCGCCTTGCAACTTTGGCTTTTGCGCCAGAAACAAGGCTCGGTCTGGCCCGGGACCAAATCCACCACCGATGCCATCCACGCGCTTTTGCTCCAGCCTGGCGGCCTGGCGCTGGCGTCATCCGCGAAAACCGCCGCGGGGACGGCCGCCGCGAAAGGGAGTCCCGCGCCCCACCACCCGTTGTTGCCGCCATCCCCGCCGCCATTGGTGTTCACGCTCGGTGGCACACCGCGCCCGCCGCGCGCCATCGAGGCCGGCACCGGCTTTCATCGCGAGCGCATCCCCGCCGCCAAGCTTTCACCCGCCGCCCTGCGCGATGTTTCCGTGACACGCCCGGCTGGCGCGTCCGGCCCGGCTTGGGGGAGCGTCACCTGGCAATATTTTCAGTCCATTGGCGACATCGCGCCGCATTCGGACACCCCGCTGCGGGTGCGCAAGAGGCTGTTCAAAAAGGTGGCCACCGCGCGCGGCACCGTCCTGCTTCCGCTTCCGGCTGGCAGCGTCGTTTCCGCGAGGCAGATCACGCCGGAACCGTCGCGCCCGCGTGTCCCGGCCCCGACCGTGGTTGGCGGCGCGATGTACGTCGCGCCCGCCGCGAATCCGGCCGCGAATGACACGCGCCTTGCCCCGGGCGACACCCTGGTTGTCCGCCTTGAGATCACGGCTAGCCGCGACATGGAGTTCATCCATGTCAAGGACCAGCGCGCCGCCGGGGTGGAGCCGGAGAATGTCATCAGCGGCTACCGTTGGCGCGGCGGCATCGGTTTCCATGAGAGCGCCAGGGATTCCGCCACGCACTTTTTCCTGGATCGCCTCCCGAGGGGGACGCATGTCATCGAATACTCCGTGCGCGCCCGGCATCGCGGCCTCTATGAGGCTGGCGTTGCCTGGGTGCAGTCCATGTACGCCCCCGGGTTGAACGCGCACTCCGCCTCCGCGCTTCTTCGCGTTGAGTGAGGTTCTTGCGCCCCGCCCGAATGTCTTTTGCGAATGCGCGCCCTCCCGGCGGGGGCGTGCGTGGGTTTTCCCGGCAGGAGGCATTTACGGTTGGCGTACCGGAGGACAGGGGTTACTCCGCAGTTCCATGTCTTACTTGTACAAACCTCGGTTCACGGCGGGTGTCGCGCCATTCATCCTGACACTGGCAATAATCCTGACTGGGGCCGGAAAGTTGCCGCTCCACGCACAATCCTCCGGCAATGGCGTCGTGGTTCCGGCACCCTCTGAAAACGCCGCAAGGCGGAGCGGGGACGCCGCCCCGAAAATCCCCCCTGGGTCGCCATCGCGCGACAAGGCGTCACGGGATGCGGCGGCGCTCGAGGAGGTGTCCGTGGAAGTGTGCCGGGTGTTGGAGGCGTACGCTGATTTGGTGAGGAAGGCCGGCGAAAGGAAGGCCAGCGACCGCTTTGCGGGCTTCCACTTTCTTGCCTCTGAGACGCAGCGGGCCTCTCCAGGGGTGCGTGCCGTCCTCGCCGCCGTGCTCGCCCGGCTTTGGGGCGATTACTACCGGATCCACCGGGAGGGATTATTGAGAAATGACGCCATTGCGGAAGCCGCGTCCGCTGATGCCGCGCTTGCGAAAAAATCCGGCGGCGTCAAATCCGCCCAAATCCATTCCTCCGATGAAGAGGAGTCCTACGATAAGGAGGTGGTTTTGGTCGCCACCGCCGGCGCCATGGGCGTTCTCAATTCGGAGAATGTGAATGCCTGGGGCGCCTCCCGTGTCCGGGAGGAGATTCGCCGCTACCACGCCATCGCGTTTGCCGATCCTTCCTTCTTGCGCGCCATGCCAGTCACGCGCTTTGAGGCCTTTTTCCCGCGCCTGCAGGTGGATTTCCACAGGATCCCCAAACACTACATACGCCCTGATTCGTTGCGTCCCACGCTCTACGATTTCCTCATCTACGATGCCATTTTCTTTCTCTCGAGCGAGGAGCACGACAGCCCGCCGCGGGCCGATGCCGGCCCAAGGGCAAAAATCGACCCGCCACTTCTGGCCCCGCTTGAGGAATTTCTGGATTGGAAGCCCGCACCCGGCGCCTCTCCCGGCGAAACCGGTCTTTCCGGAGCCGTAGCCCTTTTCCAATCCCTGCTGCGATTCCGCCTCGCCGACACCGCCCATCCTGACGCCCTGGCCGATGCCGATCTTTTCCGCATCTACTGGGCGCGGCGGCTGGTTGCCGGTTCCGAGGGCGGTCTGTCGCGTGTCGAGAAAGCCTTGCGCGCCCATTTGGAGCGGTGGAAATCGCACGAAATCGCCTCCGATCTGGCAGCCGAACTCGCCCTGTTTTTGCGCGACGTGGCAAATGACACCGTCGGCGCCCATCATGCCGCCGCGCTTGGCGCCTCCCTTTTTCCCGAAAGCAACGGTGCCAGGCGGTGTCGCGAGATTGTCGAGAGGCTGGAATATCCCTTGCTCAGGGATGTCGCCACGGAATCCGTTTGGAACAATCCAACCCCCATGATCTCCGTTCGTTATCAAAATATCAAAAACGTCCATTTTCGCGCCATCCGGGTCGACTGGGATTTCTTTCGTACTTTCAGCGATAATTCCGCCAAAAAACTCCGGAATGGGAAGCTCGACAAGGCCCTGGATGATGATCCCGCCTTGGAGTGGGTGGTCGCGATGCCCGATTCCAAATATGCCGAGCACATTCACTCCGTGCAGGCGCCGGCGGGGCTTGAGCCAGGGTTCTACCTTCTCGCCGCCTGCGACAACGCGACCTTTGACCCCGAAAAGTCATCGGTCCTTTTTTCCGCAGTGCAAGTCTCCTCCCTCGCCCTTGTCACGCACACAGAAAGGGGCGACGACCCTGGGGAGATTTTGTTTGGGAGAGAGAATCTGTTTGGGAGCGAGCGTGAGAACCAGGAGGCGTCCGCGCTGGCCAGATACAGGAGGAAGACCAATCTCATCAAAGGATTTGTCCTCGACGGTCGCACCGGTTTTCCCGTCCGGGACGCCAAGGTTGTCTCGTGGGAGAATCCCGATTCCGATAACGGAAGAGTGGAGGTGAGCACGGATGCCGATGGCGCCTTTTCCTTCCGGTTTGGCGACGACAAGTCAGGGAGTGATTTGACCATCCTGGCCACCGACAATGACTCCAAGAACCAGATCACCAACCAGTTTGGATTCCGCCGGTCTGGTCGTTCCGGGTTAGGGAGGGGCTATCACTACCAGTGGGGCCAAAGGAATTGGGGGGATTCCGGACGTCGTGTCCATTTTCTCACCGACAGGGCCATTTACCGCCCCGGCCAGGAAGTGCTTTTCAAGGCCATCGTGTTTCACTCCGGTCCGGAGGCTGAAAAACACGCCATAGTGGCGGATCTCGAACTCACCGTGGTGCTTAGGGATGCAAACCGGAACATCGTGGCCCAGACGACCGCGCGCACCAACGCCAACGGCAGCCTGTCAGGATCCCTCACCCTGCCAAAAAATGGGTTGAACGGGCTTTACTATCTGGGCCGCAATGATATGTGGAATGGGTGCCACACAATTCGCGTCGAGGAGTACAAGCGGCCCGGTTTTGATGTCTCGCTTTCCGAGTCCACGACCTTGCCCGAAGGGAAGGGGCTGGCGCGCATCTCCGGAAAAGCCATTGCCAACACAGGAGTCCCCGTGGGTGGCGCGCGCGTGGACTACACGGTGAAGTGCAAGGTCCGCTGGCCATCCTGGTGCTGGCAGCGTGATGCTTCCAGCGTCTCATCGGCACCGCTGGCCCGCGGCCAGGTCAGAACCGATGCCTCCGGAAATTTTTTCATCCCGTTTCCCGCGATTCCAAACGGGAATGCCGATGGGAGGGAAAAGCCGTGGTATCTTTACGTCGTGAATGCCAGCGTGACGGACTCTTCCGGCGAGACGCGAACGATTGAGCGCACCGTGTCCGTCGGAAACGCCACGCCGGAGGCAAGACTCCTCGTCGATGCCTGGCAGACTCCGGATTCACCCGTGTCGGTGAAAATCCGGACCGCATCATTCGACGGGAAACCTGTCGGCAAGGTGCGGGGAGAACTTCGCATCCACTCGCTAAAACAGCCCGATGCCGCTGTCCGGAAACAAGCCGGCAATTGGGATGGCATGCCATGGGAACTGCCCAGGAAGGACAATGAGGCCGAGGAACGATGGGGAAGGCACATGGAAACCCGCTTCGTGCATGTGATCTCACGCGCCGTGTCGTCCGAAGCGGAGGATTTATCAGAGGAGGAAACGAACGGGAAAACGCGTGAAAACAATGGCGTCTCCCGCAATGACCTCTCCGACACGCGCAACTGGGAGGAAGGCGGGTGTGTCGCCACCTTTTCCATCACCACCGATTCCGGGGGCGAGGCCTGTGTTTCCGCGAAATTGCCGGCCGGCATTTATCGGGCGGTGTTTTTCATGGGCGACCCTGGCAGGGCGGTCATGGCCGGGCGGGCCGAAATCGCCGTCCGCTCCCCGGCCGCCACGCGCGCCACCATCCGAACCCCGTTTTCCTTCATCCCCCGCAAGACCGTGCATCACCCCGGCGAGGTGTTCACAGCCCTTTGGGCCAGCGGCCATGACACCGCCCGGGGCCGGGTGGAGATCCGCCGTGACAGGAAACTCATCCACTCTTTTTGGACGGATCCGGGGCAAACCCAGCAGCTCATCGCCCTCCCCGTCTCCGAGCAACTCCGTGGAGGCTTCACGGTGTCCGTCTGGCAGGTTTCGGAAAACCGTCTCTACAAGGAAAGCACTTTTGTGGAGGTCCCCTGGGACAACAAGAAACTCGACATCTCGTGGGAGCGTTTTCGCAGCAAGCTCACCCCCGGGGTGGGCGAGGTGTGGACATTGAAAATCAAGCCTGCCGTTGCCGACGACACCACCCCGGCACCCATTCCCGAGCTTGCCGCCGTTCTCTACGACGCCTCATTGGACCAGCTTGGCGTCACAAATGACTGGCCCCGCCTGGCGCCATTCCGCAAGGATCCCGCAAAGACACCGCATCTCCACTTCTCCAATGTCCGGCGGCGCGCCTTTGAAAGACTCACAGTGACCGGAAAGCCTGGCGACATTCGCTATCTCGACGGGTATGAGGAAAAAATATGGATGGACCCTTTCCAATTCCCGGGCCGGCTCTGGGGCATCCCCTCGCCAAATGTGTCATTCTGGCCAGAATCGTATGAAAATGAAGCCATCCGCTGGACGGCGGGATGGCGGCGGGCCGACTTCTCGGCCGGCGGCTTTGGTGGCGGCGGCTCGGAGAAGGAGGCGGAGGACGACGCATCCCCCCGCCTCGACGACGATGCAAACACGCGCCCCAAGCCCCCCGCGCTTGATGCCATCACGCCCCGTTCCAACCTGCGCGAGACCGCCTTCTTTTTCCCGACGCTCCCCGTCGACGCCAATGGGGCTTTTCGCATCGAGTTCACCGCGCCGGAGGCCGTCACCCGGTGGAAATTCCTCGCTTTCGCGCATGACAACAAAATGCGCTCCGGGGTTCTCTGCGACACCTCCATCGTCACGAGCAAGGCCCTCATGGTGCAGCCCAACCCGCCGCGTTTCGTGCGCGAGGGCGACGAATTGGAGATCACCGTGAAAGTCTCCAATGACGGCGACGCGCCGCTTGCGGGCCATGTCCGGTTGAATTTCTCCACGGACCGGCCCCTGGCCTCCGCAGATTCCGGCGTTGGCAACCTCACACCGGAACGCCCGTTCTCGCTTGCGCCCCATTCATCGGAGTCCATCGCGTGGCGCGTCCGCGTCCCCGACGGGATGCGTGGACTCGTCTACAAGGCCGTCGCCTCCGCCGGGCGGGAGACGGACGGGGAGGAGGGCTTTCTTCCCGTCCTGCCACGCCGCCGCATTGTCACCGAAAGCCGGGCATTCACCTTTCCTTCCGCCTCCGGGCCGTCGGAAACACCCGAAACCCTGCGCCTGCCGCCCCCGGCCGGGGTGCTTGCGGCTGGCGCCAAGCTTGAGTCGATCCTGCTGCAGGCGACATCGGCGCCGGCATGGTCGGCCATCCTCGCGCTGCCGTACCTCATGGAATACGAGCACGAGTGCAACGAGCAGTTGTTCGGCCGCCTCCAGGCGAATTCGTTCGCCCTCCATCTTCTCACGCTCAACCCGTCCGCCGCCAACGTCTTCAAACGCTGGCGCGAGACAGGGGTGGCGCCATCGCCGCTTCCGCAAAACGACGGCGCCGGAAACCTCATCGCCCCGGCGACCCCGTGGCGGCGCGACGCCAGGGATGAGGCGGCGGCGCGGCGCAACCTTGGCGAGTTCTTCGATGCCGTGCGGAACAACGCCGGGGCGTGCCAGGCGCTGGAAAAACTCATCCGCAACCAAGGCCCCGAAGGCGACTGGTCGTGGTTTGGCGGCAATGGCGGCAACCCCCGGATCACACGTTACATCGTGGCGGGTTTCGGGCGCCTCCGCAGGGCGGGAATGCCGTATTCCGCCGTGGACACAGAATATGTCCTCTCGCACCAGACGAACTCGATGCTGCAGCGCGCCTGCGAGTCGCTTGACGCGTGGCTGGAGCGCGAATTCAGGGAAGGCGGCGGCCTCCAGCCCGACATCGCCTACCACCTTTACGCCCGCAGTTTCTTCTCGGAGACAGGCGCCGACGGGTCGCCCGCGCCGTTCCCGGTTTCGGAAAAAGCCGGGGCGGCGTACAGGCACTACCTGCGCCTCGCCGCGAGTGATTACGCAAAACTTCCCCTGCAATCCGCCGCCCATGCCGCGATCGCCCTCCACCGCCGCGCCGCCTTCAAGTCCCCCGCGGAAGCCGATGCCGATGCCCGCCAGTCCGCCGCGATCCTCGAATCATTTCGGAAAAAGCTCAGGATGACCCCGCCGGAATTCGGCGCCCACTGGCCCCAATCGACCGGGGATGGCGCCTGGCCGTCATGGTACGACGCGCCGATCGAGACCCATGCCTTGCTGATGGAAGCCTTCAACGAAATTGGGCCGGATCCTGCCCTCCACGCCTCATTGCAGCTCTGGCTCCTGCGCCAGAAGCAAACCACGGCCTGGCCCACCACAAAATCCACCTCCGACGCCCTTCACGCCCTCCTGCTTTCGCCTGTCGCCACAAAATTGCCAACGGAGGCCGCCGCCAATCCCCCCGGGGCGATCGCCAGGAAAACTTCGCGGGCAGGGCGCGTTCCGAAGAAAAACACCCCTGCGCCGCACCACCTTTTGCTTCCGGACACGCCGCCGCCACTCCGCTTCTTGATCGCCGGGGTGCCGCGTCCGCCGCGCGATGCCGAATCGGGCACGGGCTTCCATGGCGAGCTTGTCCCCGCCGCCGGCATTCCGCCCGAAGCCTTGCGGGACATCCGTGTGACGCGTCCCGCTGGCGTGGCCGGGCCGTCGTGGGGGAATGTCATCTGGCGCTATTCCCAGGACCTTGGTTCCATCCTCCCCGATCCGGGCCTGCCGCTGAAATTGCGCAAAAGTCTCTTCAAGAAAGTCGCGACTTCGCGCGGCGATGTCCTGCAGCCGCTCACGTCCTCCCCCGGGTCCGGGACTTTTCTTGAGATTGGGGACACCCTTGTCATCCGCCTCGAGATCACCGCCGCCTGCGACATGGAATTCATCCACCTCAAGGACCAGCACGCCAGCGGGGTGGACCCCGGGAATGTCCTCAGCGGATACCGCACGCGCGGCGACGTTTACTGCTATGAGAGCACGAAGGATGCCGCCACGCACTTCTTCATCGACAAGCTCCCGGCAGGGACGCACGTCGTCGAGTACACGGTTCGTGCCCGGCATCGCGGCACCTTCCCCTCGGGGATTGCCGAGGTGCAATCCATGTACGCGCCCGAATTCATGGCGAACTCCGCCTCCACATTGCTCCACGTCCGGTGATTTCTCCGCCTCCCGGAGAAGGGGTGCCGCCCGCCTCCCCTTCGCCCTGGGCGCGCAAAAATCCGCCTTTTCGCGCCTTCGCACGGGGAGGCGTCCCGCCTCCGCTCCTTCCTGCGCCCTGCGGGGGAGGCGGGCGCGCAGGCGACCTGCTCCATGCTTGCGGCAAAAGGGCGGGGCAGGGTAGGTTCGCGGTCTTCTTTTTATTTTTCGCCCGATGCTCTATTTTTTGAAGAACTGGGAATCTTTTTGGGGACCTTTGCGCCTTTTCGAATATCAGACATTCCGTGCCATGATGGCAGGCATCACCGCGCTTGTTCTTGGTTTCTGGCTTGCGCCAAAATTCATCCGCAGGCTTTCCGGATTCTGCCAGCCGGAGCGCGGTTCAGACGTCATGGGGGAGATCGCGAAAAAAGGGGGCAGGGTGCCGACCATGGGCGGGCTGCTCATCCTCGTCGCCTCCCTTGCCTCGTCGCTTTTGTGGGTGCGGCCCAACACGCTCGTTCTCTCCGCCCTGCTCGTTTATGTCTGCGCAAGTGCCACGGGCTTGTGGGATGACTGGCGCAAGGTCGCGCATGGCGATGGCATTTCCGAACGCGAGAAAAGCGCCGGGCTGACCCTCTCCGCGCTCGCGGGCGCGGTGGTGTTGCTGGGAAATGGGGAAACGCAGGCGAAGGCGATTGAGATCTGGGTTCCGTTTTTGAGTTCGCCGGTGCTGACCGCCGACATGCTTCCCCTGTGGGCGGGCATTGCCGTGGCCGTGGCGGGATTCTGGGTCGTGACGTTCTGCTCCAGCAATGCGGTGAACCTCACCGATGGCATTGACGGGCTGTCCATCGGGTGCGTCATCACGACGCTCCTGAGTTTTGGCGTCATCACTTATCTTTCGGGGCACTCCATTTTTGCCCGCTACCTGAAGATCAGCCCCGTTCCCGGCGCGGGCGAGCTTCTGGTCCTCACGGCGGCGCTCCTGGGCGGATGCGTGGTCTTTTTGTGGCACAATTCCAAGCCGGCGGCGATTTACATGGGAGATGTCGGCTCGCTGGGCCTTGGCGGCTACATCGGCGCGATGGCGTTCATCTGCAACCAGCCTTTGCTGCTGCCGATCATCGGCGGGGTGTTCGTTGTCGAGGCCGGTTCGGCTCTGGCGCAGCGCATCTACTTCAAACGCACGCGGGCATCGGGCGGGAAGGGGATGCTCATTTTCAAGATGACCCCCCTGCATCACCATTTCCAAACGGTTCGCCGGGAGGGCGCGCTGCTGCAGATGCCATTCCGGCGCTGGGCCGACGAGAAAATCGTGGTGCGCTTCTGGCTGGTTTCGCTGCTTTGCGGCATCCTTGGGCTGGCGACATTGAAGTTGCGCTGAATTCCGGAGGCGGCGCGTTTGCAGCCTTGTCCCGGGCGGCATGGTGGATTCCTTGCGGGGGTCAAAAAGCCATGATCCACCCCAAAGCCGTTCGCGTGTCGCGTGTTTTCCTGCTTCTTCTCGCGCCCCTTCTCCCAGGCGGGGCGCTTTGCGCGGATGTGGCCGGTGTGGCGTCCGCCGCCGGGCAGACTTCCGCCCCCGCGCCTGCCGCCAAGCCGCCGAAACTGGAAAACATCGCCCAGCGGTTCGACAATGGCGCGGGTTGGGAGATCAAACTTGACGTGCTTTCCTGGGACAAAGGCTCCGCTTTGTTTGTGCGAAACCTCGCCCGTCACACCGAGCAAATGCTGGCAAAGGTTTTTCCGGAGGCATTCATCCCGCCACCCCCGGAGCAACTGCATGGACGCGTCGTTGCCGTGAACATTGAGCTGCCAAAACGGGAGGAGATCCGCTGGCCAGGGCCATTCAAGGCTCTTTCCATGCCGGGAAATGACGTGCTGGCCATAAAATGGTCGCGTGAGACCCGCGTCGAGGATCTGCGTTTCGCGCTCGCCCGCGCCGCCCTTGCCCGCCTCGCGCTTGCCTGCCAGGCCCCCGCCCCCGCTCCCGTTCCAGCCGGCTCCGTGCCGCCCCCCCCGGAGCCGGGGATGACATTCGAGGCGGCGTTCGACGCCATTCCCGCGTGGCTCACAAACGCCTTTTTGCTGGAGATGGAACTGCGCGACAATGCCGGGCCGGATCACCGGTTGGTGGCCGGATCGCACCGCGCGCCGTTGCCCACCCTCGCGGAAATCGGTTCGGCGAGGGTGTCGCCCGCCGCCGCATTCTGGTTTCTGCGCCATGTGCGGGCCGAGCTTCATCGCGCCGGAATCCCCGAATACGCGTTTTTTTCCGGGATCCTGCTTGGGGGCGGGCCGGACAAGGTGCTTGGGCGCCATTTTCCGAAAATTGCCGCCGACACTGACCAGCGCGCCTTGTGGTGGCCCCTCGGGTATGTCCGTCTCACGCGTTCCAACGCCTTTTTGCGGGGTGCGCAGACAATGCGGGAATCCGCCGGGCGCTTCAGGCAGGCAACCTCGTTCCTGCTCGCCCCGGCCGGGGTTGACCGGAGTTTCCGCGCGGACGCCCTTGCCGGGATGCGCTCCCTTCCCGCGGCCGGGCGTGAGGCCGCCATCCGCCTCCGGCGCCTGCGCCATGAGTTGCCCGGCGTGAATCCGGTGTGGCATAACGCCTTTCAGTCCTACGGGATTTTTTTGGAGCGCCTGCCGGATGCCTCCGACGCCGAGCTTGCACGCCTGTGGAGGCAGGTTGAGGCCGATGCCAGCCACGCGCGCTTTTTGCAGGAAGCCGTCGAAAAGGCGCTCCGGGAAAAATAACGTGGCGCGGGGGGCATCCCGTGCCCGTGTTTACACGCACCGTCGGTTTTGGGGTTTTCACGCGGAGGCGGATTCCTAACCTGGCCGCCTGTCCATGCCCGAACCCACCCCCGCTGAAAAAAAACCGGAACGCCGTCTCGTCGGCGTCGCAGCCGCGCCAGGCGTCGCCCACGGGTTGGCGTTTGTGTTTCTTCACAAGAGCCTGGATGTCCCGCAGTATGCCGTGAGCGAAAGCGCGCTGGCGGCCGAGGAGCACCGCTTCTCCGAGGCGTTGATTGCCTCGCGCAGGCAAATCTCCCTGCTTCGCGACAAGGTCGCGTCGGAGCTTGGCGAAAAGGAGGCGGAGATCTTCGACTCCCACCTGATGACGCTTGATGACCCGGCGCTCGTCGGCGAGACGCTGAAAATGCTCCATGCGGAAAGGCTGAACATCGAGCACTGCTTCCGCTTTGTGACGCGCAAGTATCTCGGCTTTTTTGGCCGGCTCGAGGATTCCTTTGTCCGGGAGCGCGCCGCCGATGTCCGCGACGTCGCCAAGCGCGTCCTTGACAATCTGCTTGGCATGCATGGCGCATCCCTTTCGGAGATTGCCGACAGGCACATCGTCGTCGCCGCGGATCTTTCCCCGTCCGACACCGCCAGCATCCGGAAGGACAGCGTGCTGGCATTTGTCACGGATTCCGGAAATCGCACAAGCCACGCGGTCATCATGTCGCGCTCATTGCGGATCCCCGCGGTCGTGGGCCTGCTGGAGGCCACCTCGCTCATCCGGCCCGACGATGACCTGCTTGTGGATGGCTATGAGGGGGTGGTCTACGTGAACCCCTCGGAGGAGACGCTCTGGAGCTACGGGCGCGTGGAAAACGCGCGCAGCGTCTTCCGCCAGAAAATGCTCGGCGAGACGGATCTGCCCAATGTCACCGCCGACGGCCTCCCGTTCGTGCTCTCCGCGAACGTCAATGGCGCCGACGAAATGCCGGCGGTGCTTTCCTGCCGCGCGCAGGGCGTGGGCTTGTACCGCACCGAGGAATTCTTCTTCAAGGACACCAGGCACCTCCCGTCGGAGGAGGAGCAATACGCCCGCTATGCCGCGACCGTTGCCGCCGCCGGTGGCGAGCCGGTTGTCATCCGCACCCTTGACGTTGGCGGCGACAAGCCGCACGAGGCCCTGTTTGGCGCGAATTTCAAGGATCCAAACCCGTTCATGGGCCTTCGGGCGGTTCGCGTCTGCCTGGAGCGTCCGGAGGTTTTCCGGGCGCAGCTGCGCGCCATCCTTCGCGCGGGGACCTCCGGCCCGGTCAAAATACTTGTCCCCATGATCGCCTCGGCGGAGGAGATGCTCCAAGTGCGCGCATTCATGGAGGAAACCAAGGCGGAATTGCGCCGCGACGGCCTGGCGTTCTCCGAAAACATCCCCCTTGGCGCGATGCTCGAGGTCCCCAGCGCCACGCTCTGCGTGGACATCCTGGCAAGACACTGCGATTTCTTCAGCATCGGCACGAACGACCTTGTGCAGTACCTGCTGGCCGTGGACCGCGGCAACGGCCGCATCGCGCACCTGTATGAGCCATGCAACCCGGCCATCCTTCGCGTGCTCCGCGACACCATCCACACCGCGAAACGCCATGGGGTCCCCATCGGCGTTTGCGGCGAACTGGCGGGGACGCGGACTTTCGCGCCGCTGTTTCTCGCGCTTGGCGCCGACTCCCTGAGCATGACCCCGGCGCTTGTCCCCGAGATCAGGTACCTCTTGCGCCGCACGACGCGCGCCGCCCTTGATGAGCTTGCCGGCAGGGTGTTCTCCGAAACCTCCCCGCGCGGCATCAAGGCTGTGCTCCATGCCTTTGCCAGTGAGCGGATGGTGTGAGCCGTGCCAATCCACCCGACACGCCGCAAAAGCTTCCGCCACCCATCACGCGCGAAACCGCATGACCGCCAGCATCCCAGCACAGTTCCCGCCCCCCCCCGGCGGCCGCGTCGACATCCTGTTAGTCGCCGGCGAGCATTCCGGGGATGAGCACGCCGCCCGCATCGTCAGCACCATCCTGCGCCATCGTCCTGATTTGCGCATCAGCGCCCTTGGCGGCCCCGCCTTGCGCGATGCCGGGGCGCAGCTGCTGTTTGACATGACGACATCCTCCGCTGTCGGCCTCGTCGAGGTGCTCGCCCATCTCCCATTTTACCGAAAGGTGTTTCTCCGCGCATTGGATTGGGTGCGCGCGCACCGCCCGCGTCTTGTCTGCCTCGTGGATTATCCCGGATTCAACCTCCGGTTTGCCGAGCGCCTGCGCGCCTGCGGCCTGTCGCGGCAGGGCGGGGGCGGCGTGTCGGTCTGCTACTATGTCAGCCCGCAAATCTGGGCGTGGAAATCAAGGCGGCGCTTCAGGATGGCCCGCTGTCTGGACGGTCTTGGCACCATCTTCCCGTTCGAGCCGGATTGCTATGCCGACACCACATTGCCGGTTCGCTACGTCGGGCACCCCTTCGCCACCCCGCCCTTGCGTCCCGCCTTTCGCTACGATCGTGACGCGCCTGTGCTTCTGCTTCCCGGGAGCCGCCCCAAGGCCGTTTGCAAAATCTTCCCCATCCTGCTCGACACCTGGGCGCGTTTTCTGCCGTCGCATCCCGCCCGCACCGCGTGTGTCATCCACCCCGGGGACCCGGTGGAAAGTCTCCTGCGCGAACAACTCTCCCGCATGCCCAAAACCCTCGCGGACACCATCACCCTTCTCCCGAGGAGCGCCCCCATGCCGCTTCCCGCCAGTGCCGCCATCGGCAGCTCCGGGACCATGTCCCTGAAAACGGCCCTCGCGGGCATCCCCGGCGCCATCGTCTATCGCGCCAATCCCCTGACCTGGTGGTTCGGCCGCCGCTTGGTCCGGGGGGTCAGCTACCTCGGCATTGCCAACATTCTGCTGCGCCGGCCCGCATGGCCTGAATTTCTGCAAACCGACGCCGACCCCGACCTCCTTGCCGCGCGGCTCCACACTTGCCTTGCCAGCCCCGAGACCGCCCTCGCGGCCCAGAATGATGCCGCGGAACTCCATGAATTGCTCGCGCCCCCATCCGCAACCGGGACTCCAGCGGACTGGCTTCTCGAAAATCTGCCATGATCCGGACGACGTTTTCTTCTCCTGAAGTCGCGTGTTTCCATGCGGTTTCTGGCGCGGAGTTTGGCCTTCTTGAGAAGGATGACGACAAGGCACTAAGGGGTGTCAATTTCGTCCCAAGCCAGGCAGTTTTTGGAACAAGGGTGCCACCCGCCCTCTTTTTGCGCGCCAGCGGCGTTTTTTCAGGGGGGGTGCCGGTTTCGGGCGCGGGAACTTCCACGGCCTTGGGGGTGGATGGGGCTGTTTCCACGGCATCCGGGCGCCCAACCGCCCTCTTTTTGGCCGGATTGCGCGCCGCCGACGGGGATTTTCCCGCCTTGGAGGCCTTCTTTTTGTTTTTTTGTTTTTCGGGCGAAGAAAGTTCTTGCACAGGGGGGGCGGAGGGGTTTGCCTCCATGACATCGGGGCGTACGGCATTTTTCGCCAACTCTACAACCGTCTCGATGCCTCCCTTCGGGGAGGCTTTCTTTTTTTGCGGGACATCCATGTAGTTAAAGAAGACGCCGTCGGAAGAGACGACCGCGCGCACGCCGACGGCTCCATCCGCAAAGGTCTTCTCGTAGATCCTTGTTTTTTGACCAGGAGGACGCACTTGGATGACCGGAGTTGTGGTGCGGATCGCATCAAGGGCCGCCGGGAGGAAGGCTTTCCGGTACTCGCGGTCCTTTCCGGTTTTGTTGTCCAGGTGGCCAAGTCTCGTCGTGATCGTCATGCCGGTGGAATCCGCGAAGGTCTTGTTTGCCTCAACCACGTCCTCAAACTTCTCCCCTTCGCCGAGGGAGGGGAGAAGCTTGGTAATCCGCTCCCTCTCGCGGGCGCGGAGGGCTTCCTCCTGAAGTTTCTGGGGCGTCAGGACGATGACCCCGTTGGGGTGCTCCTTGCTGGGAGGGACAACCTTCAAGGCCCCGGCAAAGCGCTCCTTGAGCATGTCGATGGTCTCCTGTGTGACACCCCGGGCCGAGGCGGACATCTGCCACATGTTGTTCGTGTACGGCTTCTGGTTGCGCGGGAAGGTGAAACCCGGGCCGACAAGCCCGAGTTTCTCGGCCTCCTCGCGCGGAACCTCCTCCACGCCCATGCCGCTTCCAAAGTCAAAAGGCGGCCATGGGTTCCCGAATCGCGACAGGCGTGTCCAGACGGGGTCGTTTTTCAGCGCGATCATGCGCCCGCCCCGCACCTCCCCGCCGGCGGCCCGCCAGCGCGGCTCCCACTCCCGCTGGTTTCTGCGGGCCTCCACGCGGACAAGCTCCCAGGCGGGGAACTCGTCGAGGAGCTCCGGGTGCAGCGCCTCCATCTCGGCCCGGGCGGCGTTGCGCACGGACTCGATGGTGGTGTCATAAATAAGCTCCAGGCGGCTCGAGGAGGTGTGGTCCTTGAGCGACTCGCTGTCCCCCTCGGCGGCACCCAGCACGGCACGGGCCTCGGCGGTGAAGGCCGCCCGATCCATGAAGGCCTCGTCGGCGGGCATGGCGCGCTGGCCGGGAAACTCGCGCGACAACTTCCGCGTCCTCTTCGAGAACCACGGCGTCGCCGAATTGCAACGCGCAGCGCGCTGGCTCCTGCTGCGCCTCTCGTCCTTCGGCGGCAAAAGCGGTACATGCGGACGCGGCCGGGACAGCTTCACCGGCTACGACCCCACCGTGCGAATTCCCCTCATCCGACGCCTTCGCCCTCCTTTAGCGCTTGCTCCGCAGACCTCCCGCGAGGCCTGTGCAGCCTCCCTGCGACTCCCCCGCAGCCAACTTTCCCAACCCTTTTCTTTTCGGCCTTTTAACCCTTTTCAGCCACTTCCCGTTGACGTCTCCGCCGACTATGAGGCGCACATCAGCGCCGTGATCGAGGTCACCCGCCCGCTCCCCGACGGCACCCATCGCACCTTCTGGAAGCCCGTTGCCCCCCGCTTCGACCTTTGCATGTGCGAATGCTACCAGATCCTCCTCTCGG
>JAIRPL010000046.1 GCA_031256995.1 Puniceicoccales bacterium
CCGGCCTGTCGCTGACGGTTGACCTTGGCGCGCAAGGCTACTACGGCCGCCGCGAAGGTGTCACCGGCTTCGCCCAGCTCCGCCACCGCTTCTGAGAAGACGAAGGCGCAAGGGACGCCGGGGCGCAGGCATGGATGCCTGCGCTACGACGGCGCCTGACGCGTTGGGCGTGCCTGACGCGTTAGGTTCAAGGGAGCAGGCATGGATGCCTGCGCTACGAAGGCGCCTGAAGCGCTGGGTCTGCCTAACGCGTTGGGTGTGCCTGACGCGTTGGGTGTGCCTGACGCGGCGGGCAGAGGGTCTGCCTGAGGTTCCGGGTGCGCCTGAGGCGCCGGAGGTCTATCTGATGCGTTGGGCGACGGGTGTGCCTGATGCGGCGGGGGTATGTGAAACAGGCATGGATGCCGCGCTACAAGACGAGTGCGGCAGCGGCGGCAGACCGTTTCCCTTCGTGTTGTGCGAGGATTCCTGAGAGTCCTTGCCACCCGCGTTGTCGTGCGACACGTCGTAGCGCGGGTTTCCAAACCTGCTCCCTAAAACCCTGTCCCACTCCCAACGTGAAAAAGGGGCGGCCAAGGCGGGAACCAACTCCAACCGCTTTTCGTTGGCCTGTACCCTCTCCCAAAAAGCGACTTGAAAGCAGGTTTGGAAACACGCGCTACGACGGCGGGAAACTGCCGCGCTCCAGACTGCGCGCTCCACGGCCGCCTTCAGCGGTAGCAAAAGTGGCGTCGGCAGCGAGCAGGGTCGCAAATGTGCGAAAGGGTTTGGAACACGACCGGGGAGCAGGTTTGGAAACCCGCGCTACGACGGCGCCTGACGCGCCGGGTTTGCTGGGCGCGCTGGGTGTGCCTGACGCGTTGGGCGGGCGTGCCTGACGCGTTGGGGGCGCCTAACACGGCGGGGTCTATGGAGCAGGTTTGGAGGCCCGCGCTACTTTTCCGAGTTGCCCGCAGGCTGCCTGCTTTTGCGCCACGTTTCGCGCCCTTCTCTCTGCCGCGCTTTTCATCGCCGCTTTTTGCGTCACTTGGACATTTCGAAAAACCTTGGCATGGAAATGCCGGGTGCGGATGGCGGGGATTCATTTGTTGGGCTGGAAGATGGAGAGTCTTCTGTGATCCGGCGGTGCCAATGCGACCAAGGCAGAAGTCCCCAACGTCCCTCCAAGCCTCGCCAGTGGAAGGTTAAAAAACGATCTTTGGGCCGAAAATTACGGGCAACCAGAATTCGTGGTCCCGGATGACGAAACCAATTTTCCGGGAGCCACGAGGCCTCAATCTTTGACGACGAAATTGACCAATTTTCCGGGAACCACGATTTCTTTGACGATTGTCCTGCCGGCGATAAATTTTCTTACGTTTTCGTCGGCCCGCGCGGCGGCGAGCAAATCCTCGCGTGTGGCATCCACCCCAAGGGTTGCCTGCCCGCGGAGTTTGCCTCCCACTTGAAAAATGACGACGCGGGAGTCTTCCACAAGTTTTCCGGGGTCAAAAACAGGCCAGCCCGCCTCCACGATCGACGCGGAAGAGTTTGCGGTGGAATGCGCCTTGGGCGAACGGTTGACGCGCCACCACAGCTCCTCGGCGATATGCGGGGCAAGTGGCGCGAGGAGACGAAGGTGGTCGCAGGCGAGGCCCACTGGAATCGCGCTTGGAAGTTTCTCGGCCGCATTGAGATGGATCATCAACTGCGAGATGGCAGTGTTGAAGTTGAGTGACTCCAGGTCTTCGGTGACTTTTTGAATGCTGCGATGGTGAAGGCGCAGAAAATCCTCTGGCAGTGAAACATCGTCGCTGGCAACGCGCACCGCCCCCGTGTTTTCGTCCACGTAAAGACGCCAGATTCGCCGGAGAAAATTTATGACGCCTCGTATGTTCTTGGTGTTCCAAGGTTTTGCAGCTTCCAAGGGGCCGAGGAACATCAGGTAAAGGCGCAGGGCGTCCGCCCCGTAATCACGCACAATTTCGTCGGGATTGACGACGTTGCCGCGGCTTTTTGACATTTTTTCCCCATCCTCGCCGAGGATGATGCCTTGGTGGAAAAGACGCTGGAAAGGCTCTGGGGTGGGTACGACCCCGATGTCGTAGAGGAAGCGGTGCCAGAAACGGGCGTAGAGGAGGTGGAGAACGGCGTGCTCGGCTCCGCCAATGTAAAAATCAGGGGTTCCCCAATAGTTTGCCTTGGCGGGATCGACGGGGGCCTTGGGATTTTTTGGGTCAATGTAACGCAGGTAATACCAACAGGAACCGGCCCATTGGGGCATGGTGTTCGTTTCGCGGATCGCGTCGATAAAACCGGAGGGGCCGGCGTCCGCCGTCAATATTTCGCCTGTTTCCAAATTTGCGCGGACATTGAGCCATTCGGACGCGCGCGAGAGGGGGCTTTCCCCTGTGGGCGAGGGCTGGAAGGTGGCAATCTCGGGAAGGCGCAACGGGAGGTGGGCTGTGGCAAGCGGAAGCGCGTAGCGTTCCTTCCCCTCAATCCGGCAGGAAACGGGTTCCTTGGGGAGAAACTCCCGGAATGGCGAATTTTCGGGAATGCGGGCGTAGTCGGCGGGCGAAATCCAGAGAATGGGGAATGGCTCGCCCCAGTAGCGCTGGCGCGAAAAAAGCCAGTCGCGGAGTTTGTAGTTAACGGCGGCCTTGCCGGCGGCGCGCGTGGCGAGGGATTCCGTGATGCGATGCTTGGCCTCCGCGACGGTGAGGCCGTCATAGGGGCCGGAGTTGACGAGGGTCCCATCGGCCTCGAATACGGATTTTTCGAGGTCAACCGTGGCGCCTGGGGGAGGGGCGACAACGGGAATGACGGGGAGGTCATACTTGCGCGCAAAATCCCAGTCGCGCTGGTCGTGCGCGGGAACTGCCATGATGGCCCCTGTTCCGTAGCCCATCAGGACGTAGTCCGCGATCCAGATGGGAATGCGGGCACCGTTGACAGGGTTGATTGCGTGGCTTCCGGAGAAAACCCCGGTCTTGTCCTTGGCAAGGGCCGCGCGCTCGAGGTCGGACTTTGTGCGGACCTGGGCGAGGTAGGCTTCCACCGTGGCGCGCTGCGCGGACGTGGTGAGGCTGGGGACCTGGGGGTGTTCGGGGGCGATGACCATGTAGGTCGCGCCAAAGAGGGTGTCAGGGCGTGTCGTGTAAACCGTGAGCGCGGAGGCGTCCGGGGCATCGGCGATTTGGAAAACGACCTCGGCGCCCTCCGAGCGGCCAATCCAGTTTTTCTGGAGGCGTTTTGTGGAATCCGGCCAGTTGAGGGCGTCAAGCCCGGCGATGAGCTTCTCTGCGTAGGCGGTTATGCGAAGCACCCATTGGCGCATGGGACGGCGCTCCACGGGGTGTGACCCGCGCTCGGAGCGTGGTCCGGCGTCCGTGTTCTGCACTTCCTCGTTGGCCAGCACGGTGCCAAGCGCGGGGCAGAACCACACCGGCTTTTCATCAACATAGGCAAGGCCGTGCTTGAAAAGCTGGAGGAATATCCACTGCGTCCACTTGAAGTAGGCGGGGTCCGTGGTGTTGACCTCCCGCGTCCAGTCCACCGCAAAGCCGAGCATCCGGAGCTGGCGGCGGAAATTGTTGATGTTTTCCGTGGTCTGGACGGCCGGGTGAAGGCCTGTCTTGCGGGCATGCTCCTCGGTGGGGAGGCCAAAGGCGTCCCAGCCCATCGGGTGCAGGACGTTGTGTCCGCGGGCGCGCTTGTAGCGGGCAAGGATGTCGGAGGCGGTGTAGCCTTCCGGGTGGCCGATGTGCAGGCCGGCGGCGGAAGGGTAGGGGAACATGTCGAGGACGTAATACTTCGGGCGGGAAGCGCCGGAGGGATTGGCGTCCGTGCCGGGATCATGGGCGAGGAAGGTGCCATCCTTGAGCCACTTTTCCTGCCATCGCAGCTCGATGGCGGCGTGGTCGTAGCCATGCTGGGGGGGGGCGCCGGCCGTGCCGTCTTCCGTCGTGATCCGTTTTGTGTCGTCTGGCATGTTGCGTGATGCGGGTGCGCGCGCCACAATGCACGGGCAGGGCTGGCGTTCAACCCCATAGGCCCGTGCCAGGGCGCTCCTCACCCGCGGTTTGCCGGCCGGCGGGCTAGTCCGCGTAACAAGTCGGGTCGGGCACGCCGGCCAGACGGAAGGCCTCCCGGCGCTCGGTGCATGTGGCGCACCGCCCGCAGTGGAGATCCCCGCCTTTGTAGCAGGACCAGGTCAACCCGAACGGGACGCCGAGCTTGCTGCCAAGGCGCACAATGCCGGCCTTGTCCAGGTGGATGAAAGGACGCTCAAGGACAAGGGGCTTCCAGTCGGCAAGGGCGATCGCGGCGGCCAGCGCATCCGCGAACTCGGGACGGCAGTCGGGGTAAATCGCATGGTCGCCGCCATGCGCGCCATAGGCCAGCGTGGCGCAGCCCGCGGCAAGGGCGGCGGCGGTGGCGACGGAAAGCAGCACAAGGTTCCTGCCGGGGACGACCGTCGCCTTCATGCTGGCATCCGTGTAATGGCCGTCGGGCACGGCTTGCGCGGGCGTGGTCAGGCTGTTCGCCCCCCAAAGCGGCAGAAGCGCGCGCAAATCGGCAATCTGGTGGGGAACGCCGTAATGCGTGCAAACCGCGCGGGCGGCATCAAGCTCGCGAAAATGCCGCTGTCCGTAATGAACGCTCAGCGCGTGGCATTCGCGGCCGGCGTCGAGAAGTTTTGCGAGAAGCACCGTGGAATCAAGGCCCCCGGAAAGGACGACAAGCGCTTTTCCCCGCGCGCCCGGCGCCGTGTCCGCGGGCACCGTCCCCGGCGCGCCATTGGTCTGCGTTTCTGCGGCACTCATGATCGTGAGACACCCCGGGGCGTCAGCCGCGCACCTGCCCGCTGCCCAGGATCTGGTATTTCCAGGTGGTCAGTTCCTCGAGGCCCATCGGCCCGCGCGCATGAAGCTTGCCGGTGCTGATGCCGATCTCGGCGCCGAAGCCGAATTCGCCCCCGTCGGTGAAGCGTGTGCTGGCGTTCCAATAGACGGCGGCGCTGTCCACGGCGCCAAGGAATTTCTCCGCCGCGGCATGGTCGCCGGTCACGATGCTGTCCGAATGCCGCGAGCCATGCTTCGTGATGTGGGCCACGGCGGCGTCAAGATTCTCCACGACACGCAGGTTGAGGATCGGCGCAAGATACTCGGCGCCCCAATCCGGGCGCGGGGCGCCGGCAAGCGCCGGCTCGATCAAGCGGGCGGCGTCATCGGCGCGAATCTCGACCCCCGAGGCGTGAAGCGCGGCCGTGATGCGCGGCACAAAGGCGGGCGCGATCGCGCCATCCACAAGGAGGGTCTCCATCGCATTGCAAACGCCCGGGCGCTGGCATTTGGCGTTGAGCACGATGCGCTCCGCCATGCCAAAATCGGCGGCACGGTGCACAAAGACGTGGCAGATCCCGTCATAGTGCTTGATGACCGGGACCCGGGCATGCCGCACAACGGTCTCGATGAGGCCGCGCCCGCCGCGCGGGATCAGGACGTCGATAAGGCCGTCAAGCGAACACAGGATGGGGACGGCCGCCCGGTCGGTTGTGGGAACGAGCGTGACGGCCCCGGCAAAACCGTGCCGCCCAAGGGCGGTCCCGAAAACCCGGGCGATGGCCGCATTGGAATGAAAGGCCTCGCTTCCCCCGCGCAACACCGTGGCATTGCCAGATTTGAAGCACAGCGCGGCGGCATCGGCGGTGACGTTCGGGCGGGACTCGTAAATGATGCCGATGACGCCAATGGGGACGGCGCGCTTGCGCACAAGAAGGCCGTTTGGAAGTGTCCACTCGCGCAAAATGACGCCAACGGGATCGGGAAGCCCGGCCACTTTCCTGATGCCGGACACCATGCCCGCCACGCGCTCCGGGGTCAGGCGAAGGCGGTCAAGCATGGCGGGCGAAAGCCCGCGCGCGACACCCGCCTCGATGTCGCGGGCGTTCATGGCAAGCAATTCCGCCGTGGAGGCCTCGAGGGCGTCGGCGGCATCCCGGAGGGCGGCGTTTTTTGCCTCTGCCGATGCCGTGGCAAGAGGGCGCGAGGCCTCCAGAGCCTGCCGCGCGATCTGTGTCAATTGCCCTGTCAGCACATCCCGCGCGTCACCGGGTTCGCGCTGCCCGGAATCCTCCGCGCCTGTCATTCTGTCGGTCATGGTGTCGAAAAAACCCGCCTCCTTGCCCCCTTTGCAAGGCGCAAATCCCCGCGCCAGCCTCCCCGCGAAATGGGGAGGGCCTGCCATGCGCACGGTTGCCGGCGGCATTTCCGATCACGGATGCCCGCCCTGCCGCGCGGCCTCATAATCCTCCAAGGTCCCGAGATCATGCCAGAACCCGGAATCGCTGAGCAGGGCGCGGATGGAGCCGGGCGCGGCGGCAATGCTCCGCAGGAAACCTTCCACGACGGACTCAATCCTCCCGCGCTCAAGGCATCCGAAAAACTCGCGGCGGACGCAATAAACGCCGGTGAATGTTGCCAGGATCCCATCCGTGGCTCCCAGGCGTCCGCGAAGGTCAAGCACCACGCCGGCCTTTGAAATGCCGCCGCAGCCATCCCCCGGGGCGCCATCCCCGGCGGCGGAAAAGCGAACATTGGGATGCGGTCCGCCGGGACGCAGCAGAAGCGTCGCGGAAGCCCGGTTGGCCGCGTGGAGGGCGGCAAGGTGGCGAAGCGGAGGCGCCGCGTAAACATCCCCATTGTGGATGAAAAGGCTCTCATCGTCCGGCGCCAGCAGGGCCTCGATGTTTTTCAGCCCGCCGCCGGTGTCGAGAAGCACAGGTTCATGGACAAACTGGATTGGAAGCCCCCGCCAGCGCGCGTCCGGGAAAGCCGCGCCATAGGCCTCCTGGCAATGGTGGGTGTTGACAATGAAGCGGCGCGCCCCCGCCTCCGCCAGCCGCTCAAACACGTGGCAGATCATGGGTTTCCCGGCAACGGGGAGCAGGGGCTTGGGCATGCGATCCGTGAGCGGGCGGAGGCGCGTGCCGAGGCCGGCGCCAAGGACAAAGGCCGTGGTGATCATGCGGAATGGCGCGTGGCGGCGCAGCCGGGGCAGACCCCGTAGATTTCGAAAACATGGGAGACCTCGGTGTAGCCAAGTTCGTGCGCCACGGCCTCGAAGGGTTCCGCGGCGCAGCCGCCGGCCTCCTCCATGCGCCCGCACACACGGCAGATGACGTGATGGTGGTGCGGATGCCCGGCGGTACCGCCAAGGCAGTAGAGCCGCGCGCCATTCTCAAGCGGGTGCGCCTGCACAATGCCCGCCTGCTCAAAGATCAGGATGCTGCGGTAAACCGTCGCCGGGTCCGCGGTGCCCGCGGCAAGCGCCCGGTGCAAGGTCTCGATGGAAACGGGACCGGAGGCCGCAAGCACACGAAGCATGGCGCTCCGTTGCGAAGTCACGCGATGCCCGGCCTTGCGCAGCCGGCGCAGCGCGGCGTCAACAAGACCGCTGGCGTCGCCCGGATGATGGTGGGGGTGCGGGTGCGCGGCGGCGGGCGGATCCGGATGGCGATGCGGGCAGGCCGGCCTTTGTGGCGCGGCGACGGCGGGGGCGGTCCGGATTCCACCGTCCGCCGCCGGCGGAGACGCGGGCGGCCGGGATGGCGCGGAGGGGGCGGACGGCGGGCGTTTTTTCATCGGCATTTTTTTGGGGGAGAGAAAAAAGGGCGCCCATTCCTACGCCAGCGTGGGCGTGAGACTGGCGGCGTGGGCGAAACATGCCGGGTGAAGCTGGCGGGCAAGATACTCATAACAGGCAAGGCGGTGGTGGGAGACGCAGCTGCTTTGCCAGGTCGGCAGGAGCGCGGCCGCGCCTTCGCGGACGGCGCGCAAATGCCGGTATGGCGATTTGCGGCGAAAGGGCTGGAGGGCGTGCCCGATTTGCGCCGGAGTGGGCAATGGTGAATCGCCATCCGCGGCCTCCCCGCCGACAAGCACAACTTTTTCCACGGGCCAGCGGAGGATTTTTTCTCCGGGCACGGGAACGTTGCCCGCAAGCCCGCCGACGGTTTTTGCAAGATTCTCGGCACAGGCATGGTCGCAATAGTCCTGAAAGTTGGTGTCCGCGCCGGGCAGGATGTCAAATGTCGAGGGCGAGATGACGCGCACGGGGGTGGCTTTGCGCAACAGCCTGGCCAGGCGGGCGACCCGGGTGCGGACCCGGTCCACGGTGGCGGCCGCGCGCGCCTCGGCATCGGCGCCAAGATGGGCGGCAAGCACCCCAAGCGACGCAAGCGCGTCATCAAGGCTGCTGTAGTGGCTGAAGGACAGGATGGGCACCCCCGCGCGGCGAACCTGTGAGCAAAGGTCGGAACGGCTGAAGTCGGTGAAAAGCACAAGGTCGGGGCGATGGCGCAGGATGGCCTCGGCGTCGGTGTTCAGTGGAAGCGCGGGGTATTTGCGGGCAAGGGCGGGCCGTGCGCAAAATTGGGGGTCGCGGGAGAGGTGGCTCAGGCTGGCGATCTGCTCCGGCGCGGCAATTTCCAGCAAAAGCTCGTCCGTGAAAACGGTCTGGGAAACCACGCGCCGCGCGGGCTTCGTCAGCCGGGGTGGCGCGCCGGCAAGGGGCATTTCGGCAAACAAAGGGGGAGGGCGCAAAAACGGAACCGATTCGGCGGCTGCCAGCGCAGCCAGCGCAAGCCAGTGTCGCCGGCCATATCGCGGAAACGGACCGGAACGGTGAAAATCTGCCACCTTGGGAACATGAACAGCCTGAAAACCCATCAATTGGATCACGCGAGGGTGTTTGCCGGCAAGCGGGAGGTCGAGACAGATCTTGATCAATGGGTGGGGCGAGGGGAAGAAATGGGGCGAAAAAGGGCAGTGGGGAACGAGATGCGGGGCTGTTTCCGCGCGGATTTGGGGCGGGGCGGGAGCGATTTTGCAGGCGGAGCCGGGGAGCGGTCAGAGGCTTCCGGGGTCGCCGGGGTGGATCGCGGTCGCCGGGATTGCCGTTGGCGGGAGGTGGAAACGCGCCGCTCTTCAAGAAAACACGGTGCGCAATGCGGCAGGCGACCCTGTGACACCGTGTCTTGCAAGTGCCAACAGCGGGGTGTGGAGATTTCGCGTCGGACGCGTGCCGCCGTGATGGCCTGGGGAAGGGTGCCGCCGTCCTGATCCCACCTGTGCTTCCGCGCAGGGGGAGGCAGATCCGACGCCCAAGATAATCAACAACGCCGGCGCTGGCGGATTCCCGATTCTTGCAAGTCCGATTCTTGCAATTTTTTTGGAAAACACCGCCGTGTGATGACGTTTCGCCGGGGACGGCAGGCTCTGGTGCGGCTCGCGCTGGTTTCGCCATCAGATGGCCATGCGACTTTGACGTCGGGCAAGGTCCTTTTTATGCTCACGATGTCTCTCGTCGGCGGAGGCAGGCGATGGGCGCATAAAAAAACAATGCCGCGCCGTGTTGCGGCGGGCATTGCAAGGGGGCACCAAAATGGAAATGCTTTGTGCTTAGAGATTTTCGTAGCGCTGGCGGAGCATGTTGGTGAAGGCTTGCACCTTCTTTTTGCGGCGCCGGACTTCGCAAGGTTTTTCAAAATAACGCTTGGCGCGCACATCCTTGATGATGCTTTCGCGCTCGAGTTTCTTCTTCAGGCGGCGGAGGGCTTTGTCCATCGTTTCGCCTTTGCGGATCTTGATTTCTACGGGCATGTCAGTTGGGTTGTGTTGGTTGAAAGATGCGGTGTTGGGAGGGCGTTTCGCAATGGGAGAAACGCGCATCCTTATTTCGCTGCCCCGGCGGCGGGGGCTTCGGCGGCCTTTGCCGCCTTTTCATCCCCGAGCGCCTCGGCGAAGCGGCGTTCCTTGACCTTGGTGGCGCTTTTCCCGACACGGTCGCGCAGGTAGTAAAGGCGTGCTTTCATCGGGACGGAGAGACGGTCAACGACCACCTTTTCAATGAGGGGGCTGTGGACGGGGAAGACGCGCTCGACGCCCTCGCCGTAGGAGATGCGGCGGACGGTGAAGGTCTCGGCGATACCGCCGCCTTGACGGGCAATGACGATGCCCGCGAAGATCTGGGTCCGCTCCTTGTCGCCTTCCTTGACCTTGGTGTGAACTTTCACGCCGTCGCCAACCTTGAAAGGCGCCCGGCTCTTAAGCTGGGACTTGGTGACGGAACTGAGGATTTGCTGGCTCATGGATGGTTGTGCTCGTTGTTGTCGCTGTGTTTGCGTGTTGTCGTTGGTGTGTTGAAAAAAGGTCCGGGCGGCGCGCGCGCGTTTTTTCGGTTTGCTGCTCTGCCCGCCATCTTGCAATGGCCCCGTGGTCTCCGGAAAAGAGCACGGATGGGACAGCGTGGCCGCGAAACTCGGCCGGGCGCGTGTATTGAGGAAAAGCAAGCAGGCTGTTGTTAAAGCTGTCCGCAGTCAAGGAGTTTTCCTCGCCGAGCACTCCCGGGATTTGCCGTGCGACGCAGTCGATGAGGACGGCGGCGGCGAGGGTTCCGTTGGAGAGGACGTAGTCCCCGATGGAGATTTCGCGTGTCACGGCGTGGTCGCGCACGCGCTGGTCTATGCCTTCGTAGTGGCCGCTCAGGAGGATCAGGCGTGGCGCGGTGCTGAGTTCCCGCGCCAGTTCGTTGGTCAATGGTTCCCCGTCGGGGCAAAGATAAATGACGGGGGCTGGAGGGGCGGCGTGCGCGGCGGGGGCAAGGTTTTGGACGGCTTCAATGGCATCGAACAGGGGTTGCGGGGCCATGAGCATCCCGGGGCCGCCGCCAAACGGGGTGTCATCCACGCGGCGGTGTTTGTCTTGCGTCCAGTTGCGAATGTCGTGCACGTGAATCGTGAGAATGCCCTTCCGCACCGCGCGCCCCAGAATGCTTTCGGAGAAAAAGCCCTCGACCATTCGCGGGAAGAGTGTGAGCAGGTCGATGCGCATGACGTCTGCGGGATTCTATTGACGGGGTTCTCTGACAAAAACGACGCTGCCCGCACAAAAAGGAGCGGGCCGCGCCGGATTTCGCGTCTGTGTGCTGTTTTTGGGCTGCCCCGCGAGGGCAATTCGCTCACGCGTTTGCGGGAACGGCCTTGCGGTAGCGTTTGATGAGCGAACGCACGGTGTCGGACGGCTGGGCGCCCACGCCAAGCCAGTAGTCGATGCGATCAAGATCAAGCATGACCTCGGGGGTTTTCCCCTTTGCGGTCGGGTTGTAGGAGCCGAGGATTTCGACGAAGCGGCCATCGCGGCGGACCGTGCTCTCCGTGGCGACTAAGCGGTAGCTTGGTGTGTGCGTGGACCCGTGGCGTTGAAGGCGGATGCGTACCATGTTGGAAAAATGCTTGTTTTGCGTTATTCGTGCTGTGTTGAGGGGCAGGCAGGAAAGACGGCTGCGGAAGGGTGTCAATTTTTTCTTTCGCGCGCGGGTGTTTTCATCGGACGGCGTTTGCCGGGCGCGAAAATGCCCTGTTTGCGCGGCTTTCCGTGACTTCGGAGCCTCCCGCGCTATTTGCGGTGGCGGAGCGGCTGCCGCGTCTTCCGGTGGATGCCGCGCCTGCGGAGGCGGGATCTGTGAAGCCGGACCTGCGCGGCGGTGGCGTGCCAGCGGCGGGTGCGAGGCCTCCTGCATTTGCGGACAGCACCGGCCTGGCGCTCGTGACTGCCGGCAGCGGGGGGACGCTGTGAGGCGCGTTCCCGACGCCCGCGAGGGTGGGCATGGCTGGTGGCGCGGGTGGCGGCAGCTCGGCGGGTTTTGCCATGTGCACGGAGATTGTCATGCCGTCCATGCGCACGCTGGCGGTGCGTGTCACGGGGTCGGCGCTTTCCACGAACCAGCGCGCGTCCGGGTCGCCCACGCGCACCCACTGGCATTCGAGGGTGTTGGGGTTGGAGAGGCTGATCTCGAGATTGCGCCCGGAACCCATGAAGCCCCGGATTTCGAGTGCTTGCGGGGCTGTTGTGGTGTCGCGCCGGGGCACGCGGATGCGGAACGGGGAGTTGTTGATCAGGTTTTCCCGACGGATCGCGGGGGCGGGGGTGTCCGCATGGGGCAGGGCAGGGCTTGCCGTTGAAATTTCTGTCGCGGTGTCCGGATCCGCGGGAGTGTCTCCGTCGGCGTCCTGCGCGGACAACGGCGTGGCCATCAGCGCGGATAATAGGAACAGGAGGGGATGGCGCGGTCGCATGGGGGCCATGGAACCCCGTCTTTTGCTCCGGGCAAGTGTCTTTGCCGCTTTTCCGGCGCCCATGTATTTTTGTGGCGAAAGCTTGGTTTTGCCACGGGTGTTTTCCGTTTCAATGCCGTGCCTTCGGGCGTCGCCATGGCGCGGTCACTGTTTTTTATCGCCAATGCTCCGTTATCCAATCCGTTGGCAGGACGTGATGGCGCAGCCCCTTGCCTTTGCCGGATATGGCTTCGTCCGGATTGGGGTTTCCGTGGAACACGATCACTTTTGCTGTGCCGGGGAGGCGCGGCGGTTTTATGAAATTAAGGGGAAAGCGGGGGATGCAGCCGTATTTGAAGCTCACGCACCACTCCTTGGGCCAGTAATTGAGTTTGTTTTGGCGATGCAGCTCACGTGACAGATAGGCTTGTTCGTGCCGGACTTCGCTTTTCACGCGGTCGATGTTTGACAGAAAATACCCTAGGATCTCTGGATGTGCGCCGGCCTCGAAACGATAAACCGAGGAATTTCCCGTGATGCGCCAAGGTTTTTGCCAGTCGTGAATGATGCAAAACTTGCCGGGCAGGTAGCTGAAAAATTCATCCAGCCCGCCGGTTATGACGATGTCAATGTCGAGAAACAGCGTTGGGCCGGTGAGATCGGCCAGTGGCGAGGCGAAAGTGGAAAGCTTGCGCCAGCCGCGTTCCTTTCCCGGCGGCAAGTTCATCTCCGGCAATGGCTTGACCTCGATGTCGGGGCGCAGGCCGGTGGCGTTTTCCGTGAAGCAGACAAATCGGTGTGGAATTGTGAGATTTCGCAACACCATGCCGCGCAGTTTGTTGACGTATTCGGGGCCATATTTTGTCCCCCATTTCATGCAGATGACATTCGCCACGGTCCCATGCAGTTACGAAACGGCTTTGCCGCGTCAAGGAATCGGGAGGGGCGCCGCAGCCATCGCGTCATTTTCTAATGGCATGCCCTTCCATGCCGGCAGGCTTGAGAAAAAGGGTTCAATTCTGGAACACAGGTGCCAGTGTTTTTTGCGAAACTTCACAAGAATCCCGCGCTCATGCCTCGTTCAAGAATCCGTCTTTCGCGCCGTTTCCCTCTGTCTGCTTTGGCAGCGATCGTCACACGGCGATTCCAAATGTTTTTTGTTGTGCTTTGGCTGGCCAGTTTGCCCACAGAATGATCACCTTCACGCCCTGCATCACGCGCGCTCACCTGCCTGCCCATCATGTCCAAACCTAACGCCACCACCAAAACGCACGGGAATGCCGTTGGCATTTGGAGCCTTGCGACGGTCCTTGCCCTTGTTGTGCACGGTGCGTTTTTCTTTTGGGCGGACGCCCGCCCGCCGCTCCGGGGTGCCCCGATGGCTGTTTCCCATGCCTCCCGCCCGCCCGCGATTGTCTCCGTGCTTCCTCTCCATGCCGAATGGCGCGTTCACATGGAGATGTCCAGCGCCGCCCCGCTCTACCTCTCCACGCCGTTTAATTTTGGATATATTTCCCCGGAAAATCCCGCATATGCCATGACGGAGGTGGATGGCGGCGTTTTTTCCGAACCTTTTGTCCCAAAATTGTCCGTCCGCTCCGGTCTCCCGGCCGGGCTGCGCGACGCTGTTCCCGCCACTTCGGCGCCTCCGCTGCACCGCCTGCTGCCCCTCCAATTTTGGGATGCCGCCGCCACTTTCGGCACGCGTTCGCCGTCCGGGGCGGGTTTTCTTGCCCCGCGTCGCGCGTGGATGCGCATCGAGGATTTTGCGACATGCGAAACCGCCCGGCTTGATGGTGTCCCGTTGGAACGCGGGGTGTTGCTTGAATTCCCCCGTGGCGCGGATGTCTCCGTGTGGCACCCCGCCGCCTTTTCCCTCCTTGTCGATGCCCTTGGTCCGGTCGGTCCGGCGCTTCCTCTGCCTTACTTTGAGGACCGCGTCGGCACAGGGAACCTGGATGTTGACGCCGCCATCCGGCGTTTCTTTGCCACTCCACCGATGCCATTCACGAACCTGCCCTCGGGACATTACCGGGTCATCATTGGCCCATAGTCTAAAAAGCCCCTTGCCAGCGCGGTTTTTCCATTTTTGAACGCCTTTGTCGCCGCGCCATCCAGGCACGGCCCAACCCAAGCACACACACGCCCCCCATGAGCAAAAAAACTCCGAAAAAAACCTCCCCAGAGCCAGCCTTGCCGCCCGCCGCAGCGCCCTTGCCGCGCGTCACCCCTCCCCCGCCGGAATTGCCCGAGGAGCGAGCCACCTACGTCCCGCAAGGGCAGGTTTTGCCACTGTGGCCAGGGAAGCCTCCGGGGGAAACGGCCGCCGTGAAAAAAGAATACACCGGCATTGTGCGTGGCTACCCGCATGGGGAGCACCTCAACATCATGAATGTCTGGACTCCCCAGATTGAGGTTTTCCCCGCCAGTCCGCTCAACAACACCGGCGCCGCTGTCATTGTTTGCCCGGGCGGATGTTACAAATTCCTCAGTTACACGATGGAAGGGGTCGAACTGGCCCGCTGGCTCAACGACATCGGTGTCACCGCGGTCATTCTCAAATATCGCACGCCGGCCCGCCCCAAGGCGAAGCGGGGAGAAATGGAGCTTAAGGATGCCCAGCGCGCCATCAGCCTTGTCCGCGCCAATGCGGCGCAGTGGGGGGTGGACCCGAAACGCGTTGGCATTTCAGGCTTCTCCGCCGGCGCGCATCTGAGCGCCCTTGCGGGGACCGCCCTTGAACGCACCTATGATCCGGTGGACGAGGCGGACAAGAAGGCGTGCCGCCCGGACTTCACGCTCCTTTTTTATCCGGCCTACATTTTTG
Organism: Puniceicoccales bacterium; assembly: GCA_031256995.1. Classification (GTDB taxonomy): domain Bacteria; phylum Verrucomicrobiota; class Verrucomicrobiia; order Opitutales; family UBA953; genus CALNBE01. Next base: position 14,928 of record JAIRPL010000046.1, read on the forward strand.
AGGAGGACGACGAGGTGCGCGGCCTTGTCTCGGCAAAGACCGCCCCCGCATTCATCATCCAAGCCGCGGACGATCCTTATCCCAGCGAAAGCAGCCTTGCCTACTACAACGCCTGCCGTGCCGCCGGGGTGTCCGCTGAACTTCATGTCTACGCCAGCGGGGGGCATGGCTACGGCTTGCGAAAATCCGCCTACCCATCCCGCACGTGGACGCTTCTGGCCACCGAATGGCTGCGGGAAAACGGCTGGCTTGGCTAAGGGCCTGCCCAAGGCCCTTCCGGCGGGAATGGCGTGAAGGCCGGGCTTTTCCCCATTGGCGCGACACCTCCGGCGCCGCCGTTTCCGGCAAAAAAGAACCGAGCCGCGCACCCCTGCGCGGCTCGGTGTTATTTATCTGTCTTATCTCGTTATATTACCCCATCTCCCATTTAGGAGGTTCAGTAACGACATCGCTGCCGCCCTGAACTGGGGATGGACAATGCGGGTTCTTGAATGCGACGCAAGCATTTTTTTCATTTTTTTTTTGCCCCTTTCCCGCAACATCCGCCCTCCTTTCATGCAAGCCCCACGTCGCGCCCAGACCAATCCCGCCGCACGCCCCGATCGCGCCACAGCGCATGCCTTGCCTTGCCTGCTCATCCTGATGCTGGCCGCCGGATTGCCGTCACTTTCCGCCGCGCCCGTGCCATCCGCCGTTTCCCCCCGCGCCAAACACCGTGCCGGTCCGCGCCTTGGCACCGCCCGTGGCGTGTTGTTTTCCGAGTTCAATCGCGACAACGGCTCGCTTCTCCTTGAACTCAACGCCTCGACGGCGGAGGCCAGGGGGGGCGCGCCGGCCGCTGATGACGAACCCGATGCCTGGCACCTTGGTGACGTGCTCCTGCGTTTTTACGAGCCAAGCCGCGCTGGCACACCGATCCAGACCGCCGTCATCAGGACCGCTGATTGCCTCTACGTCAAAAAAAGCCGGACCGCCGGATCCGAAAAAGCCCTTGAGTTTGACAGCAGCAAATTCCGTGTCGAGGGGACGGGCTGGAATTGGGAGAATCACAAGGAATATGACAGCATCCGTGTCCTGCATGATGTGCGCGCGACACTCAAGGCCGACGCGCGTTCCGGGCATGAGCGCGTGGACATCTTCAGCGATCGTCTTGAAATCGTCCGCTTTCGCGCCGGCCCGGAGCAGGGCCGCGCACGTTTTGTGTTCACTGGCGGGGTTCGCGCCGTGATGAAAAACCCCGGTGGCGAGGACGTGATGCTTTTTGCCGACACCCTCGTCGCCCGCCTCCGGAACACCGACCGTTCCGAGCCTGTGGGCTGGCTTGCCCCGGCGGCAGGCGGGCCGTCCCAAGTTTCCGGGGCCGGGGCGCGCAAGAGTCATGAGGCCATGCTCGATGAGGCATTGGACAACATTGTGCTCTCCGGGAATGTCAGGATCCTGGATGCGAACAACAGGGAAATGACGGGCGACCTCTGCAGCTACGTCCATGCCACGGGCGTTTTTGCGACCACGGGAAATGCGCGGCTTTTCGACCCGGAGCAAAAGTTCACGGCCACGGGCGGACGGATGCTTTTGCGCACCAAGGAGGAGCAGATTGAGGTGCTTCGCCAACCCGCCCCTGCCCAGGGGGAAGTCCGCTCCGCTCCGCCGGTCGTCCATCCGCCCGTGCGTTTGCAGATCCCTTCCATCATCGAGCAGGAGCACGAGGGACGCGGACATGCCCTGGGTGGGAATTCCGACGGTTTCACGACGCTCGAAGCCGACCACCTTGTCGTCACAAAAAAACCGGCCACCACCATTGTGACGCTCAAGGGCAACGTTGTCGTGACGGATGTGGATTTTTCAATGCGGGCCGGCAGCGTGCGCATTGACGCGCCGCGTGTCATGTCCGCGGCCGTCGCCCCCCGCGCGCCGCAAGCGCCCCCCCTCGCATCCGCCTCCCCGCAGTTCGCTGCCGCGCGCGGCAAATATGAAGTCCGCCACGTCGTCGCCGAGGGGGATGTTCACGCCACCCATGAGGGGCGTGGCATGGATTGCGGACGCATCACCTTCCATCCCGGCGGGGATCTCGTCATTTTGGAGAAGTCACCGTTGCTCTCAGCCTCCGGCGCGCGCCTTTCCGGCGGGAAAATCGAGATGGATGTGCGGCGCACAGGCAACCGTTCCATTCGTGTCCACTCCTCGGCATCCCGCCGGGCCAGTGTCGTTCTGCCTCCCAGAAAGCAGCCCGCCCCGGCCAATGCCCTGTTCTCCACGCCAACCAACATCACCGCCGGCGAGATCAACATGGCCGAAACCGACCGGCTCGGAAAGGAGGCCCTGCTGCGTTGCACCGGCGGCGTCATGCTTGACGGCGGAGGCCTCAAGGGGCGTTGCCTGGAACTCGAGGTGGATGTTGACGTGGATGTCCCGCTGCCCAAGACCCGTCCGGGAACCTTGCAAAACAAAGCCGCGCAATTGGCGGCCATCCGCAAATTCACCGCCACAGGCAATGTGCGCATGGAAACAGAACGTTATGCGGTGGACGCCGGGCAGGCCGTCCTGCACCCCAATGTGGCGCTGACGGAAAACTCCCCGCTGGATGACAACGGCCTCGATGGTGCCGCGCCGCAATTCCTTTTGCTTTTACCCCACAAAAGCTCTCCCGGCCTTCGCCCGCGCCTTACCCACACCCCTTTGCCCGCCTCACCGAAGGGCGTCGCTTCCGCCCCCCCCACGGGCAAACCGCGCGAGGCTCCCGCGAGCATCGAGGGCGATAAATTGGAAATCATTGGCGGGGCCATGCGTTCCCGTTTTTACATGAGCAAGCATGTCGTGTTTGCCAATGGTGGCCTGACCGTCACATGTGACAACATGGCCGGCACAATTGCCCAGGAGGCGAAACCCTCCGGGAATGTCCCTGCAAACCGATCCACGTCCGCGCCAGCCGAACTCGCGCCCAGGCTCGCCAGCCTGTCCGGAAGAGGCTCCGTGCGCATTCGCGAAAAAGACACCGAGGCCGCGGGCGATTCCTTTGAATACCAGCCTGCGGAGCAAAAATTTTACCTGCTTGGCAACCCTGTTGTTCGAGGGCGCGATGGGATCCGGATGGACGGTTTGGAACGCATCGTTCTCGATCGGCGCACAGGAAATTGGCAAGCTCTCCCGTCCTCCACCATCATCCCATCCGCGGCCAATTCGCGGCCCAAGGTCACAATCCCGTCCTCGGCGCTGAAGGCAAACCCTCGCAATTGACCGGTGGGACAGCGACAAGGCTCGCGAATTTTTCGAAGGACCCGGAAAACCTTTCCATCAGGCCTGCACCAACGGCGTTTTTGATGCCGCGAAAGGCCATGCTGATGCGGAAAAGCGCGCCGTTGAACCGCACGGCATTCCTGGCGTCGGCGTCGGAAAAAATGAAATCCTTTTCCCGTGCCTCGGCCCGCATCCTGGCGATGCCTGCTGATCCGTTCTTCAACAGGCTCACCATGCGCAGTCCGGACGCGCCAAACAGCGCATTGGCGAACGAGGCCCGCTCCGTCTCCGAGGCCATGCCGCGCATCCCGTCCGCGAGCACGGAGATGCGCGCATCGGCGGGCATGGCAAGCAGCGCGTCGAGGTCGAGACCGAGGCCCCTCAGCGCCTTTTCCGCGTTGCCCGTCCCCTTGGCGGCATCGCCGAGGCTGCGCGTTAAATGCCCAAGCGAGCCGTCGAATTCCTCCGCGCTCATCCCCGAAAGCCCTGCCGCAAAACGGAATTCCTGCAAGGCCGCCATGCTGATTCCGAGGCGCCAGGCCTGCCTCGCCAGCGCATCCCCCGCATCGCTCGCGCCCCTGGCAAGGGAGAGCGTCGCGGCCGCCGCCGCCGTCAGCGCGGCAAAACCCTTTGTCACCGTCGTAGAAAGGGCGCGGAACGAGCCGACGGCGCGGTTGAGGGACTGTTGCGCGGCGGTGAGGCGGTTGATGGTCTCGGCAAGTTGCGCAGCCCCCCAAGCAGCTTTTTTAGAATCAACTCCCTGCCGTTCAAGCCGCTGACTTGCCTTCTCAATTTCTTTTTCAGTATGCCGATATGTGGCACCAAGTGTTTGCACCTTGCTTTCAAGCAACTCCACTTCACGCGCCGTTGCGGCAGATTTGTCCCCGCCAGAAACTTTGGCGCGTTTTGAAGCAAGCTCGGCGGACGCACTCGACAACGCTTCTTCCTGCGCGGCTCGGCGTTGACGCAGTCCGAAATAAGCCGTTCCGCCAACATTAGCCTTTTGTTTATTCAGCCGCTCAAGTGTGCCGCCAAGAATGTTGATGTCCTTGGTTGCTTTCCCAAAAGAGGAAATCCAGCCGGCACCGAGCGCGGCACCGAGGGTTAACGAAACTGCTGCTGTTGTGCCTGCCATAGTGCCGCGAATGTAGCACTTTGGGGCATCATAGGCAGTGTGCGGTCATTCAAAAAATTTAATACCCAGCCAAGTGCACACCCCGCCAATGACTGCGGCTTTCCAGTTGAATTGCCGTGGTTTCTCCTTCCGAGGTGACACAACAATACGCTCTCCGTGCGCATATTGTTCGTTAAAGACTGAAAAACAAAAATCAAATGACTCTTTCCACGTCATTTTTTCCTCCGGCTGTTTTCGCAGCCAAGCGAGATACCGAATCCGTTCCGGCGAGCATTGCCCCGGAACAAAGGGCGCGTAAGGCGGCGGTGCTTCATCTCCCATGGCACAGCGACACCTACAAAATCCGCCGCCCGTGTCCAACACCTTTTTCGCTTCAATCCCAAAGTTGCCGTGTTTCGCTCACGGGCGGTGTGCGGTCAGTCCAAAAACTTAAGACCAAACCAAGTGCAAACACCAGCTATCACGGCGGCTTTCCAGTTGAACTGCCGTACCGGCTCTTCTTTGCGTGCTTCTTCGCAGCGCGGCAAAGGCCTTGAAAACGCTTCACGAAGCAATTCCCGTTCCTCCTTCTTTGTCAGTTTGCGCACGTAGCTCATGACACCGCGCAGCTTGCGAAAATCTCCGCACGGGGCAAATAGTTTCACCGCCGTTCGTAGATTTTTGAGCGATGCCCGATTTTGATGACTGTAATCAGCAACTTGCTTTCAAAGATTTCTCCGATGATGCGGTAATTGGCGACACGCCAACGCCAATAGCCACTCAATTCATGGGCAAGGGCGTGCCCGAAGTTACGAGGGTCATCGCAAACCGAAAGCCTTTCATCCAAATAGCGGATAATGGCCCTCTGCGTCTGCTTATCCAGCTTTGCGAGTTCACGGAAGGCGGCAGGCGCAAACTCATATTCCCAGTGCATGCTTTGCCTCGACGGAAGATACCGGGCGTGCGTTACCAGACTTCAGCGACGCAGAGCGTTGCTTGGCGATGCGGAGGTCTTCAAGGTCTTCAATTACCTCTGCAAGTTTGCCCAGGACCCACTTTTGCGGCGGAACGCGGCTACGCCTTGCCTCTGCTTGGACGGGGCGCGAAATCTCAACTGGTAACTCAACAATCACGCTGCGGATTTGCACAAAGCTGTGCAAATGTGCAATGCGAAAAGGGCAGGCTTCAGTCCCAGAGCCGCTGCGTCTCGCGAACGGGGCGTTTGGCGGGAGGGATGATGATTTCGAGGCCGGAGGGAAGGATGGGCGGCTGGCCGGCCAAGCCGGGGTTGAGCGCGAGCACGACGGGCAGCATTGTCACGTCTCCGTCGTATTGCGCGGCGCCGATGGCGTCCAGCATGTCGCCATCGGCGGTGCGGTGAATGGTGGTATCGGTTTGCATGGGACGGAGTGTGCACAGGTGCGGAAAATGAGGAGGTGCGGGGTGCTGTGTCGCAAAAGTTGCCGACTGAGATTCAACAACGGGCGCACAACCGCCTGCATCTGCTGGGCGGCGATTTGAAGGGGCGTTGGTCGATCAGCATCAACGAGCAATGGCGAATCACTTTTCGGCGGGAAAGCAACGGCCCTGCCGAGGTTAAAATTGAAGGCTACCACTAAACACGAAAGGAACGAACAATGAGCACCGCGAAAATACAAACGCCCCATCCTGGCTTTTTCCTGAAAGAAATGCTGGATGAACTCGGCGTTTCACAATACCGGCTGGCAATTGCCACGGGGCTTCCTCACAGCCGCGTTTCGGGCATCATCAACGGGCGGCAAAATATCACAACGGCGACAGCGTTGCGCCTTGGTCGTTACTTCAGCCAATCGGCAGAATACTGGCTAAACCTGCAACGGTTCCACGACCTGTCCCAGGCGCGGAAAAAAATGAAGGCCGAAATAGAGGAGATCGTTCCGTTTGATTTTTCGGCTTTTGAAAAAAGCGGCACACTTGTCGCCGCGTGATTCAGTTGAGGAATTGGCGGCGTGGTCAATCCGTCCAGCGAGTCCTTGTGCTTGTGTGCCAGGAGCGAGACCGCGCCCGACTGGATGTCGCCCTGGCTTGTGATGGCGCCGGCGACGATCACCTCCCCGCCGATGGAGAGGCTTCCGGAAAGGCTGAAGGCGGCGGCGTTGATGGCGACGGCTGGCGTGGTAAGCGCAATGGTGGCGGCGGCCGTGATGGCGATGCCTTGTTGCGCCGTGATGGCGACGGTTTGCGCGGTGAGCGTCACTGCGGCGTCAGGGGCGTTGATGGCCATGGACGGCCCGGCGACGTTGACGGTGGCGGCGCCGGTGACGGTGGCGGTGAAATCGGCGGCGATTGTGATGGCGGCCGTGGCGTTGCCCGTGATGGAAATGGCCTGCGCGACGATGCCCGTGAACGTTCCGCCGATGGTGGCGTTGATGTTGCCCGTAGTGGTGATGGCAGCAGCACCCATCACGTCGGCGGTCAGCGCGTGCGCGGCATGGTCGTATGTGATCACGGTGCCGTCCGGGTAGAGGATGCGGCTTCCTTTTCGGCGGCCGCCCTGGCCGCCAGCGCCGTGTCGCGCTCGGCGGCCAGCCTGGCCTGCTCGTCCGTTTTTTTGGCCGCCTCATCGGCGCGCGCAAGCGCCTCGTCGCGCTCGGCCAAAAGCCGCGCGGCGGCCTCGAGGATGGCCGTTTTGTCCGTCACGCCGGGCAGGCCCAGCGCGGTCGCTATTTCTTCCAGTTCCATGTTCTGTTCCATGTTTTGCTCCATGTTGCTTGGTTGTTGTCCAGGCACGGCATCCGCGCCGGGCGCTGTGAGATTGTTCTTGGCCCAGACGGGCGCGATGCGCTCGAAGGCGGGGTCGTTGACCAGGCCGCCCATGTTGAGCGGCGCCCCGATGACCAGGCGCGGGTTCGCGCAGTCGGTGAAAAAAGCCGGGGAAAAGCAGCGGTAGTTGCGGCCCTTGACGGCGGCCAGGCCGGCCTGGCTCCACTCCACCTGCGCGTACACGCCGGGCGCGGGGCCATCCTTCCAAAAGAAACGCAGCGGCCATGCGCTGGCCGGGCCGTTGGCGTGGTCAAAGTCAAAGAAGGGGCGTTTTCCCGCCAGGCGAAAGTCGGTCAGCGAGGCGTTCATCGCCGCAACCGTGGCCTCGTCCACGCGAACGGTCATGGTGACCGGCTCGCCATTGGCCGTGGCGTGGATGACGTGCTCGCCGGCCGGGAAGACCATCAGCTCGCCGGCCGGGGCCTCCCCGCCGGCGTCAAAGGCGGCCTTGATGAGGAGGGTGCGCGTCCAGGCCGGCCGCGCTGCGGACTTGACCGAGCCGCCCTGCGCGCCCAAGTTTCGCGAACAGAAGACCGCAGTCTTTCTCGTTTCGGACGTAAATGCGCCAGGAGTTGCCACAAGGCAGCGGCACGGCCCCGAAGACTGCGGTTTTTTTTGCGTTTTCATGTTCAGTGCCACGCGCTCCCAAAGGTTAAGGTTTTGCTGTTCATATCCAAAACGTACTCCCCCACCCATACCGTGCCGGCGATGTTGCTGCGCAACTGGATGCCCGGAGGCCAGCCGGCCGGGCGCGGCGGATGCCGCAGATACTCCTTCACCCCGGGTTTGTAGGTGTCGGCCATGCGCCAGATGAGGGGTGCGGCCCGAAGGTCGGCCTCGGTGACGGGCGCCTTGCCCGCCGGCGCGCCGCTTCCCGGGCGGATGGCACCCGGCTCCCCGTGCCCCAGGACGGCGTGATAAACCTGCCGCAGCGTCATTTCCAGGCGCCACCCAGACAGGTCCACCACGCCGCCGCTGGCCTGCCTGACAAGTTCCGCCGTCTCCGGCGTGCACACGCCGAGGTTGAGCGGCGTCGCGGCCTCCAAGGCCGCGTTGCGCGCCTCCATGTCGAGTTTTCCGAGTTCCCTGGCCTTGCCGAAAAAGCCGCTGATCACATCCGGGAGCCACTGGATGGTCCCTCCGGAGAAGGCGACCTGGTCGCCGAACACCTCCGCCAGGTCGTCCAGCTGCTCCGAGTCCAGCCCGGACACGCTGGCTTGCAGCCTGGCGTTGAAGTCCGCCTCCTGCGGCTGGACCTTTTCGTCCGGGGCGAGCAGGCCGAGACGGACGGCCTCCTCACGGGAGACCCCCCGCACGCCCATGCCGCTGCCAAAGTCGAACGGGGGCCATGGGTGCCCGAAGCGGGAAATCTCCGACCATATGGGGTCGCTCTTGAGCGCGATCATGCGGCCGCCCGCCTGGAGCGTGCCGCCGGCCTCGGCCCACCGGGCCACCAAGTCGCGACGGAGCGGGCGGATGATGCGAATACTCCTTTACCCCGGCTTTGTAGGCGTCGGCCATGCGCCAGATGAGCGGGGCGGCCCGAAGGTCTCAGGGGGCCTTTATCGGGACATTAACGGGTGGTTCGGCGGTGAAAATCCGCATGCCTGCGGTGGGGGCGCAGAATCTGATTCCTCCATCCTGCTGGATGATCAGAGGATTCGGAAGGTAGGTTTCCGGATTTGGGCGGATTGATAGTGCGGCGGACTCGCGGGGGTCTTCCTTGCTGAAGTTGGCCAGTGCCGGAATGGTGATTCCAAGTGCGATGAGGATTGCGGTCGCGATGGCGTAGCTTGCGCCGGTGGAATTCTTTCTCATGGCGGAAGAGGCGGGATTCGTGGTGCGGATTTGTCGCGGATGATGTGCGGGCGAGGTGCGAAAGGACTTGTGCATGGTGTTGGCTGGAGGCTGTTGGAATGTGGTGAGGTCTGGGTGTTGGAATGGGCGGTCATGGAAGGGGATCCATGGGGTTGCTGGCGTGGCTTTGCTCTGGTGATCGTGGGAGGTGATTTTGGGGCGCCTCTTTTTGATAATGAGACGCATTTTCTTCTTTGCGAAAGGCCGGTGGAGAGGTTTTTCTCGCCGCCATGATGTTTGGTTCCCAAAGCGATACGGGCGGTGATGGTGGGAATGGGGCGCCGGACCTTCCGCACGAAACGGCTGCTGTTTCTTCCGCATCTGAGGCCGCTGGCGTGGCAGCGCCTTCGGCTGCCGGCTTGGGGGGCGTGACGAACAACAGTCGTGTGTTACGGCGCGAGGTGGCGGCAACAGGCATCCCTGGCGGTGAGTCGGCGCTGCTTCCGGCGGGGATCACGGTCAATGTCGCCAACCGGCTTGGCGGCAATTTCACGGTCACCTGCGACTTTGGCATGTTCCGCATCACCGGCACCAATGCCGATGCCCTCGGGGAGGAGCCGCCGGCGGGGGCCTCCTTTGATGGCGGGACGACGGATGCCTATGGGTCGACGGGCTACGCCGAGCATCCCCAGCATTCCGGCCCTCCGGATGAGGCGGCCGTCTGGGAGCAGCTTCGCACGGTCTATGACCCGGAGATCCCCGTCAATATTGTGGACCTTGGCTTGGTTTATTCCCTGAAAATTGACGCGCTTGAGGGCGAGACGGACCGGTTTTGCGCGGAGGTCGCCATGACGCTCACGGCGCCCGGTTGCGGCATGGGGCCGGTCATTGCCGAGGACGCGCGCAACCGCGTCCTGAGCGTTCCCGGCGTCCATATGGCACGCGTGGCGATTGTCTGGGAGCCGCCGTGGACGTCCGACATGATCTCGGAGGCTGGCAAGATGGAGCTTGGGTTGCTTTGAGTCCAGGAGGGGCTGGCTTGCGTGGCTTGAAAATTGGGATTCCTTAGATTTCACCGGTAAGTTGTTCCAAGAAGGCTTTGATTTTCATCGTTTGCTCCTCGGTGATGGGTTCGTTGTGGACGGAGTGTTCCAGCGCGACGAGAGGAAAGTTCTTGTTCCTGAAGTAGTTGCGCTCAATCTGCTGCAGCAGGCTCGCATAGGGACAGGCGGTGACGGCCGAGGACACCAACCCCTTGGCCCCGGTTTTTTCGATGAGTGCCTCTATGCCGCGGCGTCGCAGGGTGGCCGATGCGCCCGTGGCTTCGCCGAGTTCGCCGCGCAACTGCGAATCAAACAGGTAATGCGCCAGCGATTCGGCAGGCGGGACGTCCTCGCGATAGAGGGCCGTGCCAAGCAGGACGAGGCCGACGATGACGGCATTGTGCTCTTCCAGCAGTTTGAAAAAACTCAGCCCGCCCGGGGGCGCCCCGGCAAGGATGAGCGGCAGGTAGGGGCGGGTCTCGGGCGTTTTGGCGGCGGACTCCAATTCGGCGATGAGGCGGTCGAGGATGTTGTCAAATCTCTCATAATCGCCGAAAAAGCCGCTGGTCCCGCCAAGCAGCCACATTGTCGGCAGTGAGCCGATGTCGAAAGGGCGTTTCAGGCGGAGATCAAGGATGCGGGCGACCTTGCGCAACGCGGCGTTTTTGCGGCGGATTTCCTCGCCAAGGCGCTCCTCGTCCAGCGGTTTCCCGTCCTGCAGCCAGGCGCCGGCCTTGTGTATTTCATTGGCGAGGAACTTGACCGTGGCCTCCGGGCGCTCGTCCGTCTTGAAGGCCGTCGCCCCCTCAAGCGTGTGGATTTCATAGCCAAGGTTGCGCGCATGCTCGAGCACCATGCCGATTGGCTCGCACGAGGAGCTGAAGGCCAGGATGCGGCGGATGGGCGAGGATGCATTGAGCAAGTCCCAGCGGCCGATCATGGTCTTTATCATGGAGCAAAATTCAGGGGGCACGAGGTAGTCGCGCTCGGCAATGCGCTCGGCGCGTTTGCTGTCCTTGCGCCACAATTCCATGATCGAGACGCCGATGGTGCCCGTGGCGCGCAGCAGGGGGGAATCCCAGGCAAAACCGCCGAACACCGCACGGCGGTTTTCCGTGCGAACCAGCTCCTCGATGCGGGCAAGGTTCCAGCCCGCGGCAAGCTCGCCAAGCTCGATGACAGTCCGCGAAAAGGGGCGCTCGTCCTTCGCCTCGTAAAGGTCCGGTTGCGTCAGGCTCCCGTGCCGCACGGTGCCCGGCGCGTATGCATCGCTTGGCACGGTGTCGCCGGCGTGAAAATCCCCGGGGAGGGAGGTGGCTTGGATGGGGCTGGTTTTATCAAGGCTCATGGATGTGCAGGGAGGTTCAGACCGCAATCTTGCTATCTTTGGTAAAGATGCAATGAAAAAGTGCGAACGTTTCATTCGCACCCGCGGGATCCGTTCCCCGTGGCAGGAAGTCGACGGGTCTTTCCGCGCCGCGCTGCGTGCATCGGCTTGCCAAGGCGGTAAAAGGTGCGCATTTACGCCGCCCTCTTTTTGAAGTCGGCGTGCGCTTTCGCAGATTCCATGCGGGGGCACGCCGCCATTTTTTCGCAATTCCATCAATGCAACTTCGCAACGTCGCCGTAATCGCCCACGTGGACCACGGCAAAACCACGCTCACGGACCGTCTCCTGTATCAGTCGGGGATGTTTCGCGCCGAGGACCTCGACAAGCTCGCCGGCGGCCAACATGGCCTCATCATGGACTCCGGCGACTTGGAGCGCGAGCGCGGCATCACCATCACCGCAAAAAATTGCGCCATACGCTGGCGTGATCCGCGCGATGGCGCCGAATACAAGCTCAACCTGATCGACACTCCGGGGCACGCCGACTTTGGCGGCGAAGTCGAGCGCGTGCTCAACATGGCCGACGGGTGCCTGCTCGTCGTTGACGCCTTTGAAGGCCCCATGCCGCAAACGCGCTTTGTGCTTTCCAAGGCCCTTGCGCTTGGGTTGAAGCCCGTCCTTGTGGTGAACAAGGTGGACAAGCCCGCCGCGCGCCCCGATGCCGTTGTGAACGAGGTTTTTGACCTGCTTGTGGCGCTCGACGCCCCGGAATCCGCGCTGGATTTTCCGGTCGTTTACGCCTCGGCGCGCGAAGGCTGGGCCACGACGGACGCGGCATTGCTCACCGACGCGTCCGCCCGCCCGGGCAACCTGCTCCCGCTTTTTGAGACCATCGTGGATGCCATCCCCGCGCCCTACGCGCCCGGCTCCTCGCGGGGCGCCGCCGCCGGGTTCGCCACCCGCGAGGAGGCCCTCGGGTATCCGCTGCAGCTGATGGTCACCAGCATCCTCTACAGCGACTACGTCGGCCGCATCGCGGTCGGGCGCGTCAGTGCCGGAACGCTGCGCAACGGGCAGCTTGTGGCCCTCATCGCCCGCGACGGCACCATCAAGCGCCAGAAGATCCTGCGTCTTGAGACTTTTGAGGGCTTGAAGCGCGCCGAGGCCGGAAGCGCGTCAGCCGGTGATATTTGCGCCATCCTCGGACTCGAAAATGTGGAGATCGGGGCCACTGTGGCCGACCCCGAGACCCCTGTCGCCATGCCGCCTGTCGAGGTGGACCAGCCGACCGTCACAATGGCATTCCGCGTCAATGACTCTCCCTTTGCCGGGCGCGAAGGCAAATTTGTCACGGGCCGCCAGATCGGGGAACGCCTTGAGCGCGAATTGGAGCGCAATGTGGCCCTGCGCGTTGAACGGGCTGCGGACAGCGACGCCTTCCAGGTCAGCGGACGCGGCCTGATGCATCTTGGCGTGCTTATCGAAACCATGCGCCGGGAGGGCTTTGAGCTGCAGGTTGGCAAACCTCAGGTCATTTTGCGCGACGTGAATGGCGAAAAGCATGAGCCGGTGGAAACCCTTGCGATCGACTGCCCCGAGGGGAACGTCAACGACGTGATGTCGCTCGTTTTGGGCCGCAAGGGGGAGTTGTTGCGCCAGGATGCCAAGACCGGCGCCACGGGCTGGGTGCATCTTGAATACAAAATCCCCTCGCGCGCCCTTTTTGGCCTGCGCACTCAGATGCTCACGGCCACGCGCGGTGAATCGGTCATGTATCACACTTTCCTGGATTACGAGCCGCTGAAGGGGCCGCCCCCGCGCCGCCCCCAGGGCGTGATGGTCGCCGCCGCGCAGGGGACCGTCTATGCCTATTCGCTGGACCGCCTTTTTGACCGCGGGGACTTTTTTGTCTCCCCTGGCGATGAGATCTACGCCGGGCAAATCGTCGGCGAGCACTGCAAGGACAATGACATTCCCGTGAACCTCGACATCAACAAGAAGCTCACGAACGTCCGCGCCGCCGGCTCGGATGATGCCGCCCGCGTGAAACCTCCGCGCAAAATGTCCTTGGAGGCGTGTCTTGAGTACATCGAGGCCGACGAATTGCTGGAAGTCACGCCAACCCTCCTTCGTCTGCGCAAACGCCATCTTAGCGAGACCGAGCGCAAACGCGCCGCCAAGACCGCCCTGGATTGACCCGCGTAAAACGGAGCTGCCGCATGCGTGGCTTGCGCGGGGAGGTGCGCCGCGTTTCCAGCCGCATGGCAGGTTTGCCCCGGCGCGGGCCGGCGTGGCGGGAGGAATGCCGCCCTCGTTCCCCGTCCCCTCGTCTCCGCGCGTCCATTTCACCAAGTCATCCGTGTGCGACGCGGGCTTGGCGGAATGTCGAAAATCCCACTTTTACGCCTTTTTTCTTCCCTTTTCCCCGCAAGAAATTTTCCTCCCGCCACTTTTCGCATTCGAGCCAAACTCGCGCACAATGTCATTACTTGAGTCCTGTCGTAGTCCATCTGACTTGAAACAACTTCCCTTGGACCGGCTTCCAAAGCTGGCCGAGGAGATCCGTGATCGCATCATCCATGTCACATCGGAAAACGGAGGCCACGTCAGCTCCAACCTTGGGGTTGTCGAACTGACCATCGCCCTTCACCGGGTCTTCAACTCCCCGGAAGACAGCATCATCTTCGACGTTTCCCATCAAAGCTACACCCACAAGCTGCTTACCGGGCGCAACGGCCCCGAATTTGACAAATTGCGCCAGACGGGCGGCATCTCCGGATTTCAAAACCGCGCCGAAAGCCCTCATGACGCCTTTGGCGCGGGCCATGCCGGGACGGCCCTCTCCGCCGCGCTCGGCCTTGCCGCCGCCCGGGACAGCCTTGGAGGCTCCGAGCATGTCATCGCCGTCATAGGCGACGCCGCCCTCACCTGCGGCGTCACCCTCGAGGCGTTCAACAACATTAATTTCGAGACCAAGCGCCTCATTGTCATCGTCAACGACAATGAGTGGTCCATCGACAAGAGCGTTGGCGCCATTTCGGAACACCTTGCGCATCTCATCACCTCTCCCATTTACAACCGCACAAACCGCGAGCTGGAGCAGTTTCTGAAAAAAGTGCCCGGAGGGGAGGCGCTCCTTGCGCTGGGAAGCCGCATCAAACGCGACACCAAGGATTTTATCACCACAAAGGCCTCGTTGTTTGAACAATTCGGATTGCGCTATTTTGGCCCCGTTGACGGGCACAACATCAGGCACTTGGTGCGCTATCTCGAATTTTGCAAACAGGCTGAAGGCCCCATCGTCCTGCACGTTCGCACCAAGAAAGGCAAAGGCTACGCCATCGCGGAGCGGGATCCCGAGAAGTTCCACGGCGCCAGCCCCTACTTTGTCGAGACCGGCGAACCCCGCCATTCTCCCTCGTCCGCCGAGCCGCCGGCCTGGCAGAAGGTGTTTGGCGAGACGCTTGTCCAAATCGCCAGGGCCGACAAACGCGTGCACGGCATCACCGCCGCCATGCCCTCCGGCACCTCGCTGGACATCATCAAGCACGCCCTTCCCGGCCAGTATCACGACACCGGCATCGCCGAGGAGCACGCCGTCGTCTTCGCCGCGGGCCTCGCGGCAAAAGGCTTGAAGCCCGTCTGCGCCATCTACTCCACATTCCTGCAGCGCTCGTTTGACATGCTCCTTCACGACGTCTGCCTGCAGAATTTGGATGTCACCTTCTGCCTTGACCGGGCCGGCCTTTCCCCGGGCGACGGCGCCACCCATCACGGACTCTTTGACATCGCCTACCTGCGCTGCCTGCCGCGCGCCGTCGTCATGCAACCCGCCGACGAGGATGAGCTGGCCGACATGGTGTGCACCGCCATCGCGCACCCCGGCCCCGCCTTTGTGCGCTACCCGCGCGGCTGCGCCGTCGGCGTCCCCATGAAACCCGCGCCCGCGCGGCTCCCCATCGGCAGGGCGAAGGTGCTCAAACCGGGGGCGGACGTGCAGTTCTGGGCGCTTGGCACGCTTTGCGGGGAGGCAACGGCCCTTGCCGGGCGTCTTGAGGCGGAGCGCCCCGGGCTTTCCGCCGGCGTGGTGAACGCCCGTTTCGCAAAACCGCTGGACACGGATCTGCTGCTTGGGCAGGCCGGCCGCGCGCGGCTCATCGTCACGCTGGAGGATCACGTGCTTGCAGGGGGCTTTGGAAGCGCCGTGCTGGAAGCCCTTTCGGACGCCGGATCCAAGGTTCCCGTTGTCCGGATCGCCTGGCCGGACGCCTTTGTCGAGCATGGTTCCAGCCAGGCCATCCTCCGCGCCGCCCATTCCCTCACCTTGGATGACATGTACGCCAAGGTAGTGGCCGGCTTGGCCGGGAAGTAACCGGGGCCGGGGGCGCGTGCGTCACCGTTTCGTGGCGCGCCGCTTGGGGGAGGCCGCTTTCGTGGAGGCCCGCCTGCCCTTGGCGGATTTTCCTCCCGCCTTTTTTCCGGCGGCAGGCTTCGCGCTAACCGGGCGGGGGGAACGGGCGGCAGACGGGACGGATTTGGCGGAGGAATCAATGCGCTGCGGGGTGAAAAACTGGCGGTCAGGATCTTTGGGTTTTCCAATGAACTCGAGTTCCACCGCCGCGCCGGAGAGGTCGAATGCGGCGCGCAAACCCGCAAGCAAGTAGCGGGTGTAGGCATCCTCGACGCGCTCGCTGGAATTGCAAAAAAGGCGGATGCGGACGGGTTTCACGCCAGCCTGCACGGCATAATAACACTTGAAACGCTTGCCGCTGACCATGCGCGGTGGCTGGCGCTCCATGAGGTCGTGGATGGTCTTGTTCAACCGGCCGGTGGAAAGTTGCGCGGTCTGCCGGGAGGCCACCTCCGACGCCGCGCCGAGCAGGGCCTCCACATTGAGTCCGGTGGTCGCGGAGACGAACAGCACCGGCGCGCCGGGAAGAAAGAAAAACTCGCGGCGCACCGACTCAAGGTAGCGCGCGCGGAAATCGCTCTCGGACTCGAACCCCTCCAGGGCGGCGTCCGCAGGATTGCCCGCCTTGAACGCGGCCTGGGCGAGATCCCATTTGTTGACGACAAGCACGATGCCCGCGCCCCCGGCGGCAACCTGTCCGGCAAGCTGCTTGTCCAGGCGCGTGACGCCGCTGCGGGCATCAAGCACGAGCAGGGCGACATCCGCGGCGGCGAGCATTTCATCCGAACGCAGCGTGGAGTAATAATCCAGCGCGTCCTGTCGCGTGGAAGCCCGGCGGCCTGCGGTGTCCACAAGCTCGAAAACACGTCCTTCGCGCGAAAAGAGCGCCCGCACGGGGTCCCGCGTCGTCCCGGCAACCTCGCTGACAATCAGGCGGGTGGCGTCAAGCAGGCGGTTTCCGATGGAGCTTTTGCCGACATTGGGCCTGCCTACGAGGCACAGCCGGATGCGCGGCGCGGGCGCAGTCCGGGTGCTTCCCGCGCCGTCCGCGGGGATTCTGCCGCCGTCCGGGGCCGCCTCCGCTGCCGGGCCAAGGGCGGCTTTGATTTTTTCGACGAGGAAGGGAATCCCCGTCCCGTGCTCGGCGGAAATGAGCACGGGGGCGCCCAACCCAAGCGGAAAAAAATCCGCCTGGTTGGCGGCACGGGCCTCATTGTCGGCCTTGTTGGCGACGAGGATGACGCGCTTGCCAAAACGGCGCAAGCGGGCGGCGATTTCGAGATCAAGCGGCGCGCATCCCTCGTTCACATCCACCACAAACAGCACCACGCCCGCCGCATTCACGGCAAAACCGACCTGCTCCTCCACCGCGTCGGCAATGACCTTGGGCGTGAGCTTTGTGAAAAGCCCGATGCCCCCCGTGTCCATGAGCAGATAATTTCCGTCGCGGACTTCCTCCGTGATAAGGTCGCGGGTGACCCCCGGCATGTCGTGTACAATCGAGACACGCCGCCCGACGAGACGATTAAAGAGGCGGCTTTTGCCCACATTTGGGCGCCCGACGATGGCGACGCTGCGCGGTATCTCCGTATTTTCCTGCATGTGCGCAACGATTCTTTACTCCCCCCTCTCCTGTCCATTGCAAAACCATGGCGGCTGGCCCCGGGGTGGAGGATGGGAACTTGCGGGCGCGGCGGATGTCGCATGCCGGGCGCCGGGGATGGCTGATGCGGAAAATGTCCAAAACGAAGCCCGCCGTCGGCGCGCCACCGGGGGGGCGTCCCGTTCGCCTCCCCTCCCTGAAAGTCGTCCGCTGAAGGGCGGCACCCTCTTTTTGATCCAACCCGAGCATCCAAATGAAGCATTCCATGAAATTTCTCGTAATCGCGCTCCTGGGCGCCCTCGCGTCGGCGGCAGGCGGCGGGCCAGTCGTGGCCGCAGGGCAGGCCGGCGCCGTGGACAAGGCGGGGGAATGGACCGAGCTTTTCAATGGAAAGGATTTGGAGGGATGGGTCTCGCGCGGGCTTCCGGGCGTGTTCAAGGTCGAGAAAGGCGAGCATGGCAATGAGATCGTCGGCACCACGTTGACGGGGCGCGAAAACACCTTCCTCTGCACGACACGCGATTACGGGGATTTCGTCCTCGAGCTTGAGTATAAGTGCCCGGAGATCATGAATTCCGGCGTGCAGATTCGAAGCGCTTTCAACCCCGAGATGAGACGCGTCGAGCTGAAGGGCGTTCCGCCCCTCCCCGGGAAGCCCCCCGGAAAGGTTTTTGCCAGCCCCAATCACGTTTATGGCTATCAGGTCGAGATTGAGTTTCCAAGGGGCCGCAACGCCGGGATTTACGACGAGGCGCGCCGCAACGGATGGGTTTTCCCACAGCAAAACACCCAGCAGGACCGCGACTTTGTCAAGCAGGGCCTTGACAGGACGCTTTTCAAGCCCGGCCAATGGCAAAAGTTGCGCATCGAGGCCCAGGGCGACCGCATCATCACCTACCTTGACGGCGTGAAGCGCGCCGACGTGCGCGACACGGCCTCGGCCACCGGCTTCATCGCCCTGCAAGTGCACTCCTCGCAATCCAAGCGCGACATTGGGCTGCAGGTTCATTTCCGCAACATTCGGATCCAGGAAGGCCTGCGCCCGGCCGTCGCACTCCCCGCCCCCGCCGTCCGCGATTAGCACGGGCCGGCTGATCAACCCTCACGTCCGCCCAGTCGCGCCACCCAAGATGCCAGCCTCGAGCGCCATTTCCCGTCCCCTCTCCCGTGACCAGGCCTTTGGCACCAGCCCCGCCCCGTGGGAGGCCGCCGCGCTGCTCCAATACGGTGGTGACCGCACCCTCGCCCACGTCATTGAGAACGAGGTGCTCACCGCCACCCCCGGCCGCGCCCCCGCCCTCGAAAGGCGCCTGCTTGACCTGCTCACGCACCCGGCCACCACCCTTGCCGGAAAGGATTTTGCCTGCCGAATGCTCGCCATTGTCGGGAGCGAGGCCGCCATCCCGGTGCTCACCCTGTTTCTGAAAGATCCCGCCACCGCGCACCCCGCCCGCATGGCGCTTGAGGGCATCGGCGTCGCGAAGACGCCGGAAAAGCCTCCCCAGACCTTGGAAGGCGCCCCCGCCGCCCCGGCCCGCGCGCCTTCCTGAGGATCCCCCTGGTTGCCCCCCCTCTATGGAGCGCACCCCGCAGCCGGGCGAATACCGTGAAGAGGCCGCCCTCCCGCCCACGCCCCCGCTCCGGCGCACCCCGCAGCGGGAGCGCCCCCAGGAGCGCCTTGAGCGCCTCGGCCCGCGCGCCCTGCAGGACGCCGAGCTTCTTGCCATGGTGCTGCGCAGCGGCACCCCCGGCGCCAATGTCCTCGCCATCGCCAGCCACCTTATCCACGAAGCCGGCTCCCTGCGCGCCCTCGTGGACTGGGATGCCGAGGACTACCGCGCCCGCAAAGGCATCGGAAAAGTCAAGGCCCTCCAGCTTCTCGCCATCATGGAGATCGCCCGCCGCATCCGCGAGCAGGGCAAGGCCCCGGCCCCCGTCCTTGCCCAGCCCGGGCAGGTCTACGAATTTTTTCAGGACATCATCGCCGGACTCTCCATTGAAAAAAGCTGGCTCCTGTGCCTCAACACCCGCAACGCCCTCAACCGCTGCCTTGAGCTTACCAGCGGCACCGCGCGCAGCACGCTCATGGATCCCGCCGAGACGCTTCGTCACGCCTTGCGGCACGGCGCCGCCGCCATGATCCTCGTCCACAACCACCCCGGTGGCGACCCCGAGCCAAGCAAGGCCGACCTTTCCACCACCCGCCGTCTGGCTGACGCGTGCAAGACCGTGGGCATCCCCCTCCTCGACCACGTCATCCTCGGCCATCCCGGCGCCGACCGCCTTGGCCAAGGTTGGTTCAGCTTCAAGGCCGCCGGCCTCCTGTGAGGTCCCGCGCACGGCATCGAGCGAAAAAAGGGGTGAGGGGGATTCGTGCCGTCTGCCCTGACGTTTTTTTGGCGCGAAAGCCGTGCTTCACGGGCATCCGCTCTGCCTGGCATCCCGCCATGTTGCCGCAGCGGATGAAAAATCCTTGGAGGAAGGATGGGCGCCACAAAGATTTTCCAGACTTGGCCCCCACCCCCGGGGATCTCGCTCCGCAAGCCTTCCAAAGGTGCCGGCAGGGCAGGGTGGCGTTGCGCGGGAAGCGGCGTCAAGGAGCCTTGTGCCGGCAGGGAGGCCCATCGCCGGCGTGGATCACAATGCGAAAAAACTCCCCCACGCGCGCGCCGCGAACTCGCTGTGGAAGAGTGGATTATCGCCCGTGCCGCCCTCGGCCAAGGCCGCGATTTCCAGCCGGAGGCAACGTGCGTCCGCGTACCCGCGAAGAAGGGTGGCGCCCTTGGGATTGCCGGTGAGGGCCGGGCCGCCGCCGACAATTTGCTCAAAAGGCCACTCGTTGTTCGCCGGGATTTTTGCCGCATGGTGCATGTGGCCGGAGATGACGACCTGCGCCCCCCATCGCCTCAGCGCCCCGGCCCATGCCTCGCGACCACGCCGGCTGAAATCATCGTAACCGTGCCTTGAGTAATCCGGTTTTCGCTCCTTGAGCCAGCGCAGCGGGATGTGGCAGAAAACAACCCGGTGGGGCGCGTCGCGGAATTCCGGGCGGAGGACCACCTCGTCAAGCCATGCCGCCTGTTCGCGAATAAGCGGCTCGAAGGCGGCGACTCCGCCAAAGGACGGGTGGTTGTCCGGCTTGTCCTCGCCTGTGTCGAGCACGATGGCGGCCACCGGCCCGGAGCGAAAAGCGTAATACGGGCGGTTGCCGGGGAATGCCACGTAGTCGGGAACCTTGTTCGACCAGATGCCGCGAACGTCGTGGTTGCCCCTTGCGACAAAGACGGGTGGCAGCCCGGCAAGGTCGGCGTCCTTGGGCGAGACAAAGAGGTGGGGAAGCTGCGCGCGATGGTTGACGTTGTTGCACAGGTCGCCGTTCCACAGGAGAAAATCCGGCGTTTCGCCTGGCGCGAATGCGGAAAGGCGGCTGCGGTTGTGGAGTCCGCAAATCGTCGGCGCGCGGTCGTGCGTGTCGTTCCAGACAAGGAAACGCGTTGACGCGGCGGCGGGGTCAAGCGTCCGGGTGGAGTACACCTTCGAATACCGGGGCGCCTTGTCCGCGGAGCCAAGCGGTGTGGCCACAAGACGCCAGAGATGGCGCGTGCCTGCGCGCAGGCCGTGCACGCGGATTTGCACCACGCGGTCGTCATGCGGCACAAACCCGTACCCGTCGCTTGCCGCGGTTTGGTTGAGGAGTTTCGCGCAATCATCCGCTTCCGGGGGGATTTGCCCATCGGCGGGCGCCTCGCCGTATTGCACGCGGACAAGGGCGGGCGCGTCGAGCGTGGTGACAACCGTGAAGCCGTCCGCCGCCGGCGCGAAAACCGCCGGTGTCCCGGCGAGGGGCGACTGGCTGCCGGCGGGCGCCTTGGGCGCGCCGCCGCCTTGCCTCGCCGGCGCACCGGGGGCGGCTCCCAGGCTTTGCGCACTTCCAAGGGGGGTGAGGACGCCGAGCGTCGCGGTCGTCGCAAGGAAATTTCTACGGTTCACGAGGCGAGGGAATCTTTTCTGGTGGTTTCGGGCAAGCCAAGTGTCACCGTCCTCATTGTGCAGCCCGGCCGGGGTGTGGCGCGGAAAAGACGCATCCACTTTTGGTTGGCGGCACGGAATGGTGACAAAAAACCGCGCCAAGTCCCGGAATGGACTTGGCGCGGCCGCGAAAACAGAGGGGATGGCGGTGGCCGTTTACGCCTTTGCGTTCAGCGCCTCTTTTGCCTTGGCGACGATGGCCTCAAAGGCGGGGACATCGTGGATCGCAAGCTCGCTGAGGTTTTTGCGGTCAACCACGACGCCGGCTTTGTTGAGGCCGTCAATAAGGCGGCTGTAGGTGATCTCCAGCGGGCGGCAGGCGGCATTGAGGCGCACAATCCACAGGGAGCGGAAATTGCGCTTGTTGGCGCGGCGGTCGCGATAGGCGAATTTCTGCGCGCGTTCGACCGCCTCGCGGGCGGCGGTGTAGAGGCGCGATTTGTTTCCAAAGAAGCCCTTGGCTTTTTGGAAGGTTCTGTTGCGGCGGGCGCGGGTGGCCGGGCCGTTGGTTACACGAGGCATGTTATGGTTCTCCTGATTTTGTTGGTTTTTTGGCTTCGGCGGGTCGCCTGAGGGAGTTCACCCGCCTGAATCCTGTTATTACGGCTGTCTGCGCCCAAGCGTTAGTGGCTGAACGGCATTGCCTCGCGGATGGTGTTGACGAAGCCGGAGTCAACCGGCTTGTCAGCGCCCGCGCGGCGCCGTGACTTGGCGGATTTGTAGCGGAGCAGGTGGCGGGTGCTGGGGCTGCGGCGCATGATCTTGCCAGTGCCGGTCACCTTGTACCGCTTCGCGATGGATTTCTTGGTTTTTTGCATGGTGCGAAAGGCGCGCCAAGAAACGGGCGGATGAAAAATTGTAAAGCGGTTTTTGTGCGGGATTGGGGAGGGGCGGCCAGCGTTTGTCCCAAGGGGGCGGGGCGAAGGGGGGGCGGCATGCCGATGGGGCTTTTCATTTTGCGTAAAATCACGGATTGACAACACCCCTCAAAAATCGAGAGCATGGCCGTCCCTGTTGGCTCCCGTATTTCAATGGATAGAATTCTGGCCTCCGAAGCCGGCGATCTGGGTTCGACTCCCGGCGGGAGCGCCAAAGGGGTGGGCGTGCGTGGTTCCCTGACTTTTTCAATTCGCGGCAGCGTGGTGTTTGGATAGAACGTGCGTCCATCATGCCGTCACTGGAATCGCTTCGCGACGCCTCGTATTCGCAGTCATTGTTTGAGGACAAAACTTGGAGACACTCCCCGGTCCCCCTGCCTCTTTCCTCCGCCCAAATCGAGGAAATTCATCGTATCGGCGCGGCCTGCCTTGCCTTCTACCACGCGCAGGAACTCCTTTATCAACGCTCGGCGCAGCGAAAGCGGCTCCTGCGCAACGGTGGCGACGAGGCTCCCTGGGTCGCCGAATATCTGGACAGGGGCAAGCCCGAGGGCCTTGTTGCCCATGGGCGAAGTCGCGCTGCAAAAGGGCAGGTCCCGCTTGTGTTGCGCCCGGATCTCCTGCTCACCGATGACGGTTTCACGATGACGGAGATGGACAGCGTCCCCGGAGGCGTCGGGCTGGCCGCCTTCCTCAACCGTCTCTACGCCCCCGAATTCCCCGGTGTCGTCGGCGGGGACGGGCGGCAGATTCATCTCTTCCATCAAGCATTGCGTTCGCTTGCCCCTCCCGCGTCCAAGACGGCGGCGCGCGATGACGAGGCAGGCGCCGGGGAGGCCCGCGCGCAGGAGCCGCGCATCGCGATTGTCGTAAGCGCCGAGGCCTCCACCTACCGTCCGGAATTTGAATGGCTTGCCTCCGAGTTGCGCGCCCAGGGGCACCCCGTGTTTTGCGTCGCCCCGGAGGACATCCTCGCCTCCGGGAACGGCATTTACATCCCCGTCAATGGCGCCCCGGAGCGCATCGACGTCCTCTACCGGTTTTTCGAGCTTTTCGATCTTGGCAACGTGCGCGGAGCCGACGCCATTTTTGACGCCGTCGAGGCCGGCCACGTCGCCATCACCCCCCCCATGAAAGCTTTTCAGGAGGAGAAGCTGAACCTCGCCCTGGTCCACCACCCCGCGCTGGCCGATTTCTGGCGTGAGAATCTTCCGGCGTGCCACCTGGAAACCATCCGGCGCACCGTGCCGCGCACCTGGATAATGGAGGACGTGGCGCTCCCGCCTGTTGCCGTGCTTCACGCCCCGTTTGTGAACAACCGCCCCATTCGCGCCTGGGGCGAACTGGCGAACGCCGCCCAGAAAGAGCGCAATCTCATCATCAAGGCCAGCGGCTTCCATGAAACCGCCTGGGGCGCGCGCAGCGTCGTGCTCGGCAGCGATGTCTCCCGCGAGGAATGGCTCGCCGCCATTGAGGACGCCATTGACGGCGACAACGAGACGCTCCACGTCCTGCAGGATTACCACAAGCCCAGGCGCATCACCCACCCCGTCTTTCGCGCTGACGGCACCCTGGAAAACATGGAAGGCCGCGTGCGGCTCTGCCCCTACTACTTCGCCCAACGCGGTTCCTCCTCCGCCGAGCTTGGCGCCATCCTCGCCACCATCTGCCCGGCGGACAAAAAAATCATCCATGGCATGAAGGACGCCGCCATGCTCCCCTGCATGGAAGTCTGAGGCCGCGGGCGCGCGCCGCCAAAGCCGGACCCTCTCCCACTCGCGGCAATCCGGAAAAAAACTTGCGCCCCGCGCGCCAAGTCATTCCCTGCCGCGCTTTCCCGCAGGTTGACGCCGGAGCGCCAGCGGGCGTTTTGCCGCAAGGCGAAACCGATAACAACCCTAACACCACACCGCGCCATGCGCGCGCATCCAAGGTTTTCCACCATCCGGCGTGGAGAATACGGAGCCAAGTCAGACAAATGAACATCACAGTCAGAGACCTTCTTGAAGCCGGCGTCCATTTCGGGCACCAGAAACGCCGCTGGAACCCCAAGTCCCGCCCCTACGTCTTCGCGCATCGCGAGGGCGTCTCCATCATCGACCTCGAAAAGACGCACGCCTGCCTTGAGGCCGCCGTCCGGTTCGTCGAGGACACCGTCGCCGCCGGCAAGGACATTTTCTTCATCGCCACGAAACGCCAGGCGCAGGAAACCATGCGCACGGCCGCGCGCGCCTGCAACATGCCCTTCGCCGTCAACCGCTGGCTCGGCGGCGGTCTCACCAATTTCGCCACCATCAAGAATTCCCTCGAGAAATACCGCCGGTTTCTGCGCATGGAGGCCGATGGCAGCCTGGACAAGATGCACAAGAAGGAGGCCGCCGCCGTCCGCCGGCAGATGGCGCGCATGAACCGCAATTTCGAGGGCATGATTGAGCTGCGCAACCTCCCCGGCGCCGTTTTCATCATCGACACCAAGACCGAGAACAACGCCGTCCACGAAGCCTCCCGCCTCGGGATTCCGATCGTCGCCCTCGTCGACACGAATTCCGACCCCTCCAAGCTTGACTACCCGATCCCCGGCAACGACGACGCCGTCAAGTCCGTCCGCCTCATCGTCGAAACCGTCGTCGAGGCCATCCAGAACGGTCTTGCGCGCCGCGAGGCCGTCCGCACCGAGCGCCGCTCCATCGTCCCTGTGCAGGAAAACGTCGAGCAGACCGCCCAGCCCGAGGTGAACATTGACCCCGCCCTCCTTCGCGAGGAATCCGAGGAGGAAGGCGCGGATGGGGCCAAGGACGGCGCCCCCAAGGCGGCCAAGCCGCGCGCCTCCCGCGCGCGCTCCGAGGGCGCCCGGCGCCCCAGGAAGGAATCGGCTCCCGCCGCCGAATGATCCGGCACCCAACCAGCGAAACAGCCGTAAAAACGACTCACATGGCCAACATCACAGCACAACAAGTCAACGACCTGCGCGCCCGCACCGGCGCGGGCCTCATGGATTGCAAGAAAGCCCTCGTCGAAGCCAACGGAGACCCCGAGGCGGCAGCCGAGATTCTCCGCAAAAAAGGCGCCGCCACCCGTGACAAAAAGGCGGGGCGCGCCGCCAACGAGGGCACGATCCAGACCCATATCGCGGCGGATGGCAGGTCCGCCGCCATCGTCGAGGTCAATTGCGAATCCGACTTTGTCGGCAAAAACGAGCATTTCCAGGCCTTTGCCAAAAAACTCGCCGAGCAGGTTGTCGCCACCGGCACGGACGCCGATCTGGCCGGGCAGCCATTGTTCGACGCCCCCGGAAAAAAGGTCAACGACCTCCTTACCGAGCAAATCACAAAGACGGGCGAAAACCTCGTCATTGCCCGCGCCAAGCACGTCAGCGCCGGCGCCGCTGGCTGCATCCAGTCCTACATCCACCTCGGGGGCAAGATAGGCGTCCTCGTCGAGCTTGCCGTCACAGACGCCCCCAACGATGCCATCCGGACGCTTGCCCGCCAGATCGCCATGCACGTTGCCGCCGCCGCCCCGCGCTATCTCACGCGTGACGAGGTGGAGGCCGACATCATCGCCAAGGAGCGGGAAATCGCCGCCGCCCAGGCCGCCGGCAAGCCCGCCGCGGCCATCGAAAAAATCGTCCTCGGCAAACTCGAAAAATACTATGGGGAGACCTGCCTGGTGGACCAGCCCTTCGTCATCGACCCCGGCAAGACGGTGTCCGAGGCGGCAAAGGCCCACGGCGCCAGCGTCGCATCCTTCGTCCGCTTCCAAATCGGACAGTGATTCACGCCCCGCGCTTGGGGTGCCCGGGTGGGGGCTTTCGCAGTCTCCTCACGGGCCGGACAAACACCCGCCCTGCCAGCCGGCACGGCGGGTGTTTTGTGTCCCCGCGCTACGCCTTCTTTTTTGAAATCCCCCGCTCCCGGGGCGGGTCAGGCGGGAGGAAAAGGGGGATCCCAGGATTTGCCGGCAAGATGGATCTCGGGTTCAAGGCGGATGCCAGTGGCGTCAAAAACGGCGGCGCGGATGCGCCGGACAAGGGCGCGGACGTCCGCTGCGGTGGCACCACCCTTGTTGACGATGAAATTGGCATGCGTGGTGGAGACCTCGGCGCCTCCAATGCGCAACCCTTTCAATCCAAGGGACTCGACAAGGCGGCCGGCATGCCCGCCCGGAGGATTCTTGAAAACACTGCCGGCGCTGCGCTCGCGTGGCTGCGTGGCAAGCCGTCGCTGCCCCAGGGCGCGCATTTCCTCACGGATTGCCTCCGGCGGCGCATGCCCGGTGCCACGCAGCACGGCGGAGATGGCAATGCCGCCTTCGCGCAACGCCGCGCAATCGCGGTAGGCGGGGCCGAGTTCGCCACCCTGGCTCCGTTCGCGGAGGTTTCCGTCCGCGTCGATCCAGGTGACATCCCTCGCGCGATCAAAAACGGAGGCGCCATTGGCCCCGGCATTCATCCTCAGCGCCCCGCCAAGTGTTCCGGGGATGCCCTCAAGAAACTCAAAGCCCGTGATCCCGGCATCGGCGGCGCGGTGGGCAATCTCGCGCAAGGGCGCGCCGGCACCGCATTCCAGCGACAACCCCGCCTCCAATGCGCGGATCCCGCACCAGGCGGGATTGGCAAGGCGGATGACAAGGCCGTCAAAGCCCTCGTCAGGGACGAGCAGGTTGCTTCCATGCCCGACGACCAGCACGGGCAGGGCGTCGGCACGGGAATCGTCCAGCAACTCGCGCAGCGCATGGATGTCCGCCGGCTCGGCGAACCACGCGCAGGCGCCGCCCGCGCCAATGGTCGTGCGCTGCCCCAGGGGGAAGTTTTCCAGGCAGGTGGCACGACGACGCAGCTCGCGCGCGAAGGCGGCGGCCATGTTGCCGATGTCCCCCGCCCCGGCAAAGACAAGCGTTGCGGGCGCGGGCAGCGGGATTCGCGCGGCGGCAAGCAATGGCGCGAGCGCGTTGCGCAGGGCGGCTTGATCCTCGTAAAAACCAAATCGCGGATCCCCCGCCGCGGCGGCAAGCACGCTGGCCGTGCTCCCGCCCTCGACGGGAGCCTCGCCGGCGGAGTAGACGGGCAGCAGCGCCACGGCGTCGGCGGCCGACAGGGCGGCGGCAAACTCGCCCGCATACTGCCGCGTCCGCGAATGGCGGTGGGGCTGGAAGATGGCATGGAGACGGCGCCCGGGGTCGTCGTGGCGAAGCTGGCTCAGAAGCGCGGCGATCTCCGTGGGGTGGTGCGCATAGTCGGCCATCACGCGCAGGGTGGTGTTCTCAAACAAGACATCCTGCCGCCGGCGCATTCCGGAAAAACGCCCCAGCGGCGGGGTGCCAAGGTGCCCCGCAAGGTGCCGCGCGACAGCCAGGGCCATGCGCTCATTCGCGGCATTGAAACCTCCGGGGCCATCCTCCACCAGGATCGGGTCGACCGCGGCGGCGGCGGCAACGCGGCGAAGACGCTCGCTGGCGGCCGGGATGAAGACCGCGCCGCGCGTGCGCCGGAAAAGCGCGGCGAACACGGCCTCCAAATCGGCCTCCGTGCGGTAATAGTCGGGGTGATCCCAATCAAGGTTCACGGCGACGGTGATCTCGGGCGCGAAATGGTTGATGGTGCCATCGCTCTCATCCACCTCGGCGACAACCCAGGGGCTTTCCGGAACCGCCCGCGCGGGCGGCAGGGCAGGGTCGCGGTAGAGCGCGCCAAGCACGTATCCGGTGGGCATCCCGGCGCCATCAAGGGCCTGGGCAAGCATGGCGCTGGTGGTCGTCTTGCCATGGCTGCCGCAGACCATCACAAGCTTTTTCCGGCCCATCTGTTCCGCAAGCAGCTCGCCACGGCGCAACAGCCGGACCCCGGCGGATTCCGCGGCGACACGAACGGGGTGCCCGGCCTTCACGGCACTGGAAAAGCCCACGACATCCGGCGGCACTCCCCAATCCGGCTCGCGGCGCAGCTCGATGCCAGCGGCACGCAGGAACGGCTCCATTGGCGAGCCTCTGGCATCATCCCAACCCGAGACACGCCACCCTTCGCCGCGCATGTAAATCGCCAGGGGGCCGACGCCCATCCCGCAAACGCCGAGCAGATGGACATGGGGCATGGCCTTGTCCGTTTTCGAGGAGGCCGCCGCCGGCATTCCGGCAGGGATGGGCACGTCGTGGCCAATGGATGTGGGCATGTTCATATTCTGAAAAATCAGTCGCGGATTCCAGCTTTGCGGACGCCTTATCGCAAACCCCAAGGACGGAAAAAATCAGGAAGGCCCATGGGCATCTTGTCCAAAGGGTGGCTCCTGTGGCGGCCAGCGGGAAAATGAAGAATTTCCACACTGCACATGGATCCCTTGCCGCCCCACGGCATGCGGGCTGACGGAAAGTGAGACGCTGGGGCAATGAGCTCCCCGAATCCGGATACGTCCCGTCCCACGGCGTGCGGGCTGGCGGTAAGTGAGATGGTGGAGGTGGGAAACGCCCTCCTAAATCGGTTGGGTAATTCGCGGCGTCTTCGCCCTCCTTGCCTCCTTCTCTATCGCTGTTTTCCAAGCCCTCCAAACATCCCGAGACGCTCTCCGTGCCGGGGAACTTTCACGGTGGTTCGGGGATAGGCATGCGCTGGGGAGAGCTTGTTTGGATGGGCTTGCGGATGCGGGCGCGCGGATTGCCACATGACGTGGCGGGTGGGGTTGCACCGTGGGAGATGTCGATCGCGTGCGGCCTGCCGCATGGCAGGGCGGCGCATGTCGGGGACGGGGTTTGTTCACGGTGCTGGTGTGCGAGAGGCGCCGCCCCGAATCCTTCGCGCTCAGCCATTGGAGGAGGTGGGGCGTGCAAGGTGCTGGTGTGGAAGATGCGCCAATTCTGGCTGCACGGGGCGAGGCGCGTCGGGGGCGTTGGATGGGCTTTCGGATGCGGGTGCGCGGCCTGCCGCATGGCGTGGCAGGCGGGGTGGCACCATAGGAGATGTCGATCGCGCACGGTTTGTCGCATGACGGTGGTGCGCGGGGTGGGTTCGTTTGGATGGAGGCTGGGGCGCGGCGGGGGGGCGTTGAGAGGGTGGGTTCGCTGGGGGGGGGGTTATACGTTTTTGCTTGCGGTGGGGGTGGGTTGGGGTTTTGAGGGCGGTCGTACGTTATGAGTTTTTTCCCGACAGAGCGCGCCCGAGGCGCTGCCAGCCCGATTGCGGGGCGGCGGCGTGAGGTGGGCGTTGGCGCTGGTGCGGGGCGTCCCGATGTGGATTCCGGCGCTGTTTTCGCGCGTGCCGGGTGTGATTCCGGATGCGGTGCCGGGAATGTCGGGCGCGGCGTTGGAAATGTCGGACGCGGTTTTGGCCGCAGTTTTGGGAACGGTTCCGAAGGCGGGTCTTCATTTCGGTCTGCTTTTGTTTCTGGAGAGGGCTTCGTCACGGGCGGATTTCGTTCCGGCGTGGCTGTGGTCGCGGGTGGAGTTTTTGCTGCGAAAGGAAGTGAGTTCGGGGGGCGGGGGGGGGGGGGGGGGGGGGGGGGGGGGGGGGGGGGGGGGGGGGGGGGGGGGGG
>JAIRPL010000005.1 GCA_031256995.1 Puniceicoccales bacterium
CGGCGGCCGCCGCGCCCGCCCCCCGCCGCGCCCGCCGCGGGCGGGGCCGCCCGCCCCCCCCGAAAGGGATCGTCGCCTCGATGCTTTTGTTCAATTTTGGCATCCTGTTTGTGTTCAAATACCTGATGTTCGCCGTGCGAAACATCAACCATCTCACCGGGACAAATCTCACAATCCCCTCCATAGTCCTGCCAATCGGCATCTCTTTTTTCACTTTTCAGGCCGTCTCGTATGTTCTTGATGTTTATCGCGGAGATGTGAAGGCACAACGCAACCCGGTCAAAGTCGCCCTGTATATCGCCCTGTTTCCGCAACTCGTCGCCGGCCCCATCGTCCGTTACACCGACATCGTGGAGCAGATTGACAGCCGCGAGGAGACCTTTGACTTGTTTTCGGAAGGCGTGGTCCGGTTCATCTGCGGCTTTGCCAAGAAGATGCTTCTGGCCAACCCGCTTGCCATTGTCGCGGACACGGCATTCTCACCCCAATCCGACGGGATGTCCGTGTTGTTTGCATGGCTCGGCGCGCTGGCGTACACCTTCCAAATTTATTACGATTTCTCCGGCTATTCAGACATGGCGATCGGGCTTGGAAAAATGTTTGGATTCAACTTTCGCGAGAACTTCAATCATCCATACATCGCGGGAAGTGTCTCGGATTTTTGGCGGCGCTGGCATGTCTCCCTCTCCTCGTGGTTCCGCGACTACGTTTACTTTCCACTCGGGGGCAGCCGGGTGAAAAGCAAGGCCCGTCTTGTTTTCAACTTGTTTGTCGTCTGGGCGCTGACGGGGGTCTGGCATGGCGCGAACTGGACATTCATCGCATGGGGAATCTTCTATTTCGTCCTGCTGACATTTGAGAAATTGACAGGCTTGGGTGATGACGAAAAGAAGCGGGGGAGCGCCATCATGGCGACAGGGAACATCAACGAAACCGGCCGCGTGGAGAGGCCGGGTTTTCCCATGCCATTTTTGGCGCGGGGCCTGCGGCATTCCTATGTCATTCTGGCCGTTGTCTGTGGCTGGGTTATATTCCGCGCCTCCGATCTGGCGCAGGCGTCGCATTATCTCTCCACGATGTTTGGATTGGGAGACGTCCCATGGATCAGCCCGCTGGCAATCACCTACTTCAAGGAAACGGTCTATTACTGGATATTCGCGCTGCTGTTTTCCATGCCGGTCATGCGCTGGGCCTCAAAATTTCCGATAATGCGTCCGGTGTTGTTTTTACGCCCCATGGCCCTGGTCATCATCCTGGTCATTGGAATATGCTACATGGTCAAGAGCGTGCACAACCCTTTCATCTATTTCAATTTCTAACATGAGAACCAAGGCGGGAGGCAAAGCTTTGCAAGCGGGGAATCGCGTTGTCGCGGTTGCTTTTCTTTTCTTGATCGGCTCGCTCAACGCGCCGGTAAGTTATCTTTTGTACCGGGTGAAAAACGCGGTGGAACCACCGCAATCCACTGAGAATATCTTGTTTGGAGATGATAAAATCAAGGTGGAGAATGTCGCAAAAGCGGAAGAGGTTAAGGAGAAAAACATCCCGCGACAGAAAACGATGCGTCATGAGATCATGAGGATCATGGGAAAACTGAAAAGATCCGAAATTGACACCGCTGTGAAAAAAAATCAATTGGCGCATTCGCAGTGCATTGAGATCCATGGGCTTCTCCAACGCTTGATGGGAAAGCGGATCCTATGGGACGCAGACCCGGATCTGACCCAATACAAGACAATCACCGGACAACTTTTGTGGCGGCGTGAAATTCCAAGGGACACGATCGAGGATCGCGCCGAATTCCTCATGGAATTGCAGGATTACCTGAAGTCGAAAAAGATAAATTTCCTCTATGTCCAAGTCCCTGGAAAATGCAAACCGGGACACGATGAAATTCTTCCAGGAATCACCGATCCATTCAACCGGCAACAGGATCATTTTCTCCGCTCGCTTCGGGAAAGAAATGTTCCTTTCCTGGATCTTCGCGAAGAAATGCTCAAGGATGGGATGGATTGGGAAAAGGCATTTTACAAGACAGACCTCCACTGGACGATGGAAACGGCCCTTTGGGCTTGGGGAAAGACGGCATCGTTCATCGCCGGAAACATTTCCTCTTTTCGTTTGAAGGAAAACATTCCTGACAAGAACTATAAAATGGTCGATCTCGGAAATTTCCTGGGCTGCATAGGCCGCCGAATCGGATATTTGTATTCAGGAGAGGATCCATTCCGATATCCCGTGCCTGATTTTCCTCTGCGATTAACCAATTCAATCGTCACAATGTCGGACGGACGCCCCCAAAAGGGCATTCCAAACAAACGCGACACTTTTGAAAAAATCACCCCCATACCGGAAGAACTAAAAAGCCTCTACTCCTTGTATGATTGGATCAACCCCAATGTCGCCTATCGGAACACCATCAATGAGTTTGGGAGTGGGAATATTTTGTTGCTGCACGACTCCTTCGGCACTCCTTTTTCCCGTTACGCCTCGCTCCACGCACGGAGAACGGCGGAACTTGACCTGCGGAACTTCACAAAATTCTCACTGGTTGATTTTCTCAAGGAAAACCAATTTGACATCGTCATCATGATATCGGCGAATATAGGTAATGGTTCGTTGTACTGCGTTCCCCACTACATGAAGGACAGCCCTTTCCGCCAAGAGATAGCCGTGCGGGCGGCAAAGTGAAATATTCTCACATGGCGTGATTCGCAAAAAGGCCCGCGGCTCTTGCGCGCATCAAGGACGGCGAAAAAACGGAATGCTTCCCACCTCTTTTGACAGGGTGTCTCCGCGTTTTTTTCGGACCGGGCACGGCACGTGTTCAGACTGGGCAATGCGACTGTGAAAATTCACGCCGCCAGGTCACCCCATCACGCCCCGCGTTTTCTTTGGCCACCGGTTGGCCATCGTCATCCGTTTTCCGCGCACACGTGAAACCGCCCGCCCCGCGCCCGCCGCTTTCGTCATTGCCCACGGGAGGGGGCCGCTTTTTTTTCCGCGCATGTCTTTCACGAATTCCAACGCGACGTCGTCCAAACCTCCCGCCGTGGGCGTGCAACCTTGGGGCAGGCTTCTGGACGGGCGCGAGGCCGCGCTCTACACCCTCGACAACGGCAACGGATTGCGCGTGAGGGCCAGCAACCACGGCGCAACCCTCGTCAGCATCGAGGCGCCTGACAGGAATGGGGCCGTTGCCGACGTGGTTCTTGGCTATGACACCCCCGCCGGATACGCCGCAGGCAGTTCCTACTTTGGCGCCGTCGTCGGGCGCGTCGCCAACCGTGTCGCCAACGCACGGTTTTCGCTCGACGGCACCACGCACACCCTCGACGCCAACAACACGCCCGGCGGCATCCCCTGCTCCTTGCACGGCGGAAACGACGGTTTTGACCGCCGCCTGTGGAGCGCCACCGTGCTCCCCGGAGACCACCCCGCGCTGCTTCTCAGGCTGACCAGCCCCGACGGCGACGGGGGATACCCTGGAAAGCTGGATGTCTCGGTCACCTACATCCTCCTATCCGAGAACATCTTGCGCGTGGATTACACGGCCGTGACCGACAGGCCCACGCCCGTCAATCTCAGTCAGCACACCTATTGGAACCTCTCCGGCGAAGGCAGCGGCACGATCCTCAACCACCGGCTTCGCCTCGCGGCATCGCATTACACCCCCGTCAACGCCGGCCTCATCCCGACAGGAAAAATCGTCCCTGTCGCCAACACCCCCTTTGATTTCACGCAATCCCGCGACATTGGCGAACGCATCCATGCCGACGACACCCAGCTCGCGTATGGCGGCGGCTATGACCACAATTGGGTGCTCGACGGCCCGCCGGAGGGCGACATCCGTTTCGCCGCCGAGGTCTGGGATCCGGCCAGCGGGCGTGTCCTGACCCTCTTCACCAACGAGCCGGGCATCCAGTTTTACAGCGGCAATTTTCTGGACGGCGCGCCGGGCAAGGGCGCCAAACCCTATGGCCACCGCAGCGGCCTTGCCCTCGAAACGCAGCATTTCCCCGACTCGCCCAACCAGCCGGCCTTTCCGAGCGTCATCCTGCGCCCGGGCGAACGCTTCACCAGCCGCACGGAATTCCGTTTTTCCACCCGCTGAAATCGCGCGAAAAACCACCGCGCCGCGCACCCCGCAACAGCACCCATCATGCGAATCACCGGAGGCCTGGCCCGGGGCATCCCGTTGCGCCTTCCTGCCCGGGGCGAAATCCGCCCCGCCACGGACTACCTTCGCGAGGCCGTCTTCTCCTCGCTTGGCGCCTTTGTGGAGGGCGCGCGCGTGCTGGACTTGTTCTCCGGGACCGGCGCCTACGGCCTTGAGGCCCTCAGCCGGGGTTCCGGCGCCGTCACTTTCGTCGAAAAAAATCCGGCCGCCATCGCCGCCGTGCGCGCCAACGCCAGCGCCGTTCAGAAAGCGATCCTCTCCGCGGCAAGTCACGGCAAAAAGCCGGCCGCCCCGTGCGCGGATGCCGCCCCCCCCCTTCCCCGCGCCAACCCCGCGCCCGCCCCCGCCTGCGACTTCATCCAACAAGACGCCCTGCGCTGGGCGCCGCCCACGGAGGAAACCTACGATCTCCTCTTTTGCGATCCCCCGTGGCGCCTCTGGGAGGACGAGGCGGCCTCCATTCCTGAAAAGCTCGCCCATTGGGCAAGGACGGGGCCGGATTCGCGAATCATTCTCGAAGGCCCTGCGGAGTGGCAGCCCAGGCTCCCTCCCGCCTGGCGCGAGCACCGCCGTCTCGCCAAAGGCAAGGGCCAGCCCTCCGCCATTCTCCTGCGCCCCGCCTAAAAGCGGACTTGCCATTCTCCAACCACGAATTATTCAGTCAGGAATTGGACATTTCACAACGCATCTATCTGTCGCCACCACATTTGAGCGGCGAGGAACAGGGTTTTGTACGGGAAGCCTTTGACACCAACTGGGTTGCGCCGCTCGGCCCCAATGTTGAATCCTTTGAGCGCGAGGTTTGCGAATCCACGGGAGCGAAGGCCGCGGTCGCGCTGTCATCGGGCACGGCGGCGATACACCTTGCCCTGCGCCTTCTGGGAGTCGGGCCGGGTGACATTGTCGTCTGCCAATCCCTCACATTTGCCGCCTCGGCCAATCCCATACTCTATCAAGGGGCCGTTCCGTTCTTCGTGGACAGCGAGGAAGCCAGCTGGAACCTCTGCCCGAATCTCCTCGACGAGGCGCTCTCAAGGCTCGCCGCCAAAGGCACCCCCGCCAAAGCCGTCATCTCGGTGGACATCCTTGGGCAGTGCGCCGATTACGACAATTTGCGCACCGTCTGTGCCCGCCACAACGTCCCCCTCGTGCAGGATGCCGCCGAGGCCATGGGTTCCACGCACCGGGGCGTCGCGGCGGGCCGCCAGGGCGCGTTTGGCATCTACTCCTTCAACGGCAACAAAATCATCACCACATCCGGCGGCGGGATGCTTCTTGGCGACGACCCGGAAAGCATCGCGCGCGCGCGTTTCCTCGCCACGCAAGCCCGCGACCCCGCGCCGCACTACCAGCACACCACCTTTGGCTACAATTACCGCCTCAGCAATGTGCTTGCCGGCATCGGGCGCGGCCAGCTGCGCGTGCTTGGCGCCCGTGTGGCCGCGCGGCGCGCCAACGAACGCCTCTACCGGGAATTGCTGGCCGGCATCCCCGGCGTGGAGTTCATGCCGGAGGCGCCCTGGGGGATTTCCAACCGCTGGCTCACGCACATCCAGATCGATGCCACGAAAACCCCCCGCAACGCCACCAGCGAGGACGCGCGCCTCGCCCTTGAGGCCCGGAACATCGAGAGCCGCCCGCTTTGGAAACCCCTTCACGCCCAACCCGTGTTCGCCGCCGCGCCAACCCTCCTTAACGGCGTCGCCGACAGGCTTTTTGAGCGCGGCCTGAGCCTGCCCTCCGGCTCCGCCCTCACCCCGCCGGAAATCGCCCGCGTCGCCGCGGTCATTCGCGAAACCCTCGCCGGTTAGGCCCGGCCGGCCGGCCCGATACGCCCGGCGTGTCCCGGCGCACCCGTCCCCCGTCACTCCCCCCGGCGCCGTCCCCAAGCACAATTTCCAACCACAAAACCACGCCACATGCGCCTTCTCGCCCATTTCTTCAGCCACAATTCCCTGTGCCGTTTCGCCATCCTCACCCTGCTTTACGGGCTGGCCCTCTCCGTCGCCCTCTTTCTCGCATTCAGCATCCGTTTCTACGGGCATGACGAATGGGACGAATGGTCCCTGCGCTTCATCTTCACGGGCATGTGGCTCGTCCCCCTGCAGATCGTCATTCTCGCCGCCCACCGGCACTTTTCGGGGATGCTCGGCTATTTTCGGATGCCCGAGCTTTGGCGCCTCGTCCGCGCCATGACATTGGCGACATTCCTGGCCTTCGCCTGCTCCTACGTCAGCGGCGAAATGCATGTGCTGGAGCGTGGCAGGACACAGTCCATCGCCGAATGGTTTGCCAACCTCCTGCGCCTGGATCACATCACGCCTCCCGCAAACGCCCCTGCAAACAATCCCTCCGCGCAACCCGGCACCCCCGAGGCCCGAAAAAACCCCGCCATCCACACCCCCCCGGGCGAGGCGCCGATCCACACGGAATCAAGTGACGCTGCATCAACAACATCCGTCTGGAAATCCGCCCAGGAGATCCTCCCAAAAAGCCAATCCGGCGCAATCCCCGGCACGGCAGGCCGCCTCACCCCCTACCTCGTCATCCTCGTGGACGCCCTCCTGTCCTTCCTGTTCATCTGCACCCTGCGCGTCGCCTTCCGCACCGCCCACAACATCAAAAACAGCCGCAACGACGCGCAAATCAACAAGACAAGCCCCATCAAGCGCATGGCCATCCTTGGCGCCGGCGACGTCGGCGCCGCCCTTGCCGCGGACTGGCTCGCGCGCCCCGGCCTGCGCCGCCTGCCCGTCGTGTTTCTCGACGACAACGAGGCCAAGCACAGCTTCCGGATTCACAACATCCCCGTCGTGGGCCGCATCGCGGACCTCGCCACCGTCAAGCAGCAGTACCACATAGACGAAATCGTCATCGCCATCGGCGCCCCCAGCCCGCGCCGCCTCAGCGAAGTCGCCGCCCTGGCCCGTGAAAACGGCCTGCGCGCCGAGATCGTCCCCTCCCTCATCGAACTGGCCAGCGGCCAGGCCCGGGCAAGCCGCATCCGGCCCGTCGAGATCCAGGACCTTCTGGGCCGTGACCAGATCTCCCTGGACAACGCCGCCATCGGCTCCCTCATTCGCGGCAAGACCGTGCTCGTCACCGGCGCCGGCGGCAGCATCGGCGGCGAGCTTTGCCGCCAGATCGCGGCCCGGAACCCGGGGTGCCTCCTCCTCGTCGAACGCTGCGAGGTGCAGCTCTTCAAGATCGAGCAGGCCCTTGCCGAGACCAGCCTTGGCGGCAGCGTCCAACCCATCCTGGGCGACATCACCGACGAGGCCCGGATGCGCCACATCCTCTCCCTTCACAAGCCCGACATCATCTTCCATGCCGCCGCCCACAAGCACGTCCCCCTCATGGAACGGCAACCCTGGGAGGCCATCCGCAACAACACCCTTGGCACACGCCTCCTCATCGAACTGGCCGTCGAGTACGGCGTCGCCCGCTTCATCCTCATTTCAACCGACAAGGCCATCAACCCGACCTCCGTCATGGGAGCCACCAAGCGCATGGCCGAGATCTACCTGCAAGCCCGCCAGACCACCATCCCTGCGGAAACGCCCCACCCCGCCCCGCCCGCCCAGGCTGCGGCGCAGGGCGCAACCCCGCGCGAGACGGCGGATGGAAACCCAAAAACATCCGATGCCGCCACCGCCCCATCCCCCCCCGTCCCGCGCACCCGCCTCATGGCCGTCCGTTTCGGCAACGTCCTTGGCTCCTCCGGCAGTGTTGTCCCCATTTTCAGCCGGCAAATTGCCAATGGCGGCCCCGTGCGCGTCACGCACCCCGACGTCACCCGCTACTTCATGACCATCCCCGAGGCCGTGGGCCTTGTCCTCCAGTGCGCCGTTCTTGGCAAGGGCGGCGAGATATTCGTCCTCAACATGGGGAAACCCGTCAAAATCGCCGAGCTTGCCCGCCAGATGATAGAACTCAGCAACCTGCGCCCCGACATCGACATCGCCATTGAATACACCGGCCTGCGCCCAGGGGAAAAACTCTACGAGGAGCTGCGCTACACCGAGGAGGCCCACGCCCCCACGACCCATGCCGACATCATGCGCTTCACCCCCTCCCACCCCGACGATCTGGCTCTCATCACGAACTCGTTGTCCCTCTTCACCTCCAACATTTACGGGAATTCCGCCAATGACCTCAAACTCGCCATCAAGAAAATAGTCCCCGAATACCACCCCTACCTCGCCGAATAAAGGCCCCGCCGCCGCTTCCAACTCGCCTTGGGGGTGAAAATCGATTCCCTGCGACGCCTTTCACGCAATCATGCTCCTTATTCGCCCTGACAATCGCGAAGCCGCGCAACTTCGTCCCATCAGTTTCCAGCCCGGGATCGCGCCAAACGCCGCCGGCTCCGTGCTCGCCGCCTATGGCAACACCCGTGTCATCTGCGCGGCAACCCTCGAAAACAAGGTCCCGCCCTGGATGAAACAACAGGGCATCAAGGGTGGATGGCTGACCGCCGAGTACTCCCTCCTCCCCTACTCAACCCAGGACCGGAAACAACGCGACATCGCGAAGGGAAAACTCGACGGGCGCACCGTCGAGATCCAGCGCCTCATCGGACGTTCCCTCCGCGCCGTGCTCGACCTCGAAAAACTCGACGGATACACGCTCTGGGTGGACTGCGACGTGCTCCAGGCCGACGGCGGCACGCGCACGGCCTCCATCTCCGGCGCCTATGTCGCCGCGCAAATCGCTGTCCGCAAACTACTTGCCTCCGGAAAAATCAAGGAGTCCCCTTTTGTTGACAGTGTCGCCGCCATCAGCGCCGGGATCTATCAGGACTCCCCCGTGCTCGATCTCAACTATCTTGAGGACAAGGATGCCTCCGTTGACGCCAACATCGTGATGACCGGGAGCGGCAAGTTTGTTGAGGTCCAAAGCTCCGGCGAGGAAGCCACTTTTTCCGCCAAGGAACTCGAGGAAATCATCGCGCTGGCCCGCACCGGCCTCGCCACGATATTCAAACTCCAGCAGGAGACCCTCGCCCAATTCCCATGACCGGCGCCCCGTCCCGCGCAGGATCCTGAAAAAACCGGGCGCACGCGACGTTTCGCGACGGAATGCCGTGTGGATGCCAAGCCTCCTGCCGCTGAACGCGGACGCGAGGCGCGGGCAAAGGGAAGTCCTTATTTTTTGCGGTTTTTGCGGCGACGGAAGAGGGTGAGGGCAAGGGTCGCGAGGGAGCCGCAAAGGGCATATGTGGAGGGTTCGGGGACGGAGGGCATGCCTCGCCAGGCGTAGCGGTAGAGGTAGAGGTTGGTGTTCTTCCAGTAAAGGTGCCAGTCCCCGGAAAGGAAGTTGAAGCTGTCCTGCGAGAACAGGTTGAGCAACGCCGGGTTGTCCCAATCAAGCTCCAGCAGGGTCGGGTCGGCACCGACGATGGAGACGTTTTGCATGAGCAGAAATGCCTCGTCGGTATCAATTGGAATGTAGGCTGGAGTGATGCTGAGCGTGATCGGGCCGCCCGTGGTGGCGTCGAGTCTGCCATAGCCACCTCCCGCTCCACCTTGGGCCATGGATATGGCGGCGGCGGTCCCGGAACCAGTGATGCCCGAGGGCTTTCCAGAAACGGGATCCAATCCGACGAGCATGGCGCTGCTGGTTTGGACGACGATCCTGGAGCCGCCGCGGATGCTGACGTTTTGGGAGAGAATGGACAGGCCGACCTCGCCCACCGAGGGCGCGCTAAAGTAGGACGGGCCGGAAATGAGGGTGCTGCCGGTGTGCAGGATGAACTCGCCCGTTTGAATCTTTGTGCCGGAGCTCGTTTGCAAGGTTGCGACACCCCCGACGCTGTTGCCGACATGGAAGCTCCCTTTTGTGTTGCTAGATCCGTAATTGTTTCCAGCCGAATTGCTTATGGAGAAGAGGCCATTTTCAATGCGCGTGTGCCCGGAAAAGCCCCTGGCATCGCCTTGGAAATGGAACGCGGCGGAGCCGGTTTTCCGGAAAATGGAATCTTCCGGCCCCGTCAAAACGCCCCTAAATATCTGGGGATCCCGGCTGTTGGCATGTTCAAAAATGGAACTTGAGGAAATGGAGATGCTGCCGCTGTAGTCATTGCGATAGTAATCAACCGCGGCGGGGGTGCCACTGTTGTAGGTGTCGGTAAGGGTGCCGAGGCCGCCCAGAAGACGGACATGGGCGGCAATAGGGCCGATAGTCAGGGTGCCTTGGAAGCTGTTGTAGCGGCTGGCGATTTCATAATAGTCGCCGGACAAGAGCAACTGGCCGTCCACCGAGGCTTCATGCGTGACACCGTTGGGGCCGATGGGGGTGTCCAAATGCCCAATATGGCCGGAGAGGCGTTGGCCTGCGGGGTTGCCTTGCTGCCGAAATGCAAGGGTGCCGGAGGGACCAATCGTGATCTGCCCCAGATAATCACGTGTCGAGGTGCGGGAAATGGTTGGGAATGAGAGGATGTCTGAGGCGGAGAGATAATGGGTCTCATAGCTGAAATCGGGGCTTCCATTGCCAAGGCCTCTGGAAATTTCAAGTTCCCCACCATCAACGGTGGTCGAACCGCCAAAGGTCTTCCATTCACTGCCGACAACACGGACCCCATTGTAGGTGTTTTCCCCCCCCATGCGCAGCCTTCCGGTTCCCGTTTTCACAAGATTGCCCCTCCCGGATATCAACGTTTGGTTGTCCTGGGAGAAGGCTCCATACCGAGTTGTTCCATATTCCAGCACCAACGTGTCATAGGCGGTGATGATCTGCACCGCACTATTCGGCAACAGACTCAGGAACCGGAATTTTCCCACGGGATCGGAGCCACTCCATACAAGGGTGACTGTGGAGCCGCCGTTGATTCGCAGGAATGGTGCCGCGGCAGGGGTTTCAAACCGAGCGGTGGCGCGATCGGTAACATCGAGGGCCGGCAGAATGCCTGCGTATGGATCGTTGGGGTTTGTCGCGGGGTCGACGTAGGGTCCACTGACGCGGATCGAGGAACCCGAGAAGACAAAATTGCTGCCCGGACCGGTGACGAGCAGGGAGTGCACATAAATGGCAGTGCCGACATTGACACCCAGGACTTGGTCCTCCTCGCCCGCAGCCGCGTCATTGCCAACGCCGACATCAAAAATGACACGCGAGCGATCGGAAAAGGGGACATTGCCGCCTGCCGCCGACGCCTGGGCGCGTGTGAGCGCATAGGCCTCGTCCTTGCGCCAGTTCATGTTGGTGGCGGTCGTGTTCCAAACGTTCGCCGAGGTCGTGCCATCCCAGTAAAGTCCAGCGGACACTTGTGTGCCGATGTAGAGGACGCCCTCGGTGGCCAGGCGGTCAAATTTCCAACTTGTGCCGGAAGGGGGCACGACGGGCGCGCCGCCGTGGGTGATGGAGACATTGGCGCCGAAAAACCAACCCGCGCCGTTGGTGAAGGTGGCGGGCGCCGTCGAAGGCGCGCCATTGCTGGCATCAAAGAGATTGATCTCGTAGCCAATCGCGAATTGCGAGGGATCAAAACCGTTGTCGTAGCGCAGTTGAAGAAACGCGTTGTTGGCGGTGTCAATCCGCGAGGTGGAAAGCAGGCCGTGGCTTCCGCCGGCGCTGACAACAAAATCGAGGATGCCGTTGTCAATGGTGACAAAACCGCCGGACCCCGTGTCAAGCGTGCCAATGGAACCGGTGGCGGTGTCGACATCCAGCATGAGCCTTCCCATGGATGTGAGGCTCACCATGGAGGCGTCCGAGGGGCCGGCGGTGACCGGGGCGGCGATGCGCAGGAGCGAGCCGTTGGAGACGTTGACATTCCCGATGACGGTGGTGGGGGCGTCAATGTCGATGGTGCCGCCATTGCTCACCGTGATGCCGCTGGAGAAGGTGTTGCCCGCGCCCGAGATGCGCACCAAGGCCGTCCGCGTCGGGCCGCCCGTCAATCCGGACGGCGAGTCGGGGGTGCCGGTGTTGGCGAGGGTGCGCGTGAAAGCATAGTTCTCCGTCCTGATGGCAAGGACGCCCGGCCCCTCGTTGGCGACAAGGCCGTAAGAGCCGCCGGTGCCATCATAGCTGGAAAGCCGCAGCTCGCCATGCCCGCGGTTGATGACGGAGGAGGCGCGCAGGGGCGGGGCTGCAACCCCCACCGCCTTCGCGCTGATTTCCACAAGCGCCGTGCCGGCGTCGGCAGCCGAGGCATTGGCAATGATGTCCACCCCGGCAATGCGGCTTGATTTGCGCAAAAAGACGCCACCCGGCCCGTCAAACGTGAGCGTCGGGATCGGGTAAACCGTGGAGGTGAGCGAGTGGCCGTCAAGCACCAGCCGGCCGGAAGGATCGGCGATCGTGACGACGGAGGGCACCGTCACATCCCCGAGGACACCGTCGCCAAGCGGGTTGCGCAGGGTCAGCGTCTTGTTTCCCGCAAGGGTCACCCCGCCCATGAGGCGGTAGTCGTTGGGGATCGTCAGGTCGGCGGGGCGCAGCTCGCCATTGGGGTCCCCGCTTCCCGGCGCGCCAAGCCCCGGTTTGTAAATTTCCTGCGAGGGCACGCCAACCCCGCCGGGGTTGAACCAGTCCTCAACCGTATGGAGCGTGCCGCCGAGCAGGTTGAGGCGGGCGCCTTGGGAAACGGCGCCGACGGACGCGGGACTTCCGAGGTAGAGATGGCCGCCCTCAAGCAAAATGCCCCCGGCAAGGCCGTGCATCCCATTCGACCCATCATTGGTGCCGCGGATGAAAAGATGCCCCTGCCCGCGCTTTTCTATAAACGCAAAATCGCCGCTGCCCATGACGGTGTCATTGAGTTCGACGAAGGAGTCGGCCCGCACGGTGTTGATGACCAGCGTGGTTGATTTGGCCGGGTCGGCGCTGTTGTCGTCGAGCAGGAAAATCGGCAGGTTGAAGCGCAGCCGCCCGCGCACCTCCACGAGAATGTTGGCGACGTCCCCCGATGCCCCGCCGTCAAGGGTGAGCTTGGGGTTGGAGGCCGGCGAGTAAGGGCCGGTGATCCCGCCGGAAACGTCATCTGGCGAGGCAAAGGTGACCTGCGCATTGGAGTTGCTGCCGTAGAGCCGGATGGTGCCCGCGATGGCGGCCTGGCCGGTGTCATAATTGGAGATGCCCT
Organism: Puniceicoccales bacterium; assembly: GCA_031256995.1. Classification (GTDB taxonomy): domain Bacteria; phylum Verrucomicrobiota; class Verrucomicrobiia; order Opitutales; family UBA953; genus CALNBE01. The sequence goes on from JAIRPL010000005.1 coordinate 13,269, forward strand.
GTCCCAGCTTCTCAAAACCGTCCGTGGTGATGGGGATAACGAGGTTGCCCCAGTTCCAGGCGTCGTTTCCGGGCATCTTTCGTGTGTCAAAGGAGACGATCCTGCCCGCATCCTGCCGCATGCTTGACTGGCCCGGCCAACGATCCGTGGGGCCACCCTGGATGGATCTGTCCTCCCAGTTTGAAAATGTTCCGCCCGCATATTGTTCACCGGCCGGGGTGATGCGATGCTCCCAATAGGTGTTGGCCGGGGTCATCGCATCCGAGGCGATCTCGGCGGCATAACCCGACCAGGTCAATTCCTCTTGCACGGGGACAAGCACGCGCTCGCCATCCGGATTGCTTTTCACAATGGCCATGCCGGAGGGCAGCCCCCCGCCAGGCACCTCAAGATAGAGGTTCGGGACAACCTCGCCGCGCCGGTAATCTGTGACAATGATGCGCGTGGCGCCAAGCCCCGTGTCGGGATCGCCCTGCCAGTTGATAAAGTGAAGCTCCCCGGTGCTACCCTCCGCGATGCGCCCAAAGGTGAAACGCAGAGGCATGGCGGGGGAAAGCGCGGTGTCATCGGTGAGCTTGATGTAGCCCGTGACACCCTGGGCCACATGGATCGCGCTCACACGGCGTCCGGACGGCGCATCCGTGACATCCGCGCGGAGCGCCTGCGATTTGCCATTGAGGTCGAGGGTGCCGGAATCCCCAAACCCGCCGGACAAATTGTCGAACTCCAATCGCACGACACCGGAAAGGCGGTTCGAGTCCGCCATCCACAGAGTGCCGCCATTGCCGATTTGGAGATGGTTGGCGCGAATGTTCATGCCGAGCCGCAGAAGGCCGGGCATGTCCATGCGAACCGTGTCCGCCACAAGCCAGCCGGCGTCCGGGTTGTCCGGGGTGTAAAGAGGCTGCCCGTGCAGCATCGCCCCTTCCGGCCCCGCCATGCGCAGAATACCCGCGCCCTGAAACCCCATCCCCATTCCCGTGGCCGAGCCTCCCGCGACAAACATCGCCTGTTTTAGCAAGTGGAAGGGCTGATTGTTGGAGGAATCCGTGGAGACGGTCGTGACGCCATGGGTCTCTGTGGCGATGGCTGCGATGGACCCCGCGTAATCATCGCGGTTGACATAAAAATCGCCCGTCCCCGTGGCAACGAGTTGCGAAGTGCCAAAATACTCGCTGCGCCCGGCGACCCCGACCGGGGCAAGATGGATGCTCCCGGCCTGCACCCCCTCCGCATGGGAGCCGGAACGGGCGACAAGGGCGCCTAAATCCACCCGCAACTGCCCCGTGATCGCATTGTTGGGATGGGTGAGAACAAGCGACTTTAGGCCCGTCTTGGTAAAACCGTTGTTATTGTCCCGGATCGGGGAGTCTATCTGGAGGGAGCCGGTCCACATGACGAAGCCCAGGTTCGCCCCGTTCAGGACAAGCGGCACGGGAGAGGCAAAAACAATGGTGTCGGCGACATTTTCAGCCTCCGGGGGCCGCGACACCTCGAATTCCCGCAACCCATTGAATTCAACCGGGTTGTAAATCACGCGCGCCGTCCTGTATGAATCCGTGCTCCACGGCGAGAAAACGATCCTTTGCAAACGCACTGGATTGGATGAGGAGAAGGTGATGGTCCCCGTTCCAAATGGGCCGCTCAAAAGATTCCCATCCACGTCCAAAACCGCGTCGGCGGCGAGAAGCACCCTGCCCAACTTGTTATCGCTGGTGTAGACACTGAATTCTGTGCCGCCGGAGTAGGTGCTTCCAGAGCCATTAAAACGCAGCACTGAGTAATCGCTGGCGCCGCCTGTATACAAAAGGCGATTGCTTCCCGTGATCACAAAATTTTCCCCCAAAACCAAGCCGTTTTTACTCGGGAGCAAGGATCCACCCATTTGCGGATTGGCGGGCGCCAATGTGTTTCCAAAACCGATGCATATGTCATGCCCGCCCATGTCCAAGGAGGAATCATCCAACACCCAGTTTCCGTAGAAACCTTTCTCCCGGCCATCCAGGATAACCAAGGGATTGACGAGGGTTCTGGAACCCTGCGTGAACGTGTTCAGCTCGACCCCATTCGCATCCGTGGCAACAAGATGAAAGCCGGACGAGAGGGTGAGAACCCCTGTTCCAAAGGCATTGTCATTCCCAACATACACGAGGGTTGGATTGTAATGGTTTGATAAAAAAGAGGTTCCTCCCGAGAAAGTGCTGTTTCCATTGAGCCAGATATCCGTGGAACCCCATTCCCTAAAAACCAATGAGGCCGGCTGGCCTGGCTCCGCGTCATGAATATCCCCCAATAATTTCAGCCGAACAGAATACGCATGGCCGTCGTAGGACACGGAATAGGAAGAAATATTGTGTTCCCCCGGAGAAAGCCGGATGCCGTCGGGACTTCCGGAAGCGTCAATAGTCAAACCTGTGTACGTGTATCTGGATGGGGCGCTGGCATATTCCGTTGGATATTTAAGCGCGATATCCCCATGAAGCAAAATGCCGCCTGGCGCGCACAAAACGCCATATTGGTAACTGGGAGACTCCATGGTCTCCATGTTGGTGACGGAGCTGGGCGAGGAGCCGAAGGTGATCAATCCAATGCCCAATGGGGTCGCATTGGGTTCTCTGGTGCGAATCTGCAAATGTCCAACATCATCGTCCCAGACAAAACCATTGAACTCGTTGCTTGGGTTGGAGATGCGAAGATCGCCATGCCCGGCAAACCCATCCGTGTTCTGGCGTTTTACAAGCGCCCCTCCCGTGATTTTTCCGCTCAAATGCAAGAAGCCATCCGTCCTCGGGGCATCGAGTATGAGATGGGTCTCCGATTGTAAGTGAATGCCGGAGCTGATGGTGAGAGTCGAGACGCCAATGTGCTTGATGCGCGCGGACAAATCGGGGGTGTCCTCAAACACAAGTTTTCCAGCTCCCACAAGCTCAAACCGGAGCGCGGAAGTCTCCACGTTAAGCCGAGCAATCGTGTAGGTGTCGTCCACCGCGATCTTTTTTCCATCCGTGTTCGCCGTTCCCAAGGAAACATCCTCCCCAAGGCGTTGATCAATGTCGCGAAAAGAGGCCGAGGACAATCCGCCGGGAGTGCCGGGGATATTTCCATTGAGCCAATTTCCCGAATCACCCCAATTGGTGCCGGAAAAATTGGGAAAGGCGCTCCCGATCCACTCCGCTGTGGGAAGCCCGCTGGGGACAAGATAATAGGGGTCGGCAGCGTTTTCGTTTTGTCGGATAGCGGCCCCGGCCTCAAATCCCGTGAAGGCGATATTGTTCAATTCATTCACACCCAAAGGGGCGGGTTCTACCTCAAACCGGACATAATTATTTCCGACTGTCCCGTCCCAGCTTCCACTAATTCCTTGAATCAAGAAAAAGGGCACGCTTCCTGGTGAGGCCCCTTCCCAAGATTCCAGGCTTTCAAAGGTAAGTCCGCCTTTATCCTCGAGATTGAACGAGCCACGATCCGCCTTGACCACCAAAGTCTTAAAGGAATGAGGATCGTCCAGCGCCAGGGCACCTCCTTCGATCACCAATCTGGCGCGCTCCTCCTTGCTTTCGTTAAGCAACTGTCCGGAGTGTGCGATTCGAAGCGTTCCGCCGGCCACCGTGTATTCCGGAGATGAAATGTATCGTACAGAATCATCAATGAATGCCGTCCCATTCTTCTCTTTTCTGAAGGAGTTAAAAGTAAGAGTAGCTGTTGCTCCACCAAAACTAAGAATTCTCGAATCGACCGTGGCATTGCTAAAAAGCAGATTGATCTTTGGATCGAGAGTCCCTGTGCCACCAAAATAAAAATGACCTCCATCGCCCAAGACGATGGTCCCGCCAGAAGCCGTGCTAGACAAAGCCCCAATGCTCCCGCCAGTGAACTTGAGCAGCACCGGTGCGGAATCAGTGGTTGCGGCGGAAACATCATGGCCAACAAATAGTTGCGTATTACTATCCAATTTGAAAACGCCGTCGGAGATCTCATTGTCGCTGCCGCCCCGCGTGAAGGCCACCCGACCGCTATCGGTCAACTTGAAGATGCCGGAAGAGATGTGATTTTTTTTGGTCGCAAAATTCAACGATCCCGAACCGACTTGAATAAGGCTGTTTGCGCCATCCACAAAGGCAGCTCCGTCTCCCTCAATGGAAACCAAACCGTTCCAGCGGACTTGGATGGCGGGTCTGTCCGGATCCGTTCCCCGGACAAAAACGTCTTTCCCGCCTTCATTCGTCTTTATCACAAAGGTACCGGCACTGGCCATGATTCCGCCCGTCCCAAAATAATTCTTCCCACCGGCAACCGAACCAATGACAAGGCCCAAATTGCTCGTCTGGTTCAGCCCGACAATAGCGGCCACCGACCCTGAAGACGTCAAAATGCCTGAAAATGAGTTGGATGGATTGTCAAGGCGAAGAAACAAACGACGGTTGGGGTAACTTTGATCAACCATGCCTGAAACGTAAAAGCTGCCAGATTCACCATCGGCATCCTTGATTACGTTTTTGATGGACACATTCGGGTTTTCGGGAGTGCTGTCCGGATAAGAACCCACATCTGAATCAAACCTCCCGACCCTGATGTTATATATTTTGTCCAATGTAATAGCCGGTCCCTCAAATTCGATTCCCGCAATGCCGGCATCCTGTTGAAAAACCACCTCGTTGGTCACCCTCTTCTGGGTGGCATCCGCGTCGATTGCGAGAAAGATGGAACTGACCGGGCTGGCGCTGGCGCTGCCGAGGTATATCCTCCCACTCCCAAGCGCCCTGCCATCCTCGAGGATGAGGCCTCCGCTATTGAGATGGACGCCTCCGGAGAAATCGTTCTCTGGCGACGTCAGGATGACAATCCCCTTCCCTTCTTTGATGATCCCGCCCGAACCTGTGATTTTTTTCGAAAATTGATAGCGTGCGTTCGAGTTCGTTTGCGTCGTATTTATCGCCAAGTCGCCATTCAAAACGACCGGGACGCCAAGGATCAGCCGCGAAGATGGAATCACAGATATGTAAAGATTGTCCAACTTCGCGGGAACCCCGGCGGTGCCGCTATCAAAAACAAGCTTCGCATTCTCGCCCCCGCCTATGGTTAGAATGCCCGCGACAACGGAGCTTGGGGTGAGTTCCACATCAAGGGCGCCGACAGTCGTCTCCACGTTTTCCAAGGAGATCGTCTTGGAAAAAATCCCATCCCCAAGGGCGCCAACACCGTATTTGATGGAGGCTGTCACGCCAGGGGCGTTGGGAATGCGAAAAGGGTCGTCCCCTTCCCAATTGAAGTAATTGTGCCAGCGCCAATCCGAGGCGATGTTCACCCCGTCCACCGTGTTGTCAAAACGGCTGACAAGTCGTTGGCCGGCAGAAACAAGAAAATGCCCGATGCCGGGCGGGACGGGGTTCCCGCTTGAATCCACCCATTTCGCGCCCGGCTCGTAACCATAAAACCATACCTTCTCAGCCGGGAAGTCCGCCCCAAGACTCACACGATCCCAATTACTTGTGGAAGCAAGGTTCGCGACGTCCCCCTCCCAGCCCTTGATGCGCAGCATCTCCCCGGTGAAGCTTCCCATCTGCAAAGTGGTGCGGGTGGAGGCATCCCCCCCAAAGTCAAAATAAGCCGCGCACCCGGGCGCTATCCTGACATTCCCAAATGTCTGCTCGACGCCGCCCAAACGAATCCCCGCCATGGCGGCGAGGGGACTTTCGAAAAGAATGTCCATCCCGAAAAGTTGATTCGGGGCCGTCAACTGAAGCTCCCCGCCTGAGAAACGAATCTCACCAGACACATTCAGGTGTTCGATTGATTGGGCCAGCCTTGTCGTTCCCGCACCAGCAATTTCAACTTTTCCAGAAATGTTGAGACTGCGGGGCGACGTCGCGGAAATCTCCTGGATGGTGCCGGCCGCCGGAGAAAACTTCCAGGAAATCCCGCTTCCGGGGACCTGATTGGCCCCGGTTATCACGACATCCCGCCGCAACTCAAGCGTGGCATTCCCAGCATGCTGGAAAATGGTGCCGTCGAGAAATGCGGGCGCATCCACCAAAAGCACATTGGAGTAACCGCCGAATTCGATGACACCTCCCCCGAAATTGACCCGGCCGGCGTTGCTGATGCCAAGCGTGCCGCCATTGTTTATCGTGATGTCTGCGGAATTCGTGAAATTGACAACGTTGAGATTCGCGCCGGCAGACTCCGAGGTGATTTCCAAGTGCGTGTAAGGCCCGTCAATGACAATGGCGCCCCTTCCCAAGGCCGAATCATTGCCAATTCCAATGTCAAAATCCGTTCCCGAAAGCCCTTGCGCGTTCACCCGGCCGGATAAAACTTTCAAGCCACCAAAAGTATTCAGAACGTTGCCTGTGTTTTGGAGGGTGAGGGTGCCCATCCCCGTTTTCGTCAACGTCCCGCCTGAGACCTGGCCGGTGACAACCATCTCCGCGTGAATTTCTGTTCCAATGGTATTGCCATTCGTGTCCAGAGCAAAATGGTTGGCATTAAAAATGAATCCGGGATTGGAACGATCGTTATAGTTGCCTCCACGGGCCAGGTTGAGCGTGGCATCCGGCTCAAAAATCACCTCTCCAACAACGGCAGACTTTGAACTGTTTTGATAGAGGATTGTGTTTCCGGACAGATCGTTGTATTGGATCGTCAACGTTCCGCCCTCTTTTCCAAAAAAATTGCTGCCGCCCGCGGAAGTGACATCCACCACTCCGCCGTTGAAAATAAAACTGGAGTAATTTTGCGCCCCGGTCGAAAAACGAAGAGTTCCGGAACCAGTCTTGGTGACGGAGGCAGACGAGACATCGCCAACTTGGATGATCGAATTGAACTGTGAATCCAGCGTGATATTTCGCGCACTGGCAATCAGGGATTTATAAAAACGAATCTCGCCCCCAAGCTGCGAATGATTGCGCACAATGACATCACTCGTACTGGAGGACTCGACATTGGCCTGAAACGTGAGCATGGCCTTGGCGGTCAATTCAATCACGGCTGGATTGACCCCCGCGTTCAAGAGGACTTTGACAGAGCTTGATGAACTTCCAATGGTGAACGAAACCATGCTCCCCAACGCATCCGTGCCGTTCACAGAAATAAAACCAAGTGTCCGGTTTCCGTTAAGGGAAATCACCCTGCCGTTGAGTTCCTGATAGGCCGCGAGGTTGAAATTCGCCCTGTCCCCTTGGGCCGAGGGAAATGTCAAACCGCCATCCGGCGAGGTCCAATTCGTGCTGACATTCCAGTCAAGATTCGTGGTGCCCGCCCAATTGTAGGTGGAGGCGGCGTGAATCGCCTCCGGCGCAAAATTCATGGCGGACAATGCCGCCGCCCCGGCCAGCACCCGATTCAACACCCGGCGACGCGGAGAGAACTCAAAAGGATTCCTGCTCGAGTTGACAGGGACGTTGGTATTCGAGGTTGAGGGTGATGCCTGCGGGGATTTCATTTTTATGGTCTCATATTCGGGTGTTTTCAGAGTGGAAAAACCACCTCCAAGCCACGTGATCATCCCAAATGGGAAAAATGCAAGCCTTTTGTTTATAAGTACTTTTATTAATCAAAATCCTTTTTTGAAACAACGTTTTCCTAATGTATAAAAATCAGAAAAGCGCACTGCCTTGCCCTCCGCCCGAATGGACGATGAAAAGGCAAAATCCTCGAAGTCAGGCATCTTTCAATTCCAATATTTTTTGGAATTAAAACCGCGGCTGAATCCAATGACATAAAATTTGCGCGAGGATGGCGGATGTTTTCCGCTGTTTTATGAGCAAGGTACAGGAAGAGGTGGGCACGCGAGAAGGCGGCATGAAACTCCAATCCAAAGAGTCACCGCCGTGAAAAACCGTCCCATGGTGCGGACGTCCTTCGCCTCCCTAGAAAACAGGAAATAACGGATGCGGCCGGGCATCTCTTTCTCCACCGCTTTCCCAACCGCTCAAACACCCCGGAACATCCCGCCCCGCCGGCGGCACCCAAGGCACGCGCACGCCTCACGGAAGCCGGAAAAACCTCCGATGCTCGGCAAAAGTCGTCCGTATCCCGAACAAAACCGCCAGCACATGCACGGCGTCTGGAAACGAGTCGGCCCCGGCCTTCAAAACAGCGGACAGCGCGGCATCCAGGCGCGGCAATGGCGTCAGCCCCGCCGGATTCCCGGGGTGGCGCGACAAATGCCGCAGATGGGCCGAAACCGCCTTCAATGCCAGGCGCACCGGCTCCTCCAACGCCGGCGGCATGTTTCGCCGCCACCCGCCAAGGTGCCCGCAATTCAGCCCGATCCGCAGCAAACCCAGCGCGCCCTGCAAGGTCTCCTCGGCCCCGCTTCGGGCAAGGTCGGGCTGCGTGCGCAGCGCGCCGACACGATCCAGCATCCGCGCGGAAAGGCGCGCGCGCGACTCCGGTTCCAGCGCGATCGCGGCAACGTCGCGCATCAGCCCGGCCATGAGGCGGCGCACCGTCCACTCACTGCCAACGGGACGCAGCAGCGCCAGCATCACCGAGCCTGCCACAAGGCCCACCATAAGCCCGAGCGCGTTGTTGAAAAAAAACTGCGGCCGTGGCTCCATCCGCGCCGCAAGCTCCATGAGAACAATGACATGCAGGCAAAGTGGTATCGCGTAGGGCGCATGCCGGGGGGTCGCGATGAACATGCCTCCAGGAATGAGCAGCACGGCGAAAGCGGCGGCAAGCATCGGAAAACCGTCCACCGCGGGAATGACGGCAAACAGGTAAACAGCCGTGATGAGCGCCGAGAGCAAAGTCATGTTCGTGAACACACGGGCGCTGCGCACAGGGTCGTCCGACGTTGACATGATGCACACCACGACACCCGTGATGCTCACGGCCGCCGCGCCAAAATCCCAGCCGGTCAGGATCCAGAACGCGCACACGGTGGCGACAGCCGTGGCGGAAACGAGCGCCGAGACCAGCGCCAGCACATGGTCGCGATAACGCGCCGGCGGCCCGTCCCCATCCTCGCATTCCTCCCCGGAGACGGGCGGCGCCTCACCGCCCTTCTCAAAGGCATCGACAAGCAGCAATGTGGAGCGCCAGCCCGCGAGCAAATCACGCAGGCGCAGGATGAGGTTGTACTCAAGGACGCAGGCGGGGACCTCGCGCATGGCGGAAAAATCCGGGGCCACCGCGTCAAGATCGGTGTCCAGCGCGGGGTCGACGGCGGGGTCGCCGCCCTCGATGCGGTCCGCCACGCGCGTGAGAAGCGGGCGCAGGCGCGCGAGGGCGCCGGGCCGTTCACGCGCGAGCAGCGCCACGCGGTCGTGCACGGAGACCAGCAGGGCCGAGACGGCGACCAGGCGCGCCTGCACGCGGCGGACGATGGCCCCCGCGGCGCGGATCTCCACCGTGTCGCGCTCGGCGTGCACGCGCAGCGACTCCAGCGAGACATTTCCCGCGATGACGGCGCGCAGGTCCGCCAGGCGGCGGCGCTCGTCGCCCCTCTCGCGCAGGGTGTCGAGCATCCAGGCCCGCGTGTCATCCACGCAACGGCGCACGGCGGAGCGCAGGATCCCGCCCATCGTCCGCGGGAAGACGAGGCGGCTGGCAAGCGTGGCGCACACGATGGCAATTGATATCTCGAGCAGGCGCGCAACGGCATAGTCAAACGTGCGAAGAGGCTCGACGACGGATGGCGCGGCAATGAGCGCGGCCGTGAATCCCGCGAGCATCGTGCCATATGCGGCCGGCGCGTCGCGCAGCAGCACGGAGAAGTACAGGCATCCGCCAATCCACAATGAGAGCGCGGCGACAAACAAGGGCTGGCAGGCGTTGAACAGCGCCACGAGCACGACACCGGCCACGGCCCCGGCAAGCGTCCCCGCGATTCGCGCAAGCGACTTCGAGAGCACCATGCCGGCGTAGGCCTGCGAGACCACGTAGACCGTCATCATGGCCCAGCCGGGCTGCGGCAGATCCAGCGCAAAGGCCAGCCACAGGGCCGCGAGCGCGGCGGCGAACGTCCTGACGGAATAGAGCAGGGCGCCCCCGGAAAGCACGCCAGAAATGCCGGCGCGCCCCGATTTTTGGGCCGGCGCCCCCTGCCCGGCCGGAGCCTGCGCGCCGGAGGGCACGGCTTGGGGGGCGCCCCGGGCCTCGGGCGCGGGAATGTCCTTCGCGTCCATCAAAAGAGGCGTCGATAGCCAAGGGAGACGGCCCACGGGCGGGTGTATTTGTCCCCCTTCGCAAATTCATAGTCGAAGTAAACCTGCTGGCGGACATCCACCTGCCACGCGAAGCCCAGGCCGAGGATCCCGCGCGTGCCATCGGTGTTGGGGTGGAGGTTCAGGATGCCGATGCGGACGCCGCCCGAGTCGCTGGTCTGCGCCTCGATCCCGGCGCGCAGATAGGGCTGGAAAAGGCCGAGCGAGCCGAGGTCGAAAACTTTTCCGCCGCGGATGCCGGCCTGAAAATCGCGGACGTCGCTGCCGCCAACCCGCACGCGGAGGTTGTTCCGGGTGTCATAATCCGCCCCGAAGATGTGCACCCATGCAAAGGAAAGGTCCGGCTGCACAAAGAAGGTGTGCGCAAGGTTCCAGCGATAACCGAGGCGGAAGGAAAGGCCGATGGCGCCGTTGGTGAAATCCGCCTTGTCGTCGAGCGCATCGTACTCGTTGGCGTAGAGCTGCCCCTTGAGGGTGCCCTCGGCAAAAAGGCCGGAATCGTGAAGCCAGGCGCCGTAGAGTCCTATCGCGACGGAATCGGTGGAGCCGCGCGAGCCGTATTTGTCGCGAAAATCGCGCATGGCCCCGAGGTATCCGGCAAAGGCGCCGGCGTGGAGGAGGTTGCGGGTGTTGGGGGCGAACTCGCGGTCGGCGCCGACGTCCATGCCGTACTGATGCTCCCTGAAATCGCGCAAGCCGGTGATCCCCAAATGCGCGTCAACCTGCTGGCCGTGGGCGCGCGCCCAGATGCCATAGGGATGGGTCGGCCGCTGCCCATGCAGGCGCCTCGGGCTGGAAGGCACCGCGGCGGCGGAAAAATCATCGTCCTCGACTCCCGCATGGTAGTCGCGGATGGGGAAGATACGCTCGGCATTGAGGCGCAAGTCGCCAAGGCGTTTGTCGATGTTGTTCAGCTGGGTGAACCATTCGATGGACATGGCCCCGACGGTGTTCGCGGCAACGGTCGCGCCCGGGCCGTAAACGGAGGCTTTCGCGAGCATGTAGCCGCCATTGTCGTCCTCCATGAAGTTATACTCCCAAAGCGGGGTCACCATCTCGCCCGTGACACGCTCATCGCGCAGATCCACGTTGTTCGGGGCGGAGACGACAGGGGTTTTGTCGAGGTCGGCCTCCGGATTGGAGAGGTTTTTAAGGATGAAATGGTGCTCGCCGGAAATGTTGCCGCCGACCTTGAGAAGGTCCGAGGCGAGGGGGTCGAAATGGCTGACGTCCATGCGGTAGACACCCCGCTCCGCGCCGGTTCCGGCCGAGAGCGAGTCCACCGTGAGCTGGTGCCCCGCATGCTCGAAGACGACGGTTCCGCCGGAGTTGTCGAGGGCGCCCCACGCGGCACTGGCGCGCAGGTGGATGGTGCCGGAGTTGCGGACGGCGCCGTTGACCGCGCCAAGGCTGGCCGTGCCGGAGTTGCGCAGCGCGCCATTGATGGTGTTCGCGGAAAGCGCGCCGGAGTTGTCGACAAGGAAGGAGCGCCCCTCGGGGAGGCCCGCCTCCGGGGCATTGATGATGCCCGCGTTGAATCCACCGGAATTGTCCACAAGGCCGGTGACGGTCGTGGAGGCCAGAAGGGCGGGCGCGGCATTGAACTGGCCAAAGTTGCGGACGTTTCCGTTGACGATGCCCGCCGAGAACACGCCATGGTTCTCAACCAGGCCGGACACGGCATCGGCGCTGAACACGGCGGAGGCGGTGCCATTGAGCACGGAGCCATTGACCGTCGTGGCGGCAAAGGTGCCGGTGTTCGTGATCAGGCGCGCGTCCCCCGGGAGTGGCGAGACCGGGGCGTTGACCGTCCGCGCCTGGAACGTGCCCGTGTTGTTGATGGTACCGGTGACCACTCCCGCCGTGAAATCCCCGTGGTTTTGGATGAGTGGCGTGAGAACATCAAAACCGGAGGGCGTGTTGACCTGCCCGGCCTCGACGCGCCCCCGGTTGATGATGCCTCCCGTGATCGTCTCGCGCGCCCTCACAAAGGGCGTCTCCCCGGGGGGATAGGCGGTGCCCTCCACGCCGTTGACGAGCGTGCCGGTGATGACGCGGGCATCAAGGTCCCCGTGGTTGGTGATGCTTTCCGTGGCCGAGATGGCGCGCGCGGCGAGGGATGCGCCGGCGGCGTTGACGAGCGTCCCAAGCGCGTAAACGCCCTCGCCAAGCACGGTGCCGGCGTTTGCGAAGTTTGCAGCGGTGACACTCACCGCGCCGCCCGCAGGCTCCGGCACCTCCACGGCGGCCGTGACAAGCACGGCCACGCCCCCGCCACTGGAGACGGTGTTGCCAAGGGCGCCCGTGAAATCCAGCTCCAGCAGGGAGCCGGCGGCGGCGGAGATCGGGCCGGTGCCCGCCGCGCCCGCCGCGGCAAGGCGCAGGGTGCCCTGCTCAAGGCGCGTGCCGCCACTGTAATTCCCGGCGGCGGCAAGCACGAGGGTGCCGGGGCCGAGCTTGGTCAGAATGCGCCCGGCGGGATTCTCCGCCACCCAGGCATCGCCAAGATTGTTGGAATGATCGTCGAGGGGGACGTTGACGCTGAATGTGCGGCCCTGCCCAAGCGTGAAATGCCCGTGGGCGCGCAGGTCCACGGGGGCTGTCTGCGTGTTGGTGCTGTACCAGGCGAGCACGGTCCGCAAAACGAGGTTCCGGCCGGTGGAGTCCAGGCCGACCTCGCTGACAAGGAAGTCGTCGGCACTGAATGCCTCGGGGATGCTCACCTCGGCGCCAGGGATGCCGGTGATCCCCCCGCCGGTCTCGATGAGAGGCGTCCCGGAGGGGCCGTCATAGCTGCCGCCATCGAAGGAAATGGAGCCGGAGATGTTGATCCTGGAACCCTCGTCCAGGGTGAGATGCCCCGTCACGACAAGCTTGTCGGAAGTCGCGGGCGCGGGGTTGACCTGCAGGCGTATCTCGGCGCCGGAGAGGTCGGCATCGCCGTCGAGCGTGAGGGTGCCCGTGTCAAAACCCGCCCAGGTGCCCTCCTTGGAAAGATCAGCGTTGGGGATGTAGCGAAGCGAGTCGGGGGAGACGATCCCCGCGATGCGAATGGGCGCGGACGCGGCGGAGGCGATGGTGCCCGCGCCGGCAATTGTGGAGCCTCTCGCGGCGTTGAAGGGCGAGCCGCCGGCATCGAGGACCGCGCCGCCAAGCACACGCAGCACGCCGCTCTCAACCTGGATGCCCCCGTGACTCTCCCCCGGGGGATTGAGCACATTGTCCCCCGCAAACTGGGCGTTGGGCACCCCAAGCACCAGGACATTGGGAAGCGCCCCCGGCGCGTGATGCAACGGGTCGTCAAAAACAATGGCACGTTTTTCCTGCCCCTTGAACACGGAGGTGCCGCCGGAAAGGGCGACAGCCCCGGAGGCCCCGGCCTCCTTGTTCCCCGTGAAATAGATGTCACCCGAATCGGCGTCGAGAACCAGCGAGGCGGCCGCGATCGCGCCGCCACCCATCGCGGCGGACTCATTGTTTTTGAACAGGGTGTTTCCGCGGATGGAGAGGGCGCCCGCCACGTGGATTGCGCCGCCCAGGCCGTCCGGGGACTTGTTCGCCACAAAGGAAAGCGCGCCCTCGTGGGCAATGGCGAGCTTGTCGCCTCCGGCCGCGATCGCGCCCCCGTTGCCCGAGGCGGCCGAGTTTTTGGCAAACGAGACACCGTCGCCCAAGGTCAGCTTGGAACCGCCAAGCGAGATCGCGCCACCGGAGTCGCCAGCCGTGTTCCCGGCAAGCCGGGCGCCGGCGCCAAGGGTGGCATCCCCCGCCACGGAAATCGCCCCGCCGTCCCCCCCGGCGGCGTTGTCCTCGAACACCACGGAGGCGCCGAGTGTGAGGGCGCCCCCGCTGGAAATCGCGCCGCCATGGCCGGAAATGGCGCGGTTTTCCGTGAATTTCGCGCCGGACGCCCCGCTCATCTCGAGCGCGCCAGTCGCGAAAATGGCGCCGCCGTCCGCCGTGGCGGAATTTTTGGCGAACACCGCGTCCTGCGCGCCCGAGAGGGACATGCCGCCGATGAAAATGGCACCGCCGGCGCCAGCGGAGTTTTGGTCAAACACAACGCCCCGGCCAAGGGTGACATCCCCGCCGGCATACACCGCGCCACCAGATCCCGACTCGGCCTTGTTCTCCGCGAACGTCGCGGCGGCGGGCAGGACAAGATCGCGTCCGGCGAAAATGGCGCCTCCCCCGGTGTCCGCCGTTCGGGCGACATTCAAGCGAAAGGCAAGCGGGCCGGAGGCATTGATGAGCAGTGAGCGCGAGGACGCCACGGCGACCGCCCCACCCGCCCCAAAGGCGGAATTGTTTTCAAAAACCACATCCGGGGCGGCATCCAAGGACACCACCTCGGCGGCGGCCAAGGACATCCCGGAGAGGAATATCGCGCCCCCATTCCCGATGGCCGAATTGCCCTCCGCCGGCACCGGGCCGCCAAAATGGGTGTTTGCGCCAAGGGTGACATTCCCGCCGGAGCTAATCGCACCGCCGGAGCTGCCGGCAGAGTTTCCGGCAAAAATGGAACCACCGACGAACGACGCGGAATCTCGGACGTAAACCGCTCCGCCGGAACCGTTTGTCGATTTGTTTCCCAGGAATGCCGCGGCGGCCTTGGTCACCAGCCTCCCACGGACGTAGATGGCGCCGCCGTCGGCGCTAAGCTGGGCCTCGTTGGCCTCAAATGTGACAAGGCCCGCGGCATTAAGCTCAAAAGAGTCCTTGGTGTAAATGGCGCCGCCGCCCACATTCCTGGCGATATTTTCCCTGAAAATCGCGCCTCCTCCAAGATCGAGCCTTGCGGGAATGGCATCCCCGGGCGCCGCGGTGTGGCTCAGGTAGATGGCGCCGCCGCTTTTGGCGGCATTCCGCTCGAAGACGGCATTGTCGCCAAGCACAACGGACTTGGCATTGATCGCCCCACCATCGCCCTGCCCCGTCACGGTGTTGCCGACAAACGAGGTGTCGTTCCCGAAAATGGCGTGATTTTCGGCATACACCGCGCCGCCATTCCCCTGGGCGGTGTTTCCCGTGAAGACATTACCATCGCCAAGCGAAAGCTGGCCCTCCACGCCAATCGCGCCGCCGTAGGCGACTGCGGAATTGTTCTCAAAACGGATTCCGGAACCAAGCGTGAGATTATTTCGCGCGTGAATCGCCCCGCCATTGGTGGACGCGGAATTGCCTTGAAACACCAACGTCCCCGCGTTGCGCAGGGTGAAAATGTCCGCGACCTCAAGGACACCGCCACTGCCGTCAACAGCCCGATTATTTGAAAAAATGGCATTAACCCCGAGAAAAAGAGTCGAAGATCCGTTGTTTTTAACAAAAAAAGCGCCACCGGAACCGGCGGTATTCCCATTCACCGCGAACTCGGATCCCGACTCGGCGACACCCGTCACCTTGAATTCCGATCCTTCGCCGATAAAAAACGCGCTGCCGCTCCCTGTGGTGAGAGTGTTCCCCCGGATCTCGAGTTTGGAGCCGGATTCAAGGTGGAACGCCCCCGCATAACTGTCACCCGAGGCCCCGATCACGGTCCGCTGGTTCGCCCCCCCAGAGGCAGCCTCAAAAAGATACGGGGAGCCGGCACCGGGAAATGTCAAAATGGCGCGGTTCCCCCCGGGCGTCCCCCTGAAATCAATGGTCGAAAGCGTCCCGTCCCAAGGCGTCGAACTTTGGAGGTCGTTGATGTTTTTGTTATCATGAATGGACACGGCGGCGTTCACCGGAACCACCACCGAAAGCATGAACGCCGAGGAAAAAAGGCCCACTGCGTGGCGGATGGTTTTCTTTGAAAGTCGAAGATTACGTGACATGGAAACAGATGTTATAAACGTTGGATGCATCGCACCGTCGCGCGGAACTCAATGCGTTATCGGCGGACATCATGGAATCCCCCGCGGCGGCGGCCAGCCTGAAAATATCGGAGGACTTCCGGCGAGGGCGGTTTTCCGGCCGCGACCAAAGACGTTCAAAAAAGCGGAACGCGCCAGCCGGCCGCCCCCTCAAAACCAGCCAGGACAAACGATCGAAAAAGCCCCTTGCGGCCGCCGCAAAAAAACACGCGTTCCACCCAATCGGACAAAGCCATTCCAATGGCGTGCGATTCGCATAAAAAGAACGCGTCACGGCAAATGGATTCCACACGTAAAACAACGCGAGGGACGCCATTCAAAAATGAAGGATCCATTTCTTGTCATCCCCAAGCCAAACCGGGGGCGCGCATGCCGCGGGAATCCTGTTTCATAACACGGAAAACAACGAAAAACAAAATTCAGGAACACCCCGTTCCAGACGTTAAAAAATGTCGCGACAGGCATTTGATTTTTCTTCCCGGTTTTTTCTCAAATCCACGACTTGATTGACTTCGAAAAAAGAAGAAGAACACTTTGATCCAACATGTTCCGCGCACATCGGAAAACGGTTTTCGAAATTGGAATGATTCAACAAAAACCTTCCCCAATCATTTTGCACAAACCACTTTCCACGACCAAAAACATGTTGGGAAAACCCGTCGAAAACGCACATCCGCCATTGTTTTCATTCATCAATCAAACACATCCAGAAGAAATGCCGGAACCCTCGCGGAAAGGCATGCCGGAACGTTCCTTTCTTCGAGGATTTTCCAAGGGAAGGAGACAGCCGTTTGGAATATTATCCGCATCCGGAACACAATTCATCCGGCAGGCCAAATCCTCGTGAAAAAACGGCCCGGCCACCCCATCCGGACCATGGTCCAGGCGGCCAATCCATCATTCACCATCTCGGTGCATCCTTTTTCCACCCATGATGTTGCAAAACATCACCCGCCCCGCCGTAACAAGGCTGAAACAGCGGGATGCCGCCCCCATTTTCACATGCGAATGAATTGGCGTTGCGCGCTGGAATGGCGTCAAAAAACGCGCTGAGCACCCTTGGCCAGCCTGCGTCCACGCCGATTTGCGCAAATGCCGGGACAAGGAGAAAAACCACGCGCATTTGACAAAAAAACATCCTTTGCATGAAAAACGCCGCGATCATGGAACGGAACGGAAACGCGCCGGCACCTCACTCGAAATAAAAAGACAAGGCATGAAGGAAGGGCGAACGAAGGCGCACCCGGCCGGTTCCGGCTCTTTTTTCAATCCAAAAAATTTTACGAATTGCGTTTTCATAAAGAGGCATTTTACCTGCCCGGCATGCAATTTGACATTCGGGCCATTGCAGGAAACTTCGCCATCCTCGGCGACTTCGTTTCCGCAACCCCCCACGGTGACGGGCATATCAACGACACTTACGCGACAACCTTCAACCAGGGCGGCACCCCCGTGCGCTACATCGTCCAGCGTGTCAACCATGCCATATTCCGGGACGCGACCGCGCTCATGTCAAATGTCGCCCGGGTTTGCCGCCACGCCGGCGGACGCCTGCGCGCGGACAACCAGCCCGACGCCTCGCGGCGCGCCCTCACGCTCGTGCCCACGCGCGACGGTTCCGACTGGGTCAAGGACGCCGCCGGCAACCACTGGCGCTGTTTTCTGTTCATCGAGGGCGCGGCCTCGTTCAACGTGGCGGCCACTCCCTCGCTCGCCTTCCACGCGGCGCACACCTTCGGGGAGTTCACGCGCCTGCTCTCCGACCTTCCCGGCGAGAGGCTCGCGGAAACCATCCCCGACTTTCACCACACGCGCAAACGTTACGAGGCGTTTTTGTCCGCGCTGGAGACGGATGCCGCCGGGCGCTCGGCGTCTGTCGCAAATGAGGTCCGTTTCCTGAAAGACCGCGAGAAGGACTGTTCCGTCATCGTGGATGCCATCAAACGCGGCGAGATCCCCGAGCGCATCACGCACAATGACACCAAGCTCAACAACATCCTGATGGACGTCCAGTCGGGGCGCGGGCTGTGTGTCGTGGACCTCGACACGGTGATGCCCGGCAGCGCGCTTTACGATTTTGGCGACATGGTGCGCAGCGGCGCCACGAGCGCCCTGGAGGATGAGACGGATCTCGACGCCGTCACCTGCCGCGCCGATCACTTCAAGGCGCTTGCCTCCGGCTTCATCACCGCCCTCAAGGACACGCTCAACGATCGCGAAAAGGAGCTTCTCGCCTTCAGCGGCAAGCTGATGACGCTTGAGGTCGGGATGCGTTTCCTGACGGATTACCTGTGCGGCGACACCTATTTCAAGATTGCCCATCCCGCGCACAACCTTGAGCGCTGCCGCAACCAGTTCGCCCTCGTCTCATCCATTGAGAAACAGCTTTCCGCATTCGAGAAAATCGTGGCGCGCGCATGATGGCGCGCGAGGTTTGCGCGCAAAAAACCGCGCGAACGGCGGAAGACGGGAAATTGCGCCTTGCCAGCGCGGCGCGGGCGCGTTCCCTGCCCTCCCTTCATTCTCCTTTCCGCCACCCCGCGTCATGCGCGGGTGGACGCCACCCTTATCACGCAGCAAGTTCCACTCAAAACAAGACCGTCACACATGTCTCACGACAACGAATCGCATGACAAAGTGCTCAGCCTGACACTCCGTGTCTGGCGCCAGCCCACCCGCCTGGCCAAAGGCGAATTCAAGGAATACAAGGTGGCCAACATCTCCGTCGGTTCCTCGTTCCTGGAGATGATCGACATTCTCAACGAGCAACTCGTCGCCAGCAACGAGGAGCCGATTGCGTTCGACCATGATTGCCGCGAGGGCATTTGCGGCATGTGTTCGATGACAATCAACGGCATTCCCCACGGCCCTTTGCAAGGTGTCACCACCTGCCAGGTGCACATGCGCCATTTCAAGGACGGGGAGACCATCACCCTTGAGCCTTGGCGCGCGCGCCCCTTCCCGGTCATCAAAGACCTTGTCGTGGACCGCACCGCCCTGGACCGTGTGACACAGGCCGGGGGCTTTATCAGCATCCGCACCGGCTCGGCGATTGACGCCAACATCATCCCCATCCCCAAGCCGGTCGCCGACCGGGCCATGGACGCCGCGGAGTGCATTGGCTGCGGGGCCTGTGTCGCGGCCTGCCCGAATGCCGCCGCGATGCTCTTCGTCGGCTCCAAGGTGGCCCACTTCAACAGTCTCCCCCAGGGCAAGGCGGAAAAAGACCAGCGCACGCTGGCAATGGTGCGCACAATGGATGCCGAGGGTTTTGGCAATTGCACCAACTACGGGGAGTGCCAGGCGGTCTGCCCCAAGGGCAACACGCTGGACTTCATCGCGCAGCTCAACCGCGACTACGCCTCCGCCCAATTCAAAAATTTCTTCCGAAGCACGGGAAAACAGCGCGTCATGGGCAAGTAAGGCACCCCGCGCGCAGCGAAAAACGGCAGACCCTGAATGGGGCCTGCCGTTTTTTTGCGAAAAGGAAATGGGCCGCTCCCCGTTCGGGGGGCGCCAAGGGAAACAGGATCCTATGCCAGTTTATAAAACTGCTCCCAACCCTTCCGCGGGGGAACGCCGTCGAGGAGTTTGTCGGCAACCTCGTGGTTGGTGATGCGCTTGGTGGCGGGATCAAACGCAAATCGCTCCCCAACGCGTTGCGCGATGACGCCAAGGTTCATCACCTGGCACAACGGCCCGGAAACCGAGAAGGGTGCCCGCGCCTCTTCCGCGCCAAGCGTGGCGAGCAGGAAGTTCTTGAAATGGTCGGACGTGACACGTGGCACGGCGACTTTCGCAAACTCCCTGGCCTTGTCGGGATCAAGCGCGCGAAGGGTGCGCCCGTGGGTGCCGCCTTGGAAAATGGTGCCATCCGCAGCGTAGAGTTCCTTGCCGTTGTTGGGCACAAGGCTTTTCCCTTTTTTGTCAGCCTTCGCCGAGGAGCCGCCCCCGGGGGGCGGAATATCGGCATCCACCTCGATGTCCTCGCCCCCCTTGGGCAGGGGTGGCGGGTTTTCCTTGCCGTCATACCACGCAAGGGTGCAGGCAGGCCTGCCTTCGCCGCGCGCGGCAAATTTGAACTCCAACGTCGAGGCCTGCGGGAAGATGAAGGCGTTGCGCCCCTCAAGTCTCAGGGGGTTGACCTCGCGCGGGAGGCCAAGCTGGAGGAAGCGGTGCGCGGTGTCAAAAATATGGGCGCCCCAATCCCCAAGGGCCCCGTTGCCAAACTCAAACCAGCAACGCCAGTCCCCGTTGAGGTAACCCGGATTGTAGGGATGCTCCAGCGCGGTGGAAAGCCACGCCTCCCAATCAAGCCATTCCGGCACGGGTTGCGCCGGGAAAAAGTCCTTCATGCCAAGAAAACTCTTCTTGTGCCAGCGGCGCGCCGCATTCATGTGCGCGTTGATCCGCGTGATGTTTTTGATGACCCCTGCCTCGGTCCACGCCTTGAATTGGTAATAGTTGCCCCCGGAGTGGCCCTGGTTCCCCATCTGCGTCACGACGCCGTACTTCTTCTCGGCGGCCATCAACAGCTCGATCTGCCTGAAACTTTGCGCGATGGGCTTCTCGACATAGACGTGCTTGCCAAGGGCCATCGCGGCGATGGCCGCCGGGAAGTGGGAAAAATCCGGCGTGGCGACAAGCACGGCATCAATCCGGCCGCCGACCTCGTCCAGCAATTTGCGAAAATCGCGATACTGCCTGGCATGGGGATATTTCTGCAGCACGTGCTGCGTGCGCTTGTGGCCAAGCTCGGTGTCACACAGGGCGACAACCTCGACAAGGCCGGTCTTGGCAAAACCCTCAATGTCATTCTTGCCCTGGTTCCCGATGCCGATGTAGGCGATCCTGACTTTTTGCCCGATCTTCTTCGCATCCTTCCTGCTGGCGGCGGAGAGATTCTCCGGCAATGCGCGCAAAATGAACGGTGCGGCGCCGGCGGCGAGGACGCCCCTGATGAAAGAACGCCGGCGGAGTGGGTAGGGAGAAATCGGGCAGGTGATGGACATGGGTAATGTGCGCAGGTTGGCTGTTGTTGGGTTGGGTTTGTGAAGGCGTGGTGAGACAGTGCGCCATGCAGCGGGTTCCAGACAGGGCGGGCAATCCCGCGCCTCCCCCGGAAAAAATCCTGCCGCGCGGGCATCGCCGCCTTACACAGAGGGTGGCTCAAGGGGCGCGACGCGGGGACATTGCCGCGCAATGCGGACTGTCGGCCGCGCCCACCGGACCGCGTTGGCAAGCACCCGTTGGACATTGGGGTCGTGATAAGTGGGGTGAGTCTCATGGCCGGGGCGGAAATAAAAAAGGCGCCCGTTGCCCTTTTTCCATGTCGCCCCACTGCGGAAAACCTCCCCGCCCGAGAACCATGAGATGAAAATCAGCTGCTCCGGCTCGGGGATGCCAAAAGGCTCGCCATACATCTCCTCAACCGGCAGATCAAAATGCTCCGGCACCCCCTGGACGATGGGATGCGAGGGGTTTACGACCCAGAGGCGTTCCCTGTCCATCGCCTCACGCCATTTCAAGGCGCCAGTATCCCCCGTGAGCGCAAGAAAAATCTTGGATTCATGCGCGGAATGAAGAGCGATGAACCCCATGCCCTCCAGGACACGCCGGTGCACACGGCTCACCACTTCATCCGCGACAAGATGGTGCGCGGAATGCCCCCACCAAATGAGGACATCCGTGGCATCCAGAACTTCCTGCGTCAAACCATGTTGCGGCTCCTCCAAGGTGGCCGTGCGCACCTCCACGCCCGGAAGGTGGCGCAACGGCTCCGCGATGGCCTCGTGGATCCCGCGTGGATAAGCCAAGGCGGCGGCGGGCTTGCTCTTTTCGTTCAAAAACTCGTTCCAGACGGTGACATGCAGTGTTTCAGGCATAAAGGCGTGATGCAAAGGGGGCGGAGGAAAAGCCCTCCCGGGGGAAAGCGCAAGTGCGCCACCATGAAAATCCGGGACGGCCTTCCCGTGAATCGCCCCCTCCCCCCAAAGGATCCCTATTGACAGCAAGTGGCACGACGGCTTTCCTGCCCCGCGTTTCCTTTGGAAGGAGAGGTGGCTGAGTGGCCGAAAGCGGTGCTTTGCTAAAGCATTGTAGGTTCCAAAAGACCTACCGGGGGTTCGAATCCCCCCCTCTCCGCCATTTAATTCGCTTGGAAACGAGGGGGTAAGGTAGGAGATCCCTGTATCTGACAGGTTGACGTAGCAAGTCCTATGTGAAACCAAAATCAATCCCGTCCCAAATCCGCCCCCCCAAGAAACCCTCCGTCCAGATCGTCTATCTGGTCAATGGCTCGCTCAACGGAAAGCGCATCCGCAAAAACTTTCCGACCAGAAAGGAAGTTTCTTCAAAAAAGATGCCCTTGAACTGTAGGCCGTCCAATCCGTCGCTTCCAACCTGCAGATGGCTGGTCCCATCTTTCCGACGAAAAGCTGCAGCAGGCCAAATCCGTCTTTCTGCGCATCCGGGGCGACCGTCATACCCTCTCCAAACTCATGGACTCCGCCCTGCCCAACCATAAGGCGCCCAAAACACACAAAACTGCTTGCCGAGGCCATCGCCGAATACGTCGCGCAGCGCACCGTCGAACACAGACGTGAACTTATTCTCCGATGCCCAGCCCTCGACCATCCGCAAGGAAACCACCCTGTTCCAGAAGAGTTTTAAGAATCTGCTCGTGTCCAAACTAGATAGTGTCGTCACGAGATTGCAAGCCAAAGGTAAAGACAACGGATTTGGACGGCCGCGAGGTAGCTGGCGGCGTTTTTTAGATAGCGTGTGGCAATCGCGCGCCAGCCTTTGAGTCTCAAAAAGGCGTTTTCCACCAGGTGCCGCAATTTATGGAGATGGCGGTCATGCGGGCGCGGGTGGACGCGGTTCTTTTTGGACGGGATGACCACCTCCATGCCGCGATTTCGCGCCTCCGCCACGACCGCGCTGGTGTCGTGGCCTTTGTCCGCGATCAGGCCCTTTCAGCGATCAGGCATTCGGCGGGCAGGTCTTTGGTCAACGCCCCAGCCTGTGTGCAATCAGCAACGGGACCCGCCGTGACAATGACTCGGACCGGCATGCCATGAGCATCCACGGCCAGATGTGTTTTCGTGTTGAGCCCCCTTTTGTGCGACCCATCGCCTGGTTGCCGCCCCTGGCCCCGGCCGCGTGCGGGTGCACTTTCACGTGGCTGGCGTCGATCATGAGCCATTCGAAGTCGGGCTCCTCGATGATCTTTTCCAGCAACGCCTCCCACAGCCCCTTGTCCCGCCAGCGGCTGAACCTTCGCCGGGTGTTTTTCCATCCGCCGTAATCGGGCGGCAGATCCCGCCAGGGCACCCCGGTCCTCAAATGCCAGAACACCGCGTTGATAAAACGCCGGTTGTTTTCTGCCACCCCTCCCCATTGCCCTCTTTGTCCGGGCAGGTGCGGCTCAAGCGGCTCCACGCCCGGTCGTTCAAATCGTGTCGGTGATAGTCGGCTTCCATGCCTGCATAGTTTGTTTTCAAGCTCTTCGGTCAAGCCAATCTCGTGACGACACTATCTAATTAATCAATGCCAAAATTTATGAAAATCTGGCGTTAGTTAATTGGAAATATTTTCTGCCATTCGAGTTGCCTGAATTCCGCAAAACGTTTCAAGTCAGACATTTTTATCCAGCCGCTATCCGTGGCGGCGACCAAGGCGGCCCGGGCTTCTGCGGTGTCCATAAGGCCCAATGTCTCGGTTTCGACCAGCAATTCGACCAGCACTTGCTCGGGGGCGGCGTGGTGATCTTGGGCGGGGGGGGTGCTTGGAATGGGTCGGACGAAGGACGACCATCTTCTCTCCGGGGCGGATGTCGCGGGCGACATCGCGTTTGCCGGGGTTGACCGCGACTTCCCAGCCCTGCTCACGCAAGGTGTCGCCCACGGATTCGAGGGTCTCGCGGGGCACGTAGAGGAAGGCCACGGGCTGGGCCAGAAGGTGCTGCATCCACGGATTGAGCTGGGCGGTGCTCCACGCGCAGAAGTCAAGCAAGGGGAGCGCCTTTTTCGTTGCGCGAATGAGTTTCTGGATGGGCCTGGGGTCGAGCTTGAGAGGCTCGGAGAGGCGCCCATACCAGCCACGACCGGCGTCGTGGATGAGGCCCTGTCGGGTCGCCTCGCTGAGATAGACGTTCAGGGTCGTTGACGGCGGCCTGCACCTCGGTGTGGGAGAAGTGGGCGCGGCGCGACTTGAGGCGACCGAGGAGATCGAAGAAAACGATTTGTTTGGCATCGACCGGAGCGGATTGGGCGGCCCAGCGCTGGTCCTCGGCGTCGAGGCCGTAGAGGGCGGCGACGCGGGCGTCGATCTCGGCTTCGACCTTGGCGATTTGCCCGGTGAGGGCGGCGGTCTCGTCGCGGGCGGCCTCGTAGAGTTTGAGATCGGGGGCACGTCCGTGGAGCTTGCGGGCGCGTTTGGCGTAGTCTTCGGGCGCGAGGGACCAGGGTTGCTCCAGCGGGTTGCGCGAGGTGCTGTCGGCGGGGTCGAGGCTGAGGGCGCGGATGAACTGCTCGCTGCGGGCGCGGCGCTGGCCGTGCAGGGCTTGGGCCTGCTTGGCGAGTTGGCCGACGATTTCGCGGTCGGCGGTGGAGGCATCTGGGATGGGAAGTTTCTCGAAATAAATCGGCCTCAATATCGCCCGTCCCCTTTCTTCTTTGTCACCCAATACCGAGCAAATTTCCAGCAAATGACGAAATGCAGCGGCGGAGTTGATCACCCCCAGTAAATACGAATCTTCTGTTGAAATAAAATATGCTGGGGCGTTGAGACAAATTCCCTTGGTGTCCATGGGAAATCGAGCCTCTTTCGCAAAGGCAGGGATAATAATTTTAGTTCCGCAGAGCTTGTCATAATAATCGCAGGCTCGGAGTTCCCACCAGTGAGATCCTTGATCTGCTCTTTTACGCGCTTGTCGCTCGAAATGAAGCAAATGCTCCATTACAGCAGGATAACGATTCATTGGGGTGCCAATTTTCGTGAGTATCACATACTGCCCCCTATAGTGTATTTCGTAGCGCCGAGCATCGTCTCCCGAAATGATCGGTCGGATAATTTCATCGGCGGCTGGATTCTTGGTCAAAATGGCTTTGCGCGTCTCCTGATTAACCACGAAGGCCTCATTCAATCCCGTTTTAACACCATATAATATTTCCCCTTTATAGATTTCACCCAACGTTGGACCACTGCGTTCCATTTTTTTTCGCAAGCTGGCGGTAGCAACGGTAGCTAGTCGAGGCTTCCCACTCCCAAATTGTGATGAAGGGACCCCGGTCGCAAGCTTCCCAAAATGCTGATGGACACTATCCTTGTAGCATTCATCCAGATTTTTCACCATCGCCCATTGTGTGGCGAGTTCACCTCGCGGCAGCTTACTCCAAGAAAATATCGCGGCATCAGTGGCGGCGGTGTCGAAGATGCCGAGCTCACCGAAATCCATCACGAACCGGAACGCCTGTGCATCGAGCAAGTGCTGGCGGAGGGATTCGCCGTAGCCTGCACGGAGCCATTTGTTAGACGAGATGAAGGCGGCGATGCCGCCGAGCCTAAGCAACTCGTGAGCGCGGGCGTAGAAGTAAACGTAAAGATCAGCGAGACCCGAGAATACTTCAGGAAACCGTCTTTTGAGAATTGGCTTTTGATCTTTGATCAGCTCCTGCCGCACATAAGGCGGATTGGCGACGATGATGTCGAAACCTCCCGGCTGGGCCGGGACCGCGAGTTCGTCGCCCAGGTTGAGGCCACCGGAGAGTGTCTCGGTGGCGGGCGTGGGCATGAAGACCTCGGCGAACTCGATGGCCCAGTGGAAGGCGTCGTCGGGGCTTTGGCCGAGGCGGGAGTTTTCCGTGGCCAGCCAGCCCTTGATGTCGGTTTTAAGGCGGTCGATCTCCTGGCGCAGAGCGGTTTTTTCAGGGCCGTGGGCGCGGAGGTGCCGGTCTTTTTTCAGACGAAACTCCTGAACCGCGGGGTTGATGAGCGCGGTGTTCTCGCTGTTGAGCACGGCGGCGGGCGCGGGTGCGGAGAGGGCGTCGCCCACCTCGATCTTGAAATCGAGATTGGGCAGGGGCGGAACTTTGTGGGCTGGGCCGTCATACTCGACCACGAGGGCGAGCCAGAGGCGAAGGCGGGCAATGTTGACGGCGAACGCGTCCTTATCGACGCCATAGAGGTTGCGCTCAATGATCTGGAGGCGGCGAGTGTAGGACGACTCGGGATCAGGCTTTTGCCGTGTGGCGAAGATGCGGGTGCGCAGGTCGAGCAGTTCGTGAAGCAGGCCGAGAAGGTAAGCGCCGGAACCGCAGGCCGGGTCGCAGATTTTCACGTCCACCAGGGCGCGGTGAATCGCTTCGGGATCGCGCAGGGCGGAGGCGTCGTCCTCGTGGACGAATTTTTCCAGGGCGGCGCGGGACTCGGCCGGGCAGCGGTCGGCGAGGTGCTCGACGAGGGCGGCACGGCCCATGAAGGCGACGATGGGCTTGGGCGTGTAGTAGCTGCCCTGCTCGTGGCGACCGGTGATGAGTTCCTCGAACACTTTTCCCAGCATCTCGGGATCGACGGCGACATTGATCTCCAGCGGCGTGCTCTCGGCCACGGTGAAGTTGTAGCGTGAGAAAAGGCCGCTTTCGGAATCAAGGATGAGGGCGAGGGCCTCGTCGGGCACGCGGAGGGAGGCGAGCCGGTCGGTGCCGTCCTCGGCGTATTCGAAGAGGCCGCCGTTGAGGTAGGGCACGGAGCCGAAGCGCGGGTCGGTGGAGTCGGCGGGGCGGTCGGGCTGATTGAGTCCCGCAAAAAAAAGCGGCGTGAGGCGGTCGGCGTAGAAGTTGCCCGGCGCGGACCCGGTGCGGCGTTTGGCGGTGTAGTCGTCCCACAGCGCGGCGAGGTAGTCGGTGCGCCGGTCAAAGCGGAGCCAGCCCTTGCGCTCGACGAAGGCGAGGAACATGAGCCGGTTGAAGAGGCGCTGGGTGAAGAGGCGGAGCGGCTCCTTGTCCGGGAGCGAGGGGCGTATGTGAGTCTCAACGGCGTCGAACACGCGACCGTAGTCGCGGTAAAACTCCTTGAAGAGGGGCTCGACCTTGAACGCTTCTATCAGGTCGGCGAGCTGGGCACGCGCGCCGAGGGAGCGAAGCAACTCCAGGCGCTCCAGCGCGGTGCGGCAGGGCTGGCCGGGACCGAAAAGGTAGGTGTAGCGGCGCGGGGCGGTGGCGTACTGTTCAAGCTGACCATCGGCGGAGAAGTTGTTGGTGCGGGTGGCAAAGGAGAAGCGGTAGTCGGGCGCGTCGCCGACGAAGAAGGCGAGCACGGCGTCGGCCTGCGGCTGGCCGATGAAGCGGGCGACAAGCTTGTGCAGCCCAGCGCGGTTGCGCTGCAAGTCCACCTGCCCGGAGACGCGGACTTCGAGCACGGCGACGGTGCGGTCGCCGGTGAGCGGGATACTCGCGATCTGTGCGGCGGAGACGATGGCGTCGGATGGAATGGCGAGCGGCTTCGGAGCGGCAAAGGCCTAGGTCGCGGGCAGCAGGTGGTGAAGCAGGGGGAGCCAGCGCGCGCGGTCGTAGGGAGATTGAAGGAAGGATTTGAGTTCGTCGCGGGTCATGGGAAATCAGGAGGCGGGCCAAGCGCGGGGCCGCTCCAGCACGGCACCGCTGGCCAAGGTGATCGAGGCGGGGAAGAGGTGGTTGGTGATGCCATCAAGCGGCAGGGCGCGGCAGGTCACACCGATGGAGGGATAATAATCGTTGCGTCGGTCTTTGGCCTCCTCCGGAAGAGTGGGAATGTAAACCGCGATTTTGATCGCGGTGTGATTGGTCCGCACCCAAGCCACGGCGGGCTCCAGATCGGAGTCACCGGAGACGATGACCGCGCAATCCATGCGGTCGCGAAGGGCATCATCGATGAGGTGGACGACGATGTTTACATCGGTCTTTTTCTCCTCGCCTACCTCATACTGAAGGTTGCGACCGCAGGCGGGGGCGCGGCAGGTGACGGTACGATTTTGATATTTGCCAAGCACAACCGTGGTCCTAGGCAGGGTGCGCAGGGCGGAGAGGTAACGTTGCTGGCGGTCTCGGCGCGGGCTGGTGCTCAGTCTGGGCTCCACAAGGGCGGAGAAAAATTTGACCGCTATGATCTCCTCGTCCGGACGGAGGGCTTGGAAGAACGATTCCACGTCCAACCACTTCCAGGACGGGCGCTCCGCAAAGATTCCGTAATACCAGTTGAAAGCATCGATGTAGATGATGGTGCGACGTTTGGGCGGTGGCGGCGCGGAAGGGGAAGAATCCATCGAATAAAGGCTTGATTTTGGATGAAAGAGGACAATCTTTGGTGAACTTCTCGCTTTAAGCGATGGGGTGATCCGCAAGGGTTGCCCCTTTTTTGTGCCCGGATGCCGCGGTCGCTGTCGCCGGGTGGTCAAAGGATTCGGTGAGGATGATTTCGGGTTCGGTCTCGGCACGGCGAAGGGTCTCAGCGGCACCGACACCCTGGCTCTCCATGTCCTCCAACTTATACTCGCGGAGGATGTCGAAGAGTTTGTCGGCGAGGACGGCGGGGGTGACCTTCACCTTCTTGGTGTCGCGCTGGAGTTTGTTGATCTCGCGCTGGAGGCTGGCGTAGCGGGCACGGGCAAGGGCGAGCTTGGCGAGGCGGATGAGACGGCGCTCCTCGTCGCTGATGAAGTCGAAGGCAAGGAAGCCATCGATGAAGTCGCGGGCGCGTTTCTCGTTGGGGCCCTGTCTGGCCTCGACGGCGAGGGGCGCAAGGGTGTCGGCGATGACGGCTTCGCGGAAGGCGGCGGTGGCGGCGTTGACCTGAGCGTGGTGGTCGCGGTGAAGGGCGATGGCGGGTTCGTCGATATGGGTGGCGCGAAACTCGCGGGCGGCCTCGGTGAAGGTGATTTCCTCTGGCCCGGCGTCGGGGCGGATACGATAAAACGCGTCGCGGTGGGCATTGCGGATGAAGGCGACGGTGCCGCTGGCGCGGGGCGGATCAGCGCGGCCCACGCGACAGCGGGCGGGGAGCTTGGCGATGCGGCGGAATTGTTCGGGGTTTTCGGCACGGAAACGGCGCAGCTCCATGAGCAGGGTGAGGCGTTCGTCGCGTTCGTTGTCCTCGGGGACTTTTTCGAAGAGACCGAAGGTATCCACCTCTTCGTCGGTGGAGTAAATCTGGCTGTCCTCGCCGAGCACGGAATGGAAGGCTTGGAGCTTCATGATGGCCTTCTTGCGCAGCTCGATGTCGTCATCGACGCGGGAGGTGGGGTAGAAGTTGTAGATGTAAACGCGGGGCGCGAGGGAGCCGATGCGGTTGACGCGGCCGATGCGCTGCATGAGCCGGGTGGAGTTCCACGGGGTGTCGTAATTGACGATGATGTTGGCGCGGTGGAGGTTCACCCCCTCGGCGAGTACCTCGGTGGAGAGGATGAGGTCGAAGTCGTCGCGGCGTTTGCCGGAGTAGTTGGCGTCGAAGTTGGCGCGGATGTCGTCGCGGCGGGCGTTGCGGTTCCCAGCGTCGATGGTGAGGACGCGATTGAATCCGGCGATGGAGAGACGTTTGGTGAGGTAGTCGGTGGTTTCCCTGGATTCGGAGAAGACAACGAGTTTGCCTTCGCGGTTGATGTCGCGGTGGAGCAACTCGTCGCGCAGGTAGCGGAGAAAGCGGTCGAACTTGGGGTCCTGATTGGATGCGACCACCTGCTCCCAATCGGCGAGGATGGGGGCGATGCGCTCGAGGTCGCGGCGGAGTCCGGCAAGCAGGTCTTCGGAAAAGTCCTCGGGGTTGCAGACTTCGATGGTGGGGTCGGCGTCCTGTTTCTCGGCGATGAGCGCGACGAGTTCTTCCTCGCGGCCTTCGAGGATGAGCTGGTTCACTGAAAGGTTGGGCGCGATGTAAACGGTGCCGCGCTCGAACATGCCGATCATGACCTGGGTGGCGTTGTGGAAGCGGCGCAGGGACGCGGTGAAGGCGTAGAAAGAACTGTCGAGGCGCTTCACGAGCAGCGTGCGCATGATGGTGGCGAGCTGTTGGGAGATGCGGTCGGCGTTCTGGTATTTTTTCTTCAGGTCGGCGCGAAGGAAGGAGAGCGCCCGGTAGCGGTTGTAGGTGAGGCTGGTCGGGGTGCCGGTCGAAAGGACCTGGACGGTGCGGTCGTAGAGGGATTCCAGCTCGGAAGAGAGCGGATAGAGGATATGGCGAGGGCGTTCGATGGCCGGAAAATGGATGCTCTGGGCTTCGAGGTCGCGCTTGTAGTCTTCGTTTTCGTCGAGGTCCGTGCGGGTGCGGCGGACGATGATTTCGCTGATAACCTTGGTGCGAATCCGCTCGTAAATGGCGACGACGGCGCGGCGAGCGGCCTCGACATTGGGCTCCTTCCTGGCCTCGCGGAACTCGCGTTCGCGCTGGGCGAAGAAGTGTTGGAGGTTGCCGACGCTGAGGGTGGAACGTTTCAGGTCTTGGAAAAGGGCGAGTTGGTTGCGGATGTCCTGAGGGGCGTTGTTGAGCGGGGTGGCGGAAACGAGGATAACTTTCTTCTCGGCGAGCGAGCCGTCGGGGAGCTTGCGGAGCGTGCCGGATTTGCAGAGACGCTGAAGGTCGTCGAAGGCCTCGGCAGTGTCGTTGCGGAACTTATGAGCCTCATCGACGATGATGAGATCGTATTTCTGGGGATTGCGGACCTTGTGGAGCGAGCCGTTGGTGACTATATCGCAGTTATCGAGATGGAAGCGTTCCTTGGTTTCGCGCCAGTTTTCCTCCAGCGCGGGCGGGCAGACGATGAGGGTGTGGGAGCGGTGATCGGGAAAGCCGTTGTGGAAGAAAAACTTTCGGGCGATGAGGCAGGCGATAACGGTTTTGCCCAAGCCGACGACATCGGAGAGGAAGAAGCCGTTGTGCTTTTCGAGAAGGCGGTAACCGTTGTTCACGGCGTCGATCTGGTAGCTGAGACGCTTAAAGCCGTCGGGCAGGTCTGAAATGGCGTTGGGGTCGTAGTCTATGGCCGGGCCGAAGTATTCGGTGAGAAGTTTGTAGTAGAGTTCGTAAGGCGTGATCGTGGTCGCGAGGTAGGTGGAGTCGCGAACGGCAAGGACGGTCTTGGGCAGCACATCGACGGACTCGGCCCAAAGTTTTTCGAACTCGTCGGAGGCGAACTTCACGTCGTCGTAGTCGTGGAGCAGGACGTTGAATTCGTAGTTACGGGACTGTTCTTCGACTCCGAGTCCAGCAGCGGTCAGGTTGGACGAGCCGGTAATAACGGCACCGGGCTTGTGCTCGCACCAACCAGAGGGAAGGAAAATGTAGATTTTGGCGTGAAGGCGTTTGGTAGGGTGGGCCTTGATCGCGAGTTTGCCGGACACCACGTCTTCGACGAAGCTGAGAATGCCGGTTTCGATGTCGGGACGGTATTCCGCTTTCTGGATGTCGGCTTTAAGGCGGCGCTGGAAATCTTCGAGGGCTTTGGCGGGATCAGCGAGAAATAAGAGTCCGCGTTTGTGGTAGTCGGCGACGATCTCGTCCACGTCGATGCCGACAAGAATGCGAACCTTGGGAACTTGGGACAGGTGAGGACGGAGGGCGAAGTAACCGGACGCACGCAGGTAGCCGACCAAGGCGTCGAAACGCTGAATGTCAGGATTGTGATGGAAAACGCCCCCTAGTTTGGCGAAGAGGGTATTGATACCGGCGTTGGTGAAGAAGCGGGTGGACATGCTTTTTAAGGAACATCCGCAGAGTCCTCAGCGGATTTAGGCGGGAGGAAAGATGCGCCACGTTTCAAGCGAGCCGAAGTTTGATCAGCAATGAGAGCGATAAACTTATCGGGCTCAGACCACCGTTGGGAGCTTTTACCAGGATCAAAGCCGTTGGCTTTCACAATGGCTTTGAGGACGAGAAGATCGAAATCCCGCAGCCAAAATCGGAACTCAGTTTCACCCTTGTCTTGAAAAGCTTTGAGCACGTCGGGGATCTCAATATCTGCGGTCGGAGCCTTGGGCTTAGACGTCTTTTTATTGGCGGCACCGGCAGGGAGGTCGGCAACGACAGCTTCCAGCCGCTGGGCGAATGCCGGATTGCGGGCAGCCTCGTCTTCGACGAGTTCGACTAAAGCGCGAAGCGCGCGGATTAGTTTTTGGCCAGGTTGCATCGTTCGATGATCTCCTTGGTAAGGTTGTAATGGGTCTCGTAGTTGGGGCCGTATTTTTTGCGGAAAGTATTGAGACCGGCATCGGCATCGGCACCGCGCGCGGTATTGGCATTTTGTGCGATGGCTGCCTCGAAGAGCGGCGGTTGTTCGAGATCGGTATCGTTGCCCTCAAACAGACGGCCGGCACGAAGCTGGTTGAGCACTCGCTGGTGTAGATCGATATTGCCTTGGACCTTGGTCGCTACGATCCCAAGGGGGCGAATGGGGGGGGCGCGGTTGATGCTGTCGGAAAAGGCCTCGATGCTGCTGACGATCTGGAAAATACCCCAGGTGGAAACGATGTCGGGGATCGCCGGGATGACGTAGTGGGTCGAGAAGCGAAGCCCGTTCTTGGTAACAATTCCGAGGCTGGGAGGGCAATCGATAATGACGAAGTCGTAACGGTCGATCACAGGGGCGAGCGCGCGCCGCAAGATGTCTTGGGGGTTGTTCTCGTAGTTGCCCTGCATGGCGACAAACGGGAGTTTTTCCTGGATGTCGATGAACTCGATGCTTGATGGAAGGAGATCGAGCCGGGCGATGCCGCCGTTAATGGTGGAGACGCTGTGAATGATGGACTCCTCGACATTGAAGACGGGTTTGGCTTCGGGACGGAGTTTGTCCTTGAAAAGCTGCGCGAGCGTGCGTCCGTCCTTGTCGCGTTTCCCCCACTCCTCTTCGCCGATTAGATTGATCGTGGCATTGGTCTGGGGGTCGAGATCGATGAAGAGGACATGCTTACGGAAGTCCTTGGCGAGAATCTCGGCGACGGCAACGGAGGTGGTGGTCTTGGCCACGCCGCCCTTGAGATTGATGAAGCTGATGACCTTGGTTTGGTAGCCGTCCTTCGCTTTCAACCATTCAGAAATGACTTCGGCGTCCCAAACGGGACCGGCCTGAAGCGTCTGAACGGGCCTGGGAAAATGATCAAAGCGCTGCCGCCAATTGGCGACCGCCTGTTTGGTGACGCCGGCCAGTTCGGCAATTTCAGATACACCTACGAGCTTTCTTGATGCCATAATGAAACAATGTCGCGGATGCGTGAACGTTGTCAACAAAAAATAGGTTGTGTCCGGAAAGTTTCGCACATTTGTGGAGGCATGTGGAGGGCGGGGGAAGGTTTATTGTTGGTTCTTTTGTCGGTTATTTTGTGGAAGTTTATGGACGGGAGTAGACCGTCCT
>JAIRPL010000006.1 GCA_031256995.1 Puniceicoccales bacterium
AGGACGGTCTACTCCCGTCCATAAACTTCCACAAAATAACCGACAAAAGAACCAACAATAAACCTTCCCCCGCCCTCCACATGCCTCCACAAATGTGCGAAACTTTCCGGACACAACCAGGCGTTTCGCGCATTGATTTGAGGCCAAAGGCTTCCGTTTCGTCTGGATGTCCGGCCCCGTCCGTTTTTTGTTCGCGGCGTTTTTTTGATGGCGTCTCCGCAACGCTTGGATCCGAGAATTCGCCGGGTTGGATTGTGTCGTTGGGCCGGTTTCCAGTCATGACAGCGGCGCCGCCCCCTTTTCGGGGACGGCGCCGGATGTTGCTGCTTCGCCCGCACGGGAGTGCGGTGCGAAGCGTTGGGCCGGAAGGACTTAGTAGTCCATGTCGCCGCCGGCGGGGGCGGCGGGGGCCGGTTTGTCCTCCGGGAGGTCGGTGATGACGGCCTCTGTGGTGAGGAGCAGGCCGGCGACCGAGGCGGCGTTTTGCAGGGCGGTGCGGGTGACCTTGGTCGGGTCGACGACGCCGGCGGCCACGAGGTCCTCGTATTTGTCGGTGGCGACGTTGTAACCGTTGTCGCCCTTGGCTTTGAGAACTTCCTTCACGACCAGCGCGCCTTCGACGCCGGCGTTTTCGCAGAGGATGCGGAGGGGTTCCTCGATGGCTTTGCGAACGATGGCGGCGCCCATCTTTTCGTCGCTCTCAAGCTTGGCGATCACGTCCTCAATGGCCTTGACGGTGCGCAGAAGGGCGACGCCGCCGCCGGGGACGATGCCTTCCTCGACCGCCGCGCGGGTGGCGTGAAGGGCGTCATCAACGCGATCTTTCTTTTCCTTCAGCTCGGCTTCCGTGGCTGCGCCGACTTGGATGACGGCCACGCCGCCGGCGAGCTTGGCGAGGCGTTCTTGGAGCTTTTCGCGGTCATAATCGGAGGTGGTTTCCTCAATCTGGCGGCGGATGATCTTCACGCGGCCTTGGATGTCGGAGGATTTGCCCGCGCCTTCGATGATGGTGGTGTTTTCCTTGTCGATGACGACGCGCTTGGCTTTTCCGAGGTCGGCAAGCTTGACGGTCTCGAGCTTCACGCCGAGGTCCTCGGTGATGAATTTGCCGCCGGTGAGCACGCCGATGTCCTCCATGATGGCCTTGCGGCGGTCGCCGAAACCGGGGGATTTGACGGCGGCGACGTTGATCGTGCCGCGGATCTTGTTCACGACGAGTGTCGCAAGGGCTTCTCCGTCAATGTCTTCGGCGATGATGAGGAGCGGCTTGCCGGTCTTGGCAACCTCCTGGAGCACGGGGAGGAGGTCCTTCATGCTGCTGATCTTCTTTTCAAAGAGCAGGATGTAGGCGTCCTCAAGAACGGCCTCCAGCGTCTCGGCGTTTGTCGCGAAATAGGGGGAGAGATAGCCTTTGTCAAATTGCATTCCCTCAACGACTTCGAGTGTCGTCTCGATGGTCTTGGCCTCCTCGACCGTGATGGTGCCATCCTTGCCGACCTTGTCCATGGCCTCGGCGATGATGTCGCCGATGGTGGAATCCCAGTTGGCGGAAACGGTGGCGACTTGCTTGACCTCCTCGCTTGTCTTGATGGCCTTGGAATTCTTTTTCAGCTCGTTGATGGCGGCCTCGGTGGCCTTGTCAATGCCGCGCTTGACGAAGATCGGGTTGGCGCCGGAGGTGATGCTCTTGAGGCCTTCGCGGTAGATGGCTTCCGCGATGACGGTGGCTGTTGTCGTGCCGTCGCCCGCCTTGTCCGCAGTCTTGGAGGCGACTTCGCGGACCATCTGCGCGCCGATGTTTTCAAACGGGTCCTTCAGCTCGATCTCCTTGGCAACCGTGACACCGTCCTTGGTGACTTTCGGGGTGCCGAACTTTTTGTCGATCACGACGTTGCGGCCTTTGGGGCCGAGCGTCGCCTTGACGGCTTTGCTGAGCGTGGCGACGCCGTTGAGGAGCTTGCGGCGGGCGCTTTCATCAAACAGGATTTGTTTCTTGGACATATGGATAGTGGTGTGTTTGTGGGTTGTGTGGATGTTGGTGTGTCAAATCGTGCGCGGCGCGGGGCGGCGCCCGGGGATGCCGCGCGTCTGCCTCAGCCGATGACGGCGAGAATCTCTTCCTCGCGGATGAGGACGTAGTCCTCCTCGTCGATCTTGACCTCGTTGCCGGAGTATTTGCCGATGAGAACGGTGTCACCGAGTTTCACATCCCAGGCGACATCCTTGCCGTCCTTGTCTTTTTTTCCGGTGCCGAGGGCGACGACCTTGGCTTCCTGCGGCTTTTCCTTGGCGGAATCCGGGATGATGATGCCGCCCTTGATCTCTTCGCCGACGTCGGAACGCTGGAGAAGAACGCGGTCGCCGAGGGGCTTCACGCGGACATTGCTGGTAGCTTTGCTATCTTTGCTCATGTGTGTGTTTGGTTTGGTTTGGGAAAAAAGTGCGCGTTGTGGAGGAACGCGGCGCCTGAATTTGCAATCATGGTGCCAAGGGCGCGCGCTTGTGCGCTGAAGTTGTTTTTGTTCAATAGGTTATCCGTTTTTTTCGTTGTCCTGGATTTGCATTCTCCCTTGGGGGCCGCCATCCTTTGTCCTGTTTTTTGTGCCAACTTGGCGCAGTCCCTGCCGCAGTTTGGCGCAAAGGTGTTTTTTGAATCCGTGCCCGTGGCATCCCCTTGCGGCGCGCGGCAGGATTTTCGCTTTTTGGGGCGAAAAGGCCTGCCGGCATGCGCGCCACGCCGGCAAACGGCTTAGTTTTTGAAAAAACGGCGGAATTTTTCCGCCCAGGACTCGGAGACGGGATTGGTGGAATCGCCGCTGGCGCGCGCAAAATCCTCAAGCTTGGCGCGCTGCTCCTCGGTGAGCTTTTTGGGGACGTCGATCTCGATGCGCACGAGGAGATCCCCGGAGCCGCCGCCGCGAATATGCGGGACGCCCTTCTCGCGGAGGCGGAAGGTGGTGCCGCTTTGGGTTCCCGGGGGGATCTTGAGGGCGGCGCGCCCGTTGAGGGTGGCAACCTCGACGGTGCCGCCCAGGGCGGCGATGGAGAACTTGATGGGGACGGTGCAGAACAGGTCGTCGTCCTGCCGGTCGAAAAGATCGTGCTCGAGAACCCGGATGCTGACGTAGAGGTCGCCATTGGGGCCGCCGTTGGCGCCGGCGTGCCCGTTGCCGACGGAGCGCAGGCGCGACCCGGTGTCCACGCCCGGCGGGATTTTCACGGAAACGGTGTGCTCCTCCGGGACGCGCCCGTTGCCTTTGCAGCGTTTGCAGGGATTTTCAATGATCTCGCCCGCCCCGCCGCATTGCGGACAAGGCTGGCGGATGGAGAAAAAGCCGCTGGAGCGGACAACCTGCCCCTTGCCTTTGCAGGTGGTGCATTTCTTCCGGCTGGTGTTCTTCTCGGCGCCGGTGCCGTGGCATTCCGGGCAGTTGGCGTAGCGCTGGTAGGGGATCTTGCGCTCGACCCCCGCGGCGGCCTCCTCAAGGGAGATCCGCAATTCAACGCCAATATCCTCGCCTTCCTGGGGGCCGGTGGAGGCGCCGCCATCCCCCCCGCGGCCTCCGAAAAAACTTTCAAAAATGGAGCCTCCGCCGCCCTGCATGCCGCTGAAGAATTGCTGGAAGATGTCCATCGGGTCCCGGAAGCCCCCGGCGGCGGAAGCGCCCGGGCCGGCATTGGGTCCCTCAAAGGCCGCCGGGCCGTGCTGGTCGTAAACGGCGCGTTTTTGCGGGTCGGAGAGCACTTCGTAGGCATGGGAGACTTTCTTGAATTTTTCCTCCGCCTCCTTGTTGCCCTGGTTGCGGTCGGGGTGCCATTTCATGGCCTGTTTTCGGTAGGCCTTCTTGATCTCCTCGGCGCTGGCGTTCTTGGCGATCTCAAGCAACTGGTAATAGTCGTCCATGTCGGTGTGATGGTGGGTGCGGCGCGTGCCGGGTCAGGGATTGGCGGGGCCGTCGCCAGCGTCGGCCGGGGGCGCGGGCGGGGTGGCGGGGCCGGAGGAGAGGACGACGGTGGCGGGCCGCACGAGGCGCTCGTGCAGCCTGTACCCGACACGCAGGACGCTGGCGACATGGTGGTCGGGGATGGTGTCGTGGGGGGCGAGGCTGACGGATTCGTGGGCGTTGGGGTCGAAGGCCTGGCCGACGGGGTTGATCTCGGCGAGGCCGTTCTGCTCCAGCACGGCCCGGATGCGGCTGGCGATCATTTTGAAGCCCTCGGTGACGGGGGCCGCCTCGGGGTGCCTCCCGGCGGTGGCAAGGCCGATGGCGAGGTTGTCGAGCACGGGGATGAATTCCTCGACGAGGCTTTGCGTGGCGAACTTGCGCAGCTCCTCCTTCTCACGGGTGACGCGCCGCCGGTAGTTGTCGAGGTCGGCCTGGGAGCGGGCAAGGGCGTCGCGCAGGCGCAGGATTTCCTCGTCGGGGGCGCGGTTGTCCGTCGCGGGGCTGGTTTCGCCGGCGGTCCCGACCTCGACGCCGGAGGGGGAGTCGGCGTTTGCGGCGGCTTCCGTGGTGTCGGCACGCGGCGTCGTGGCGGATTGGTCTGCATCCCCTGCGCTATGGTCGTTGGCGTTATCCATGTCTTTTGTAAAAATTTTTCTGAAAAAGTTCTTCACTTATGGGAGCATTGGGGGCGTGATTTGTAAAAGGGCGCAAGCGGATACCGTCGCGGGGGCGTTCCGTCAAGAGCGCGGGAGGCGATGGGGAAGGCAGGCCCGGGCGCCGGGGTGGGAGGTGGAAAGAGGGGGGGCGCCGGGCGCCCGGCGGGCATTTTGCCGGGTGGGCCGGACATGAGGATGCCCGCGACATCGCTGCCGCGGGCATCACTTTTCAACTGGTCGGGCTGAGTGGATTCGAACCACCGACTTCTTGCACCCCATGCAAGCGCGCTAGCCAGACTGCGCTACAGCCCGTGAAAGGGAAGGCCGGAGGGAATGCGGTCCATGCCCCAAGTCAATGTTTTTTGGATTTTTTTACGGAAGCCCCGCGGCGTCACCGCACGACGCGCGCGCCCCCGCCGGCCATGAGCTTCTCGACCTCCCTGCGCGTGGCCATCGACGTGTCCCCGGGGGTGGTGCTGGCAAGGGCGCCGTGCGCGGCGCCGTAATCCACGGCGAGCTGCGGGTCGTTCTTCGCGAGAAAGCCGAATTGAAGCCCGCTGGCGAAGCTGTCCCCGCCGCCCACGCGGTCGAGGATCTCCAGGTTGGGGTATTTGCGGCTCTCGTAGAAATTCCCGGCGTTCCAGCAAATCGCGCTCCAGTCGTTGACGGTGGCGGATTTGACGGCCCGCAGCGTGGTGGCCGCGACCTGGAAGTTCGGATAGGCCCTCACGGCGGTCTCGATCATGGCCTTGAAGGCGTCCAGCGGGATGGCGCTGATGTTGTGGTCCACGCCCTCGACCTCGAAGCCCAGCGAGGCGGTGAAATCCTCCTCGTTCCCGATCATCACGTCCACGTACCGGGCGATCTCGCGGTTCACCTCCCGGGCCTTCGCCAGGCCGCCGATGGATTTCCAAAGCGAGGGGCGGTAGTTGAGATCATAGCTGACGATGGTGCCGTGTTTTTTCGCGGCCTTGACGGCCTCGATGGTGAGCAGGGCGGTCGTCTCGGAGAGCGCCGCGAAGATGCCGCCGGTGTGGAACCAGCGCGCCCCGCGCCTGCCAAAGATGTCCTCCCAGTCAAAATCGCCGGGCGCGAGCCTTGAGGCGGCGGTGTTGCCGCGGTCGGGGACGCCGACGGCGCCGCGCACGCCGAATCCGCGCTCGGTGAAGTTCAGGCCGTTGCGCACGGTGCGCCCGATGCCGTCATCCTCGCGCCACTGGATGAAGTCGGTGGCGACGCCGCCTTGCATGATGAGGTCCTCGATGAGGTGGCCGACCTCGTTGTCCACGAACGCCGTGCAGACGGCGGTTCTCAGGCCGAAGCACTTGCGCAGGCCGCGCGAGGTGTTGTATTCGCCGCCCCCCTCCCAGGCCGTGAAGTGCCGGGCGGTGCGGATGCGGCCCTCGCCGGGGTCGAGGCGGAGCATGACCTCGCCGAGCGAGACTTGGTCAAATTGGCAGGCGGATGCGGGTTTGATGTCCATGGGTGTCTTGGAGAGCGCGCAGAAAAAGACCTCCGGCCCTTTGTTTGCCAAGGGCAAAGGGCCGCGCGCGGAAAGGGGGGGGCGCCCTATCCCGGGTACTCGTGCAGCGTGCCGCGATAGGAGCGGACGACCGTGCGCTCCCCCGGCCCGCTTTCCGCGATGTAGCCGGGGTTGACGGGCACTTTCCCGCCGCCGCCGGGGGCGTCTATCACAAATTGCGGGACGGCGTAGCCGGTGGTGTGCCCGCGCAGGGAGCGGATCAGCTCGATGCCCCTGGACACGGGCACACGCAGGTGCGCGCTGCCCGTGATGCAGTCGCAGGCGTACAGGTAATAAGGGTGCACGCGCATCATCAGCAGGCGGTGGAAAAGCGAGCGCAGGGTTTGCGCATCGTCGTTCACACCGCGCAGGAGGACGGACTGGCTTCCCATCGGGCACCCGGCGAGGGCCAGGCGCTCCGTGGCCTCGCGCGCCTCCCGCGTGCACTCGCGGGGGTGGTTGAAATGAAGGCTGAGCCAGACCGGGCCGTGCTTGCGCAAAACCCCGCACAGGGCGGGCGTGACGCGCTGGGGCAGGAAGCCGGGGACGCGGGTGCCGATGCGCAGGAACTCGACGTGCGGGATGGCGCGCAGCGCGCCCAGAAGCTCGTCCAGGCGCGAATCGGGGAGGAGGAGCGGGTCGCCGCCGGAAAGGAGCACGTCGCGCACCTCCTCGTGGCGGCGGATGTAGTCCAGGGCCTGCTCGTGGCGCGGCAGGAAATGGTGGTCGGCGGCGTTGGAGACGAGGCGCCCGCGCGTGCAGTAGCGGCAGTAGCCGGCGCATTGGTTGGTCGCCATGAGCAGCACGCGGTCGGGGTAGCGGTGCACGAGGCCGGGCACGGGGGAGGCGGCCTCCTCGCCGATGGGGTCCGGACTCTCGCCGGGCGAGACCAGCGCCTCGGCGCCGCGCGGCACGACCTGGCGTCGGATCGGGCATTCGGGGTCGGCGGGGTCCACGAGGTTGAAGAAATACGGGGTGATGGCGACGGAGAGCCGGTTGGCGGCGTGCCGGAATCCCTGCCGCTCCTCCCCGGAAAGGGTGAGATGCCGCTCGAAATGGGCGGGGGAGGTGAGGCGGTTTTGCAACTGCCACGCCCA
The DNA here is from genome assembly GCA_031256995.1 of Puniceicoccales bacterium. Taxonomy (GTDB): domain Bacteria; phylum Verrucomicrobiota; class Verrucomicrobiia; order Opitutales; family UBA953; genus CALNBE01. The sequence goes on from JAIRPL010000006.1 coordinate 7,223, forward strand.
GCTTTGCCATTGCCCGGGAGGGGTCGAGGCCCAGTGGCCCTGTCCTTGGAACCAGTTTTCGAGGTGGTCTGAAGGGTGCATCGGTGGAGCTGATTTCGGATTGGATGGAGCCTTTGTGGATGGAGGGGCCTTGGCGGGGGAGGGCGGTCGCGGGCACGGTCCGGGCCGGAGCCGGGGCACGCGCCGCGCGGGCCGGCCTTCCCCGTGCCGTGGCGTCCTACGGGGTGCGGGCCGGGGTGGCGGCGCGCCTTTTTCCCGCGCGGGCGGGGCGCGGCGCGGTCTCCTTGGGCGGGGTCCGGGCCGGCGCGGGCCTCGGCGCCCGGGGCGGGACCTTGGCGCGGGCCGGCTTTTCCTCCTTTTGCGGGCGTGGCGGGGGCGGGGCCGCCTTCCGCGTGCGGATGGGGCTTTTCCCGGCTTTTGGCGCGGACACGGCCTTTGGCGCGGCCTTGGTTTTTGGCGTGGCTCCGCTTTTGGGCGCGGACACGGCCTTTGGCGCGGCCTTGGTTTTGGGCGTGGGGACGGCCTTTTTCACAGGCGGCTCCAGGCTGTCATCCTGTGGCGGCGGCGGTGCCGGGTGGGCGAGGGCGGCGACGGCAAGCGCGTTGAAGGTTATGCGGTGCCGGCCGGCGAGGCGGTAGAGTTTGTCCCGGACCGTGGCGGGGATGCGGCAGGCGACCTGCGTCCTGTAGCGGCGGCGCGAGATGGAGAGCTTTTCGGGGTCGAGGTTGCACAGGATGCTGCGCACGGCGTCGCTCAGCGTCTTGAACCCGTTTTCCCTGGCATACTCCTGCAGCGCGTCGGACATTTCCCCCGTCACGTAGATGGAGACTGGCGCGGACTGCGGCTCCGGCGGCGCCTGGATTGCGCCGGTCTTCTGTTTTCTTCTCATTTTTCCCTGTTTTCTCAGATAAGGCGGCCCGCATGCAGGCCGAGCCATTCGGGGCGGAAGGCGAGGATGAACCAGAGGAGGCACCCAAGCAAAAGCAGCAGGAGCCTCGGGAGCACGCCCTCGGGGGAGAACATCCTGGCGTCGCCCGCGAGCACGATGGCGAGGTTTCGCTGGTCGGGGTTGAGGGCGCGGTAGCGTGTCCAGGCGCGGTAGAGGTAGAGCGCGACGCCCCCGGCGGTGAGCGCGCCGTAGGTGATGCGGAAGATGGTGAGGGCGTCGAAGCTGGCGCCGGCGTGGCGCCGGGCGGCGACGACGATGAGCGCGGTGAGGATCGTGCCGCCGAGGGCCACGAGCATGTTGCGCAGCGCGGTGCGTTTTTGCTCGCGCGCGGATTCCGCGAGCTGGGCGCGCGCGGCGGCGATCTTTTGGTCGACGAGGCCGGAGAGCGTCCCGGTGGCCTCGGCCAGGCGGCGGGCCATCGTGGTGTCGAACTTCTCGCAGGCATAGTCGACGAGGCTCGTGATGTCGTCGCGGGTGAGGCTGCGCTGCCTGCTGACCTCGTCGCCGAGGCGGGAGATGTTGCGGTCAAGCGCGTCGCTGGCGTCCTTCACGGCCGCCCGGAGGCCCGTCTCGGCCCCGGCCAGGGCGGCGTCCATCCGGTCGGCGATGCGCTCGATGTTGGCCCCAAGCTCGCGGGATGCCGTGCGGATGTTCTGGTCCAGGGAGGCCTGGAACTCCTGGGCCGCGGTCCTGATGTTCTCGCCAAGCCGCTGGTCAAGGTGGTCTATGTCGCTTTTGAAGAGGCCCATGAGGATGGATTTTTGCCGTGGGGAACAGGTGCTTTTGCCGCCGGGCATGGATTTCTCAGCGGCTCCATTCGAGCATCCGGTGGATGGGGGCGGCCGCGGCGGCGAGGGTGTCCATCGGGAGCGTGACCTGGGGTTCGAGGGTTTCCAGGCATTCGCGGAGTTTTCCGAGGGTGTTCATCTTCATGTAGCGGCAGTCGTTGCACCCGCAAAGGTCGGTCGGGGCGGCGACGAAGGTCTTGCCGGGCACCTCGCGGCGCAGGCGGCTCATCATGCCCGTCTCGGTGGCGATGATGAAGGTCCCGGCGGGGTTGTCGCGGCAGTAGCCGATCATTTTCTCGGTGCTGCAGACGATGTCGGCCGTGTCGCGCACGGCCTCGATGCACTCGGGGTGGGCGACGACGGGCGCCCCCGGGTGGGCGGCGCGGGCGCCCTCGATGCCGCGGACGGTGTAGAGCACGTGGGCGTAACAGCTCCCCGGCCAGAGGCGCATCCCGCGCCCGGTCTGCCGCATGACCCACTGGCCGAGGTTCTGGTCCGGGACAAAGAGGATCTCGCGGCCGGGCGGGACGCGGTTCACGATGTCCACGGCGTTGCCGCTGGTGCAGATGACGTCGCTGAGGGCCTTCACCGCGGCGCTGCAATTGATGTAGGCGACGGTGTAAAGGCCGGGGTTTTGGGCCTTGTAGGCGGCGAGTTCCTCCGCCGGGCAGGAATCCGAGAGGGAGCAGCCGGCCCCGGCCTCGGGGAGTATGACGCGCTTGCCGGGGTTCACGATCTTCGCGGTCTCGGCCATGAAGTGGACCCCGCAGAAGACGATGGTTTCGGCCGTGGTCCCGGCGGCCTGACGGGCCAGCCCGAGGGAGTCCCCCACAAAATCGGCCACGCGCTGGATGTCGTCCGTCTGGTAATTGTGCGCGAGGATGACGGCGTTTTTGCGGCGCTTGATCTCGAGGATCTCCCTTTGCAACGGGCTGAGCGGCGCGGCCTGGCGCGGATCAAGCGGCGGAAAGACAAGCGGCGTTGGCGCGGGCGTGCTGGCGTTTTTCAAACTCATGACGTTGCGTCCCCAGCAAACGTGGTTTCGGGTGGATGAGAATGTTAAACTGGCATTTGTGACCGTGGGTGGCAGGGCGCCCACGGCCGTGCGGCGCGCGTGGGGGCGTCTGCCGGGGAAGGCGGACCCGCCTTCGTGGCGCGGGTTTCCAAACCTGCTCCCCCGCCGCGCTCCGAGACAGAGACATTGCGCGCATTCGCGACCCTGCTCGCTGCCGGCGCCGCGTGTGCGTCGCTGAAGGCGGCCTTGGCGCGCGGCAGGCTGGCGCGCGCCAAGGCTTCCGCCGCTTTTTTCGGGGGTGATGCGCCGACGAAAAGCGGTTGGAACTGGTTTCCCCCTTGGCTGCCCCTTTTTCACGTTGGGAATGGGCAGGGTTCACGGGAGCAGGTTTGGAAACCCGCGCTACGAAGCCCGCGCGTGCGCCGAAACGCGCGGGTCCTGTTCCGCCGGCGACGTCTTCGCCTCTTTCATATCCGATCGAACATTTCAAGGCGCCCTGTTCCGCCCGCGCCGTGCAGGACGGCACGGGGATCCGCGCTTCGGGGCGCTGGACGTGTTTCATTCAAACATCCGGTCCTTCCGGCTGCGGGCGGAGGCGCCCCGGCTGCCGCGCCCGCCCCTTGCGGCGGGGATTTGCCCCCGTTCATTTCCTCCTTCCGCGCGCCCCTTTTCGCGTCGCCGCCCATCGCCAAGTGCATGATGCCACGTCATGCGCGCGATTCGTAATTCTTTGTAAAAACGCGCTTGCTTTTCCATTTGCCCCGCGCAACTTGTGGGCCGATTCAATGATTACCTTGCGTGGCAAGTCTGGCTGGCACGGCTTTTTGACGCGGTTTTTACCGCGAAAGGTTCCCCTGTTTTCGGGTGCGGGTGTGCATTGCATTGGCACGTGTGTTACCCCCCCCCCCCCCCCCCCTTGGTTCCGCGCGGGGAAAAATTTCCTTTCGGCATTTATCACGTTCTAAGCGAACCAAATTTCTTGGTTGGGAAGAGGTGCGCATCTGGCGCGATGCTTCCGGGAGGATTTCATTGATGGGACACGGTGTCCTGTTGCCGCCCCCCCCCGCGGGGGGCGGGGGGGGGCGCGGCGGGGGGGGGGGGGGGGGCGGGGGGGGGGGGGGGGTGGGGGGGGGGG
>JAIRPL010000014.1 GCA_031256995.1 Puniceicoccales bacterium
GGTTGTCTGCGGCTGCTTCGCCGCTTTCTCTGGTTTTTTCGGGATTTTGGTTCATCGGGAGTTGTTTCCCCCTCACTCTCATGGCCTTAAAAATCTGCGCAAGATTCCGGACGTTATCCGCCACAGGCAGCGCAACCGCGCGAGATCCCGCAATTGATGGAAATGCGCGGATCTTTTCCGGAATTCCGCGCTGAATTGCTCCAAAATTTCACCGGAAATCGCCGCCGTCGGGAAATCCGCTGTCGGGAATCTTTGCTGTCGGGAAATCCGCAGCTGGGAAATCTGTGGCGTCAACTGCCACCCGGCATGCGGCGCCCCAGTGGGCGTCCTATGGCGCGTTGGCGTTCACTGGCAGGAACGGAAACCCTTCCGCCCACGGCGGTTTCGGCGAAACCGCCCACCCACGGCGCGCCAAATCAAATTGAAATCAAACTGAAAATGCCCTGACCGCCTAATAACTACGATCTTTCCTGTTTTCGTAGAAGTTCACAAAGGCGCGGCTGAGGGTGTTGTAGCCACCGGGGGTGGGGTAGTCGCCCGTGAAATACCAGTCCCCGGCGCTGGTGGGACAGGCTTTGTGGAGATTTTCAATGCTTTGGAAGATGAGGATAAGCTCCCCTTTCCACGGAGTGTCCTTGGGGCGGATAAGTTTTGTGGCGCGGGCGGAAAGTTCGTCCTCCGTGAACAGGCCGTAGAGTTTTTTGACGTGATTTTCGCGAGGGATGGTGGGGTCTTCGAGCTGCTTGCAACAGAGTTTGTAGATTTCGTGGATGACGTCGGTTTGTTTCCGGGCCTTGCAAAGGTCTATGGCCGCGAGGAAAATCAGGAATTTGTTCAATTCCGACATGTCGATCCCATAACAATCCGGGTAGCGGATTTGCGGGGCGGTGGAGCAAATGACGATGCGGGCCGGGTTGGGGCGGGAAAGGATGCGCACGATGGATTCACGAAGGGTGGTGCCGCGCACAATGGAGTCGTCGAGCACGACAAGATTTTCGCCGGCGTGGACGACGTCATGGGAAATGTCGTAAACGTGGGAGGCCAGTTTGAGGCGGTTTTTTTCCGCGGAGATGAAGGTGCGCAGCTTGATGTCTTTGTGGGCGATTTTTTCGCTGCGTGGCCAGGCCCGGTTTAGGAGTTTGTCGAGCAATTGGGGGGTGAGGGTGCCATTTTGCGAGGCGGCCAGAAGGGATTCGTGGACTTGGGCGCGCCAGATGCGGTAAATTTCATGAATGAAACCGTAATAGGCGATCTCGGCGGTGTTGGGGATGTAGGAAAAAACGGATTTTTCGAGATCGTGGCCGACGGCGTCGAGGACCTTGGGAGCAAGGGCGGCGCCAAGTCTTTTGCGTTCCTGATAGATTTCCGGATCGTTGCCGCGCGAGAAATAGATGCGCTCGAAGGTGCAGTGTTTCTTGGGGGCCGGGGGCAGGATTTCCTCCTCGAGGATGCTGCCGTCGCTTTTGATGATGATGGCGTGGCCGGGGGTGAGTTCATGAACCTCGTCGCGCGAGGCGCCGTGGATGGTCATCAGGGCGGCGCGCTCGGAGGCAACGGAGAAAATCTCGTCGTTGCGCAGGTAGAAACAGGGGCGGATGCCCTTGGGGTCGCGGAGCACAAAGCTGTCCCCGTTGCCGATGATCCCGACGAGGGTGTAGGCACCGTCCCAGTTGCGCGAGGCGGTGCGGAGGATTTTTGCGATATCGAGGCGCTGGGAGATCTCGGCCGGGAATTCCTCGCCGGAGAGGCGCTGCTCGTCGCGGATCTGCCGGTAGAGGCTGGTGTGCTCCTCGTCGAGCCAGAAGCCGAGTTCCTCAAGGAGTGTCTGCGTGTCGGTGGAAAATATGGGATGCGCGCCCCGTTTTATGAGGCTTTCGTTCAGTTCCGGAGTGTTGGCGATATTGAAATTGCCGGCGAGAAGGAGGTTGCGCGTGGCCCAGATGCTTTTGCGGAAATAGGGGTGGCAGGAGCTGCCTTCCAGGCCGCCGGAAGTGCCGTAACGAAGATGCCCGAGGAGAATTTCGCCGCCAAAATCGAAATGGTTTTTCACGGAATTGGCGCACTCATCCATGATGAGGCCGGCGGCCTTCTTTTTGTTATAGGCCTCAAGCTGGCGGGAAAAGATGTTGGTGAGCGCCTGCGCGGACGGGTCGCGATCGCGAAACATGAAGGATTTGCCGCGCGGGGTGCCGAGTTTGAGGCAGCCGATCCCCGCGCCGTCCTGCCCCCGGTTGTGCTGTTTTTCCATCAACAGGAACAATTGGTGAAACCCGTGAAGCGGAGTCTTGTACTTCTCTTCGTAGAACGAAAGAGGCTTGAGGAGCCGGATGAAGGCGATTCCGCACTCATGCTTGATGGAGTCACTCATGAAAGACGGGAGAGGATGGGGCGCGGGCAAAGGCTTGTCAAGGGGGGCGGGCATGGGGCGCCCCGGACGAAAACCGGGATGGGATGCGCATTTTTTTGCGGCATGGAACTTGCATGGCGGTTATGGCATCTTCCGACGTAACGAAAATGGCACTGCATGAATTGACCGAGGAACAGACCCGCACCTGGACACGGGCGCAAAAAGACCAGTGGTGGCTGGATAATGTGTTCCGCGGGGATCTGCCGCAGCTGACCGTACGCTCGGCCTTGACGGGTTTTTTGCTCGGGGGGGTGCTTTCGGCCACGAATCTCTACATCGGGGCCAAGACTGGGACGACCCTGGGCGTCGGCCTGACCTCGGTCATCCTCGCCTTCGCGTTTTTCAAGCTGCTTGCGCGCGCGGGGATGGCCAGGGATTTCACGATTCTTGAGAACAATGCCATGCAGTCCATTGCCACGGCGGCAGGCTACATGACCTCGCCGCTCATCTCGAGTCTTGCCGCCCTGATGCTCAAGACGGGGGTCGTGGTGCCATGGTGGCAGCTGCTTTTGTGGAACTGCGTGATTTGTGTGATCGGCGTGCTGGTGGCCTTTCCGATGAAACGGCGTTTCATCAATGAGGAGCAGCTGCCATTTCCCGAAGGGCGCGCCTGCGGCGTGGTGCTCGACACGCTGTATGAGAACGGGGAAGCCGGCGGGGAAACGGGGCCGGACTCCCCCGTCGAAGGCGGAAAATCCGCCGAAATCGCCGTCGGCGGAATGTTCAAGGCAAGGGTGCTGGGCGTGGCGGCGGCATTGGCCGCAATCTGGCAATTTCTTGTCAGCGAGGGTTGGATGCGCCTTGTGCAGGGAAAATTGCTGCGCCTCATCGGGGAAAAGGATGCCCCGTGGCACATTTCCGAAACACTCAGTGACTATTATTACCTGCTGGCCGCGAAGTATGATTGGTGGCTCCCGCGCATCCTTGGCACGGATGTGCGCAAGATGGGACTCGAGATCGGCGGCGATCTCGCGATGGTGGGGGTTGGCGGCCTGATGGGGGTTCGCACGAGCGCCGGGATGCTCGCCGGGGCGCTGATCAATTTTGGGCTGCTCGGCCCTGTCATGCTGCATTGCCAGCCGGGGCTTTTCTCGCAACCCGCCGCGATGGTCAACCGGGGGCAGTTTGTGAACCAATGGGGCCTGTGGTGGCCGATCACGGCGATGGTGGTCGGCTCGATGGTCAGTCTTTTCTCCAAGCCGCGGATGTTTGTCGGGGCTTTCAGGGCCTTTTTCCGTCCCAAGGGCACGGCGGGCGGCGCGCGCGAGGTTGATGTGTTAAGGCATATTGAGCTGCCCTTGTGGGTCTCATGGGTCGGCATCCCCATTTTCGGGGCCTGCGGCGCGTGGATGGCGCACGCATTTTTCGGCGCCAAATGGGAGCTTGTCCTCGTTTCCATCCCGCTGGCCTTCGGCCTTACGCTGATTGCCGCCAACGCGATGGGGCTGACCTCCTGGACCCCCGTCGGCGCGCTAAGCAAGATCACGCAATTTTCCATGGGGGTGCTCGACCGGACCAACGCCGCCACCAATCTCAGCACGGCGGGCATGACGGGGGAGATCGCGGGCAATGCCGCCAACCTGCTCTCCGACATCAAGCCCGGCTACATGCTTGGCGCCAAACCGCGCCAGCAGGCGGTCGGCCATGTCATTGGCATCCTCTCCGGCGCCATCGCCTCGACGCCCATTTTTTACCTGCTCTTCCTGCCTCCCGGCCCGGACGGACGGCGCGACGTCAACACGCTCATTTCCGACCAGTTTCCCATGCCTGGCGCCGTGCAGTGGAAGGGCGTGGCCGACTTCATTGAGAAAGGCTTTGGCAGTCTTCCGCCCTCCGTCCTTGTTGCGATGGGGGTGGCGGGCGCGCTGGCGTTTGTGTTTGAGATTTTGCGGATCCGCACGCGCGGGCGTTTTCCGCTTTCGGGGGTCACGCTCGGCCTTGGCGCCGTCCTGCCCCCCTCCGCCTGTTTGTGCATGTTTGCTGGCGCGCTCTTTTTCTTCATGATGGGCAGGCACAACCCCGTTCCCGGCACACGCGGCAACCAGCTGTGGCGCGGCTGCCTTGAGCCGATCTGCGCGGGTCTCATCACAGGCGCCGCCCTCACCGGCATTGGGGATGCCATCTGCCGGGTCGCATTGTGATCCCACCACGGTGGCCGGCCGTGCCCGGACAGGCGCCGCCGGCCGTGCCTCTTTTTTCGCGCCGGCATGAAAATCGAGGCGCCTGTGAGGGATTAAACCCTGATTTTTCGTAATTTATTGAAAAAACAGGCTTCGTTGAAAAAAACTTTGTTCTGGCGCGTGACTTGGCCTGTGGTTTGCTTTAAGCGGGGTCGAAGACGCCGCCACCCGCCGTCCTTCACAGCAACCTCACACCACCAAGCCAACACACGCGCAACAACCATGAAACTCATCGTAGCCATCATCAAGCCGTTCAAGCTCGAAGAGGTCAAAGCCGCCCTTGCCGACATCGGCATCGAGGGGATGACCGTCACCGAGGTCAAGGGGTTTGGCCGCCAGAAGGGCCACACCGAAATTTACCGCGGCAGCGAATACACCGTGGACTTCCTGCCCAAGGTAAAACTTGAAATCGCGGTGGACGGCGAGCAGGCGGCCAAGGTCATTGAGACCATCACGGCTGCCGCCAGGACGGGAAAGATTGGCGACGGAAAGCTCTTTGTGCTTCCCCTTGAGTCCGTTGTCCGCATCCGCACGGGCGAAAGCGGCACGGAGGCGCTGTGATTTTCCCGCGCATTCCAATGCGCGCGCAGGAAAAAACGTGGCGCCGGTTTCCAAGCCTCCCAAGAAGAGGAAGGGCAGGCGGAAAATGCCTGCGAAATGAGGGTAAATTTGGAAAACCCGCGCCACGTCTCCCCGTTCTCCCCTTATTTTTGGACATGGGGAAGGGAGGATCGGATGGACGCCGCGTTTTTTGAAACCGCGTCCGCCAAAAAATTGAAATTGAAGGCATGAACGCCGAGGCGGGCGTCAAACCGGCCCCAACCCACGACCTCCGCCGGCGCCCCATCACGCACAAGCCGCGTTCCCCAAACGGATTTTCCAAGGACGAAAGCGCCCTCCTTTACTCCGTTTCCGCATTCGTGCCGTCGGACTCACCCGGTTCATTCACGCCGGAATCCGCGTCGAAATCCGCTGGCGGCCCTTCCCTTCCGGGTTCAAGGCCTTCCAAGTCCGCGCCGTCGTCCTCGAATTCCTCCGCGTCGAGTTCCCCGTCCTCGCCATCGGATCCGGGTTCGGCCTCTGATTCAGCGCTGGCTTCGCCTTGGGATGCCGCAAGGGCGGCCTCCGCGCGGTTGTAGTTGACAAGGAAGCGCTCGCGCCCCGGGAAAAGCGTCTGGACGGCGGCTTCCGGCGGAATTGGCGGCGGGTCGGCATCGCAGTAAATTTCGTCAAACAGCTCGCCCTGGGTCAGATAAAGCTTTCCGAGGCGGGCAAGTTCGAGACAGGCGAGGAAGGTGGAAACGAGGATGGCAACGGTCGGCTTCCCAGGGATGAGGGAGGAAAAGGCAAAACGGCTTTCGCGCCCAAGACGTCCGAGAATGTCCTCCATGCGCGAAGTGATGGTGGTGGTCTCGTTTTTGATTTCGCCAGGGGAAAGCCGGTCCGCAAGGCGTTCAAGGATGCGGTTGAAGGTGTTCCAAAGTTCGATGCGATCCCCCGGCGCAAGGGGGCGCGAGGCGGCGGGATCGTCGGGAGTCTCGCCGACGAGGCGCGGAAGGTAGGCCTGCCGGTCGGCGATAAGCCCGGCCAGGTGGTCGGCGCATTCCTTGATTTTCTTGTACTGAATGAGTTGGGAGACGAGTTCCCAGCGCGGGTCAAGCTCGCGCCCGGCTTGGGTCTCCTCGTCGGCATCCCCACCGTCATCCGTGACCTTGTCTGGTGGAAGCAGCATGCGGCTCTTGATGTACATGAGCGTCGCGGCCATGACGAAAAATTCTCCCGCCACCTCAAGATTGTCGCGCTCGGTGGTGCGCAAAATCTCAAGGTATTGGCGGGTGACGGTCTCGATGGGAATGTCGTAAATGTCTATCTCATTTTTACGGATGAGATAAAGAAGGAGGTCAAGGGGCCCTTCAAATGCGGGAAGGCGGATCGGGTGATCGGGAGGCGCCAAAAGGCCGTCGGCGTGCGCCACGGCGGCCGGCGTGGCAGCCACGGGCAGGACGCTCCCGGAATCAAGGGGGGCGCCCCCTCCGGCGGATGGGCCAGGCACGAAAGGGGAGGCGGCCGCGGCCGGCACAGAAGCCTCCTCTGGTGTGCCGGGCGTGCGGGCGGCGTCCTCAACCGGGTTCTCCGATGTTTCGGCAAACATGATCTGGCTTGGTGTGCGGGCGTGGCGCAAAAAGCGGCATGGAGGGCTTAGGAGCGGATAAGGGCTTCCTGCCGCCCGTTGACAACATCGTCGGTGACGATGACCTCTTTCGCGTCCTTGAGGTCGGGAAGTCGATACATGGTGTCGAGCATGAGGCGTTCAATGATGCTGCGCAGGCCTCGCGCGCCGGTTTTCAGGCCAATGGCTTTTTGGGCGATCGCGGCAAGGGCCTCCGGGGTAAAGGTAAGCCGCACACCTTCCATCGCGAAAAGTTTGCGAAATTGGCGGACAAGAGCATTTTTTGGTTCGACAAGCACGCGCTCCAAGTCGCCCTGCTTGAGTTCGCTCAGCGCGGATGCGACAGGGAGGCGCCCCACGAACTCGGGAATAAGCCCGAAATTAAAAAGATCCTCGGGTTGCAGGTGCGCCATGATTTGCTCGGCGGAGAGAGGCTCGCCGCCAGGTTCCCGGGCTGCCACGTCAAAACCGAGGAATTTTCTTCCAATCCGCCGCCCAATGATCTCGTCGAGACCGACAAAGGCGCCGCCGCAAATAAAGAGGATATTCTCGGTGTTCACCTGCACGTACTGCTGTTCCGGGTGCTTCCGACCACCCTGCGGGGGGACGTTGCAAATGCAGCCCTCGATGATTTTTAACAACGCGTGCTGGACCCCCTGGCCGAGATTGCGCGACACGTGGGGTGAGTCCCCCTTGAGGGCCAGCTTGTCGATTTCATCAATGTAGATGATTCCGGTCTCGGCGCGCTTGGGGTCAAAATTCGCCGCCGCGAGCAGGCGCTGGACAATGCTTTCGACATCCTCGCCCACGTAGCCTGCCTCGGTGACGGTGGTGGCGTCGGCGATAGCAAAAGGCACATCCAAGGTACGGGCAAGGGTGCGGGCGAGCAGTGTCTTGCCGCTGCCGGTCGGGCCAAGCAAAAGAATGTTGGATTTCTCGACATCGACGCCATCCAACCCCTCGCCGAGGTCCCCGGAGAGCGTCTGCCCGTGAAAACGAGAGTTGAGCCTCTTGTAATGATTGTAAACGGCGACAGAAAGCACCTTCTTGGCCTGCTCCTGGCCAATGACGAAATCGTCAAGCACAGATTGGATCCTTGAGGGCGGAACAAGCTTCACGGGAACAGCATGCGCCCCCTCGGATTTGCTTTTCTCCACAATGCCAATGCCCTCCCTCCCGGCCGCGACACCGGCCGGCTGACGCTTCCCGGACTGCGGGTTGGGCTGCCCGCCGGACTGGGCATCGGAGTGAGCCGATGCCGGGGATCCGGAGTTGGCATCCGCCGCGGCGTTTATCATCCCAACGCAGGCGGCGACACATTCATCACATATGTTGACACCGTCCGGCCCCGCGATGAGGTGATTGACAAGTGTGTTGGGGCGCCGGCAAAAATTGCAAACCAAGGGCGCGGTTGAATCGTTCGTTTTGCTGCTTGAAGACATGGATTTTCGTGCAAAGGAAAAACTTTCCGCGCGCGAAAAAGGTCGCGACACGCCGGAAATGGTTTCACGGCCCAATCCCGCCGCTTTTTTGCCTTTTTTGCAATGGCGAAAATGTCACAGGCAACCCCTTTCGCCATCTTGACATTTTGAAAAACCTCCTTACGCCCTGCCCTGATCATGAAACTCCTCATCCTTTCATTCCTTGTTCTCGCCACGACAGGCGCCTGCCGTCCCCCATCCGCAACCGTCACTGAAAAGGGGGAAATTCTAAAGATCGTGAAAGAGCGGGTCGTGAAACTCGCCCAACCGGCTTCCGACGCCCAGGACGCAAAACCGTCCAAGAACAACAGCCCCCTCAAGAGTGCCTCCGACGAGGTTGCCGCGCTGGAATCAAAAAAATACCTCTTTCTTTACTTTTCCGCCCATTGGTGCCCACCGTGCCGTCAATTCACGCCAAAACTCGTGGATTTTTACAATAAAAACGCTAAAAATGGCGATTTTGATCTCATCTTTGTTTCTGCCGACAGGAGTATTGAGGAAATGGCCGATTACATGTCCTCAACAAAAATGCCATGGTTTGCCATCCCCCCAAAAAGCGACATCGTGAAAGCCTTGGGAGAAAAGTTCAAAGTCGAATACATTCCCCATCTGGTGCTTCTCGGAAAAGATGGGGAAGTACTCGCCAAGGGGAAAGACGAGGCACTTCAAAAGTATTTGGAATCGCACCCCGTCAAAGAGGGGCCGTAATGTGCGCCCTTGGGGCATGGGTTTCTCGCAATCGTTCCATGCGGCGTCGCGTTGGGCGCCGCCCCCCTCTCCCCCAAAAATAAGCGTCGAGAAAAAACAGGTCCTCCACATTTCGTTGGCCCGCTTCAACTTGCCCGAACGGGGTGGTCGTTTCCGAGCATCCCATGTCCAGGCATCCCATGTCCAGACATCCCACGCCCAAACCAGCCACCAAGGCAGCGTTGGACCCGCCCCATTCTTTCCTTTTCATCCCCCGTGCCGGGATGAGTTTATGACTCCCGCCCGGCCGGTCACGCCTTGTATTTCGGGAAAATCATCCGCAGAGGGTAATGCGTCGCCGTTTCCTTGAAAACGAAGGAATTTCCCGTTTTTTTGCCCCAAAAATCGACCAATCCCTGCACCCACGGGCGAAAAGCCGCAATTTTCTCATAGTGAATGCGCATGCAGCCAGCCTCGCTTTCCCAGCTGACACCGGAAACCGAAATTTGAACAGGGTCAACTTCGCCATTGAGGCGAAGCGAAACGCGAACACTGGCGTCGCCAAACTCGACGGCATCAACGGCGCCAATGTCCGTGATTTTCGGATTCACATAGGCAACGATTTGATCGGAAAGAAAGTTTCCCATTTGTCTCGCAAGTAGAAAACACCCGGCGCGCCTTGTCGAAACTTTTCTCTTGCCAGCAAGGAGCTGCCGGACAGTCTCCGCCATTGCAAGCGTGGAGCCAGGGGCGATGCGCGCGCGGTGCCCCGGCGGTTCCGCAAAGTTGTTTTGCCATTGGTTGGGCGCCTGCTTCACACCCCGTTTTCCGGGCCTTTAGCTCAACGGTTAGAGCAGGGGACTCATAATCCCTTGGTTGCAGGTTCGAATCCTGCAAGGCCCACCAAAAACCGGGCGCGAAAAATGTCGCACGCCACCCATCCCCCACCCCGCCTTTGTGGTCAAACCGCCCCGCGCGGGAACCCTCGGGGGAGTCCGGGTGTCCTGAGGCAAACAATCGTCCGCGCGAACGGCGTGTCTTCCTTCGGAAGGTGCCCGGCTCGCGCCGCGGAACTCCACACCACTACCTCAACACAACACACACATGCCACGTCCAGTCACCATATTCACAGGCCAATGGGCCGATCTTCCTCTTGAAACCCTCGCAAAAAAAATCAAGTCCTTCGGCTACGATGGCCTTGAACTCGCCACTTGGGGCGACCATTTCGACGTCTTCGCCGCCACCGAGCCTGGCGCAGCGGGGGAAAAATACATCAAGGACAAGTGGGCCCTTCTGCTCGACAACGGACTCACCTCCTACGCCATCTCCAACCACCTCACCGGGCAGGCCATTTGTGACAACATTGACGAGCGCCACAAGAGCATCCTCGACCCGCGCGTCTGGGGCGATGGAGACCCCGAGGGCGTCCGCCAGCGCGCCGCCGAACAGATGAAAACCGCGGCGCGCGCCGCACGCCGTTTCTTCGACGCCAAACCAGGTCGCACAGACGCCGAGAAAGCCAGGCCCGTCATCGTCAACGGATTCACAGGCTCCTCCATTTGGGGCAGCATCTACGCCTTTCCCCCGACGCCCCAGAGCTACTGGGAAAAAGGTTTCCAAGACTTCGCCAAGCGCTTCATCCCCATCCTCAACGTCTTTGAGGAGGTGAACGCCAATTTTGGCCTCGAGGCCCATCCGACCGAAATCGCCTTCGATATCGCCACCGCAAAACGCGCCGTCGCGGCCCTCAATGGCCACAAACGCTTTGGTTTCAACTACGATCCCTCCCACTTCGCTTATCAAGGCGTGGATTACGTCAAATTCATCCGCGAGCTCGCTGATCGCATCGTACACGTCCACATCAAAGACGTGTGGTGGGGCAAGGGCGACGGCTCCGTGGGCGTCTTTGGAGGCCACACCGACTTCGGCGACCCCCGCCGTTTCTGGGAATTCCGTTCCCCCGGCCGTGGCAACGTGAACTTCGAGGACATTATCGTCGCCCTCAACGACATCAACTACGACGGTCCGCTCTCAATCGAATGGGAGGACGGACGCATGGACCGCGAGTTCGGCGCCGCCGAGGCCGCTGCCTTCACACGCAAGCTTGATTTCAAAAAAGCCGCCGCCGCCGCGTTTGACGCCGCCTTCGCCCGGAAGGACTGACAGGCAGGCAGAAAACCTGCGCACGGGATTCCGTCCCGTGCGCGGCCAAAACGTGGTCCCGGTGGATTTTCCGGGAAACCACACCGACAAGCCAGGGGGTGGGAGGATTTGTTCCTCCCGCCCCTTGTTTGTTAAGCGGAAGCCTCCTCAAACATCACAAATTTCTTCCCTTTGTCGTTCCGGGAAAAGGAGTTGAGCTTCCCAAAAAAAGCCTCCCCGACCCGGGGGGGGCGCCCCTCCCCCTCCATCGGGCGCGCCGCCGTCCACCGTCCCAAAAAACGCGACATCCATGCCCGCCGCCCCCATCCCAAGCCGGTCTGGCGACCCGCTGCACGCCAGACGCCTTTTGCATGAAAGGATTGCCGGGGGCCTTCCCTTCTCTGGCTATCTCACGGCAGCGTGGACGACCGACTCGTCGAAATAATTCCAGCCAAGACCGGCATCCACCGTAAGCGCCTGGGCGTTCACTCCGGAGGAACGCGGGCTGAGGAGCCAGAGGGCCGCATTGGCGACCTCGGCGGTGTCGAGGTTGCGTTTGCGCAAGGTAAGCTTCTCGGCGAACAAATAATTGTCGAGGTACCCTGGAATGCCCGCGGAGGCGCTGGTTTTCAAAGGGCCGGCATTAACGGTGTTGAAACGGACATCTTGCGCGGCAAAGGATTTGGCAAGGAAACGCGAGATGGACTCGAGGGCCGCCTTCACGGGGGACATGTAGCCATAGGAGGCGGCGGTGACCTGCGAGGAAATGCCGATGGAGACCACGGAGGCGCCTGCCGCAAGGCGCCCGCGAAAGGCACGCGCAAGCTCCACGAGGGAAAACGCGCCAATGGCGGTGGCTTGCAAAAAATCGGTCCGGCGGGTCTCGTGGAACGGCTTGAGACCCTCCGAGTAATTGGCAAACGCGATGCTGTGGACAAGGCCATGGAGCGGCCCATGCGCGGCGGTCTCGGAGGCCAGGCGCAAAACCTGCGCCTCGCTCTCCACGTCGCAGACAAAGACGGGGCAACCCTCCAGAAGCTTTGCAAGGGAATCGCGCCGCGACTCGGAGCGCACGCTGTAAAGCACCGTGGCCCCGCAGGCCTCAAGCGCGGTGGCGATGTGCCAGGCGACGGATTTCCTGTTGGCGACGCCGGTCACAAGGAACTGTTTCCCGGCTAGCTGGAGATAGTCATCATTCATGGCTGGGGTGTGGCAGGAGCGGGCGTCGGCGTCAGGAAAGCACAAACCGAAGGTCTTCAAGATTGAGCACCGAGGCAAGCGCGTCCTCTTTCACAACCGCATTGGCGAGCTTCGCCTTCCTGTTCTGGAGCTGCCGGATTTTCTCCTCGACGGTGCCGCGCGCGATGAGGCGATAGGCGAAGACTTGGTTGGTCTGCCCGATGCGGTGCGTCCGGTCGATGGCCTGCGCCTCGACAGCGGGATTCCACCACGGGTCGAAAAGAAACACATAGCTGGCGGCCGTGAGGTTCAGGCCAGAGCCGGCGGCCTTCAGCGAAAGAAGAAAAACGGACGGGCCGGACGCGGACTGGAACTCATTGACGAGCTGCTGGCGGTTCTCGGTCTTCCCCGTGAGCATGAGATGGCGCACGCCACGCCGATCCAATTCGGCATGAATGATGTCGAGCATCGAGACAAACTGCGAAAAGACGAGGACGCGGTGCCCTTCCTCGATAATGGGGGCGATCTGCTCCAGCATGGCATCAAGCTTGCCGGAAACGGCCGGCGCGGAGTCACAATCCTCATTGGCACCCGGCGCATCGGGGTCGTCATCCACGATGGCGGAGGCCGGCGCGGAGGCCGGCGCAAAGAGGGAGTCGCCCGGATCCGCGGCTTCCGCGACGCTTTCAACGACCACTTTCCGCGGCCTTCCCCGGCGCTTGGGAGCCTCGGCGGGCACGGCCTCGGCGCCAGCCTCGCCGGCGGAAACCGCATCCCCGGATTCGGAGACACCCACAAGGGCCGGGTGGCAGCAGATCTGGCGCAGGCGCATGAGGGATTGAAGGATGTTGAAGCGGGCGGCGGAAAGTTCTTTCCCCGTCTTGATGTTGAGCAAGGCCATGCGCGCGCGCTTAAGCTCGGCGTCGTAGAGTTCGCGCTGCGCGCCCTCAAGGTCGATGAAGAGATCCTCCTCCATCCGCGGCGGAAGATCCGTGGCAACCTGGCGTTTGGTGCGCCGCAGCATGAAATGGCGGACGCGCTCGGAAAGGCGCGACTGCGCGGTTTCGTCGGCACGGTCGTTGTACGCGCGGCGGAACCGGGCCTGCGGACCAAGCAAACCCGGCATGACGAAGTTGAAAAGGCTCCAAAGGTCCAGGAGCTTGTTCTCAATGGGAGTCCCCGTCAGGACAAGGCGGTGCGTGGCGTTGATCTCGCAGGCCGTGCGGGCACTCCGCGAGGCGGGGTTTTTGATGTTCTGGCCCTCGTCGAGAATGGCGGCATCCCAGTGGACGGCCTTGATCGCATCCGCGTTGTTGCGAAGCTGCGCGTAATTGAGGACCGTCACCTCCACGTTGCGCGGCAGCATGTCGCGCTGGATGTCGAATTCCCCCGCCGAGAGCGAGGGCGCGAACCGGGCGGTCTCGAGGATCCAGTTGGGCACCACGCTTTTCGGGCAGACGATGAGCGCGCGGAATGGCGTCGTCCTGACCCCGCCGGCCTTTCTCCCCGCCCCGCCCTGCCTCAGCCAAAGGAGCCAGGCGAGGGTTTGCACGGTTTTCCCAAGCCCCATGTCGTCGGCAAGAACCCCCCCGAGGTGGTTTGCGGCCAGATGGGCAAGATACTGGTAACCCTCGATCTGATAGGGGCGCAGCGTGGCGTTCAAATCGCCCGGGAGCGGCGGCGGCGGCATGGCGCGGATCTCACTCGCGCGCTCGCGAATGCCCTTGAGCAGCTTGTCGGGAAGAAGCGAGGAGACGCGTTCGCCAGCGAGCTGCAAGGTGTGAAAACGGTGTTTTTGGGCCGTCGCGGCAAGCTCCATGGTCTCGATGCCCAGCTCGCGCAGGGATTCACGCCGCTCCTTTTCCACCGAGATTTCGATGCGCCGGAATCCCTTGCCGGGGATGAGCACAAACTTGCCGCGCGCACGCAGGAGCAGGTCCAGCTCGGAAGGCGTCAAGTCGGTGTCGCCGGGCTTGAGGGCGACCTGCAGGTCAAACCAGTCCATGCCGGAATCCCCCTCCTCCGGGCGGATGTCGAGCTGGAGGGAGGCGACGTCCGGCCCGCGCGCGAGCGCCTCGATTTCCGGCTCCAACTCAAGCGGGAAACCCATTTCCGCCGCCTCGCACAGCCAGTCGGAAAGCTCGTCGAGGAGGCTTGGCGCGAAACGGCGCACGAATGACTCGGTGAACGGCTCCCAGTCGCCATCAAAAGCGCGCAAATGTTTTTCCGCCAATGCGATCCGTTCCGCCGGCATCTCGTATTCCACAATGGCGCCGCCGGGCGCCGGGGAATTGCGTTTCACAAGCCAGTTCCATTCGCGGCAGGAACGGACGTGCACGTGGTCCGCGTCGGGCGAACGTGCCTCAAGCTGCACCTGCACGCGCTCCGGCGAACCGCTGGCGCGGCGCGAGAAGGAGACGCGGAAGAAAGGCTCAAGCGTCACCAAGCCGTAGCTTGGGAGCGGCAGGGCCGAGATGTCGAAGCCGTTCTGGTTGAGCCAGCGGACGCCATACGGCGTGGAGAGGGCTTCCAGCGGAATTTTCACCGGGCCGCACAACGGCGCGGCGGGACGCGGCTCCCCGGTTTCGCAATCCCCGGTCGCGCTCCCGACGGACGGCTCATCGTTGGCTCCGGCGGCATCACACTTGGGGTCACGAATGGGCTTGGGACAAAGGAAGACGGAATTTCCCTGGAGGGCAAGATAGGGCGGCTCCGCCAGAAGGTCGAGAAACAGGGCGTTGGAGAGGTCGGGTTCGGAACCATCCGGCATGGCAAGGGAGAGCAGGATCTCCTCGGGATCGCCCGGGGCGGGCACAGCGCGCCACGTGAGCGGCTGGGGTGGAAGTTGATAGGGCCGGCCTTTGTCGTCCACCAAGAGCGGCTGGAATGCGGGGGTGAGCAGGAGGGCGCGCAAGATGTGGTGCGTACGCGACTCGTTCAGGCGAAGTGTCTGGATGTCGGTGCGCACGCCACCAAGCCCCCGGGAACGCTCATGGTAATAGCGCATGGCGATTTGCGAGAAGATGGCGGCGATGGGCGAGGCAGGGTCAAGCGGGAGGGCGCCGCGCACAAAGGCGTCAAACCAGTGGTGCGCCTCGCCATGCCGCGTGGGGCGCCAGGCGGCGCCGGCCTCGTCGCGGGCTTCCCATTGAAGCTTTCCGGGCGCCATGCGCAGGCGAACCGCCTCGGGGAATGGGCGCGCCTTTTCGTCCGCCGCGACGACCTCCGCCGAGCGGGCGCGCCGGGCGGCAGCGGGGCGGAAATGCGCCGCGATCTCGACCTCGCGCTTGAAGAGCAGTTTCCAATCATTGGCGCGCTCCCCCTGGCTGCGGCGCGAGATCTCAAGCGCAACGTCCTCCGAGTCATTCAGGGGCGCCATGAAAGACGGCAGCCCGTAGCCGCGTTTGCGCGCGTGATGCGCGAGATATTGCCAGAACAGCAGTGGTGTGGGGATGGGGGCATGCCCTTCCAGGGAAATTGGCGGCTCATAAAGATGAAACGCGCGGCCCTCGGCGTTCGTAAAACCAAAATCGTTCAGCGTGTAATGCGAGACCTGGGTTTCGCCCCGCCTCCACAAGGCGACAAATTTGCGCAAAACCTCCATCTCCGCCGGCTTGGGGTCGCGGCCATGATAATCCAGAAGCTGCCCGGCAAGCTCCTCCACCTCGGCGGAATCCGCATTTCGCCCCTTGCCCGAAGAACGCATGGAAGTGGAAAACAGGGAACTATTTTTCAATTCCCTCCCAAGTTTTGGATGCGATTGACGGGAATTGGCTGCGAAAGAGGTTTCCATCTGAAGAACTGGTTTTTGCAAAAAAGCCGCGCAAGAAAGACCTTGCCCTTGCAAATGCAAGTTTCTTTTGGGTAACAAAACGGAGACACCACCGCCATTTCCGGCAACAGGGCGCCGCGCCGTCCCGCCCTCCATCCACGTCTGGCTGCCGCCCGAAGTCCCGCCTGCCACGGCGCTGAATTATTGCCTTTTCAGGGTGGGTATCCCACCCTGCCCCGCCAATGAGCAACAGACTCCTGAGCGAGAAAAGCCCCATTGTGGGGATCGTCCTTGGCAGCCAGTCGGACTGGCCGGTGGTGCAACACGCGGCGGCGACGCTCGCCGCCCTCGGCATCCCGTATGAGGCCCGCGTGCTAAGCGCCCATCGCACGCCGCACGAAGCGTTTCACTACGCGTCGGGTGCGCGCGAACGCGGCCTGAAGGTCATCATTGCCGCCGCGGGCATGGCCGCCCACCTCGCGGGTGTGATGGCGGGGTTGACGCCGCT
Organism: Puniceicoccales bacterium; assembly: GCA_031256995.1. Taxonomy (GTDB): domain Bacteria; phylum Verrucomicrobiota; class Verrucomicrobiia; order Opitutales; family UBA953; genus CALNBE01. Next base: position 16,527 of record JAIRPL010000014.1, read on the forward strand.
TCCAGTGCTGGGCATCCCCCTGGCTTCGGATGCGGGAAAGATGTCCCACGGGTTTTCAGGGATGGATTCCCTGCTCTCCACCGTGCAAATGCCGGGAGGCATCCCCGTCGCCACCTTTGCCATCGGCAAACCGGGCGCCGTCAACGCCGCGCTTTTTGCCGCCGCCATCCTTGCCCTCTCCGATCAGGCAATCGCCGCCGCCCTCGACCAATATCGCGCCGCCCAAACCGCCAAGGTGTTGGAAGCGAAACTGGACGGCGAAAACGCCTGAGGCTGTCTTTTCGCCGTTCTCTGGACACACCGCCCTTGGGCGCCCCCGTTTTTGCCCCGCAAGGCCGGGTGCCACAAAAAAACCGCACGACTGAAAGCCGGGCGGTTTTTTGGTCCTTAAAAAGAAGGCAAACGTGAAATCACGGAGCCGGGGCGACATTCGCGCTACTTGGGGAGGAAATATCCGAAGCGGGAGGCGGGGGCGGCTCCGCAACCACAGAATCTCCAAGCGGCGGCTGCACCACGGCCTCCGGCGGGGTCGGTGTGCCGTCAGAAACCGGCGGCAGAACGGGCGCCTGGGACGTGGATCCCGCGTCCGCGGCACCACCCGCCTGCGGGGTGGAAACCTTGGAATGGGGAATGCGCAAAGTCTTTCCGGCGCGCACTTTCCGGGCGTCCGTGATGCCATTCAATTCCATAAGCTTCGCGACGGAGACCTTGTATTTCTTCGCGATGCCGCCAAGAACCTCCCCATCCTGCACCTTGTGCGTGCGGTAGCCACCGGCATCCACCGACGCGCCAGCACCATCGGCGCCATTGCCAGCGTCGGCAGGCACGGACGCGTCTTTCGCCGGCGGCTCACTCCCGACATAGGGCTTTCCGGGAATGATGAGCTTTTGCTTCAATTTGAGCTGCGCGTTTTCCGGAAGGCCGTTGGCACGGGCAAGGGCCTTCACCGAGACACCCTCGCGTTTGGCGACGCGATGGAGGGAATCCCCCGACTTGACGACATAAGTCTTTCCAGAGGCCGCAACCGGCTTGGCCGGCTTGACCTCCGGCTCCGGAGGCGGGGGCGGGGGCGGCGTCTCACGTTCGGAAACAGGCGTGACGACGGGCGGAGGCAAGACAGGGTCAGGCGCAACCGGGGTGACATGGGCGCCGCCCTCCGTCGACTGGGGCCGCGAGATGTTCGTGTCCACCTTCGGGTCCTCAAAGCCCGTGTTGGACTGACACCCAAGGATGAGCAAGGCGGCGGCGTGCACAAACACGACGGCGGAGATTACAATGGCAGGCTTCATGTGCGGATATGACTGGAGTTGTTGAAAAATGGCATCAGCCCACATGCGTTCCCAGCGGGCTATCAAGTTACTTTTTGCGAATTAGTTTCCTCGGTTCAACTGAAAAACGGCGGGCCTCTACGCGTCAACCTTGTTCGTGGCGCAATCTTTGAGCGCGGAGACAATCTGCTCAAATTCGGCACCGCGCGCGGCATACCCCTGAAACATGTCAAAGCTGGAAAATCCGGGGCTGAACAACACGGCGCCGCCAGAACGCGCGCGGGCGGCGGCGGTGCGAACAGCCTTGCCCAAGGAATCATGCACCGCCACGGGCACGCCAAGCTCCGAGAACTTTTTGTAAAGCTCGGGGGCGGTCTCACCTATGAGGTCTGCGGAGTCGATCCCCGCGGCAAGGCGTTCCGCGAAACGCCCCACATTGCCGCCTTTCCAGCGCCCTCCCCCGATCCAATGCACCCTGTGCTTCCCCGCGCCAAACGCCCCCCCGTCCTCCGTCCCATGAAGGGCGGCCAGGGCGGCGAGTGTCGCGTGAAAATTGGTCCCCTTGGAATCATTCCAAAAGGACACCCCGTCAATCTCGGCCGTCTTGGCAAGGCGGTGGCGCGATGTCTTGAAGACACGCGCGGATTCCTCCAGCGCGCGCTCCGGCAAGCCTTCCGCAAGCCAGTAACGACGCGCGAGCGCATAGTTTTCCGCCTGGGGAAAATTAGCCAGGGGGGATTCCTGCGGAATTTTCCCAAAAACTTCCGCACGGGTCGCCACTTGCGTTTGCGGAGGCAGGAGAAGGTTGAATTTTTTCGCGGCGGCGGCAACCGATTCCCCGACCACAAGCAATCCTCCGGAAACAAGCCGCTCGACGAGCCTGTACTTGGCACGAAAATAGTTTTCAAGCTTTCCGTGCCGCTCGAGATGATCCTCGTCAAAATTTGTCCAAAGCAGGGCCGAAGGCACAAAATAACGCATAACCTCGCTCTGGAACGAGCTGACTTCGCAGACAGGAAACGGCGAACCCTTGCCGGAAAGCTCCAGCACGCTGGAAAGCGGAAAACCGATATTTCCTGCGGACACCGCATCCCGCCCGGCACGTTTGAGCGCAAAAGTGAGGAACTCCGTGAGTGTGGTCTTCCCATTCGTGCCAGTGACGGACAGCAGGGGGGCCTTCCAAAAAAGAAACGCAAAATCCATCTCGCCAAGACAGGTCGCCCCGGCGGCACGCGCCGCCTCCAACCACGGATGCGCCGGCGGAAAGCCCGGACTGTGCACCACAAGATCATGCCGTGTCGCGGCGCTCGTCCCAAGGAAGTCCAATGAACCCGCCGTCCCCTTCTCATCGTAAAAAACGGGGCGGCAACCCGCCCTTCCAAGAAGCCGTGCGACAGCGGCCCCGCTGACACCGGCACCAAGGATGGCCGGCGGTCGTTTTAATTTGGAAGCGATGCTTTCTGGAATGTCCATGAGACGGTGGGACGCAGGTTTGAGGGGGGGCATGTTCTTGGCAAGTTTTTTGGCCAGACGCGACACGTCGCCTCCATGGATTTTCGCCTGAACACAGCGCCGCCTCCGCAAAAGGCCCATGTCGCAGCAAACATCGGCTTGGGACCAGAAGAGATGCCTGGCCCCGGAAGAACCTGGCCCCGGAAGAAATGGGATGATAATTCGCGAATGGTGACACCAAAGGGTTGCGGAACCGACAGAACCTTTCCCGCCAACATTTTTGCGCATTGCGAGAATTCGTATAAATATTTGCGAGAAAACGTCATTATATCAAGCGCCGGAACAATTTCCGGGACAATTGCCGGATTCAGGCCAAGGAAATGCCATCGCTTGGAACGTTGAATCATCCTCGTGATCCGGTATGGCTGGTATCGGAATGGTCGGCATTGTCGACAAGTCGTTTCTCTGGATGTAGAATTTCCATCTCACTCAACGCAATCTCCACCTTGACGTTATCAGGTTGCGGACAAATCGCGCCTCCTTCCAAGCAGCCCAAGTGGCACTCCTGTTTCATTTTCATATTTGCCTGATAAACTTTGCACACTTTCTCCCGACACTCATGGCGCTCCATGCGTAAATCGAGTAATGGGAATGTGAAGAAAATCACCTCTCATCGGACTTGGGAAATCTCGGAAAAAATAGCAGGCATTGCAAAAAAACGAAGGAATATCGCATGGACCCACAGAAATCGTAAAAATAGAGGAATAGATCATTCCAATTCCTCAAGAAATGATTAATGAAATGAAACCAGAACGCGCAGATGAGGAGTCTGTTTCCAGGATTTTAATATTTCTTATTTCCCATTCCATGAAACATCTAGTGTCCTGTAAGCCAAGTTGGTTTATAAAGTCATTTTGATGCGTTCGAGGATGAGATCGGCAGAGGCAGTCCAGACGAAGGGCGTCGGATTTTGATTATGGACGAGGATGTACTCGTCGATGGCCCGCACGAGAGCGGGCAAGCTGGGGAAGGAATCGCGGCGGATGCGCTGTTCGGTGATGTTGGCAAACCAGCGTTCGACCTGGTTGAGCCAGGAGGCGCCGGTGGGAGTGAAGTGCGGATGATGGCGTGGCCTCTTTTTGAACCATGCGGCGACTTTGGGCGTCTTGTGGGTGCCGTGGTTGTCGAGGACCAGATGAAGGTCGGGCCCGGCGGGCACGCCGCGATCGATCTGGTCAAGGAAGCGCACGAACTCTTGCTGGCGTTGGCGGCAGTGGCACCGTCCGATGACTTTGCCGGTGGCGATGTTCAGGGCGGCAAACAGCGAGGTGGTCCCGTGCCGGTGATAGTCATGGGTGGCCCGCCCAAGCTGGCCCGGGCGAAGCGGCGGCAAGGGTTGGGAGCGCTCCAGTGCCTGGCATTGGCTTTTCTCGTCCACGCACAGCACCAGGGCGCGGGCCGGAGGACTCATGTGGAGTCCGACGATGTCGCGCACCTTCTCCACAAAGAACGGATCGGTCGAAGCAAGGGCTTCGGGTCTCCGGCGACGGCATTGATGTTGTTGGTGCTGATCCCCGTCTCCGAAAGGTACAAGTTCTGGTCCCAGGAAAGATCGTACCCGAAAGCCATGCCTGGCACGACGGCACTGCCGAGGGCCACTAACAGTGTTTTCACGGTTGGGCCGCGTCGGCTACGTGCTGTCTCCCGTGCTGTCGCGGCTGCTTGGACTAACAGTGTTTTCACGGTTGGGCCGCGTCGGCTACCCGCCGGCCAACCCGGTGTGCACCCGACCGGGCTTTGTGTTTGGCCCCCGCCCCCTCGCTCCGGACACCTCTGGCGCCGCCATTTTGAGACTCCGAAGCACCACTGCCGCATGTGTCATTAGAAAATCTTCTCGAACTTATCAGCTCCACTTCCCGCACGCGACGGGCGGCCTCTTCGCCATTAAGAACATTTATGTTATGTGTTGAAAATGATTTTGGGTCTGTTTTTGGAGATGTTATCGTTTCATAAAGCACGCAAAACAAACGATAAATTATTTTATAAAGCAAATATTATTTTACGAAATAATTACGAAAAAGCGTAATAAAAACATGACTTATTTCGTGAAAGCGCGAATCACCCCCCCCTGCGCCCCGCCTTCTCCCGGGCCGCGTCCGCCGCCCCTCCGCGCCAGCAGGTAGGTTTTAGGCGAGGGCAGGCAGACGATGGGCGCGGGGGGGGAAAGGCGATGGACACGGGTAGGCGCGGGACTGGGCGGCGAGGGACTTGGGGGACACGCTATTTGGCAGGCGCGGGACTTGGGGCGTGGGCAAGCCCCAAAGTAGCGGCCGGCGGGAGTGCGGCCAGCTCGGCCACGCGCCCAAGCAGAGCAGGGTTCAGGTGGAAAGAGCAGGTTTGGAAACCCGCGCTACGCCGGCGAGACCGGTGGCGGCGGGGCGCAGCGACGGCGGCGAGGGTACGGTGGTGGCGGGGCGCAGCGGGGGCGGCGGGGTGCGGTGGTGGCGGCGGGGCGCTGTATTACGACGAGGGCGTCGGCAGTGCGCCGGCGGCGGCGGTGCTGTGTCACGGCAAGGGCAGCGCGGCGGCGGCCGGTCGTTTCCCTCCGTACCGCCAGAAAAGGCGAAAATTACCCGCCTGCTTTACACAAATTTTCGCGAGGATTCCTGAGAGTCATCGCGCCCGTGTTGTAGCGCAGTGCTCGCAATGCACGCAATGCCTTGGAGTGCATCGTAGCGCCGCCGTCGTAGCGCGGGCTTCCAAGCCTGCTCCCCAGCCGCGCTCAAAGGCATTGCGCGCATCCGCGACCCTGCCCTCTGCCGGCGCCACTTTTGCTGCTGCTGAAGGCAGCCTCGGAGCGCGGTAGCCTTCCTCTACTTTAGAGGGTTTACGCCAACGAAAAGCGTTTGGATCTGATTCCCGTCTTGGCCGCCCATCTTTTACGTTGGGAGTGGGCTGGGCTCAAGGGAGCAGGTTTGGAAACCCGCGCTACGCCGGCGAGACCGGTGACGGCGGGGCGGGGGCGGCGGTGGTGGCGGCGGGGCACTGGCGCGTAGCCTGCCTTGGAGTGCGGCACATCCGTGCCGTTTGGGAAAAGGACGCAAAAAGGGATGCCCCCTCAATGCCACTTCCGCCGCCGCTCGGCGCCCCAAAGCGCATTCATCGCGCCCCGGCAGCGCCATGCTCCCTCTCATGCCACTTCCGCCGCCTTCAATGCCACTTTTGCCGGCCAGGCCACGGCGGCGAACAGGCGGTTTTTGACAATTTTTGTGGCAAGGGGGAATTTCTTATTGCAAGTTCTTTGCAATAAGAAAAGCATCGCGCCTCTTCCTTCCAAACATGAAACGTTCACACGACTTCTCCCGGCCCCGCGAATTGCCTTCGCGGAAACATTCTCCCAAGGACGTCCACGGCACCCTGCGGCCAATTTTCCGCAGCCGGCATTTGCGTTCTGGATGCGCGCTGCGCGTCTTGAGCGGGATTCTGACATTTTCCGTGGCGGGCAACCTCAGTGCCGGTGCGCTGGCGGAGCCTTCCGGTGCGGCCGGGGCGCCTTCCAGTGCGCTGGCGGCACCTTCCGGCACGGCGGCGGCAGGCGTCTCTGCGTGGTCTCCCGCACAGGCACTGACGCTCGCGAGAGCGGGAAACAGTTACCTGAATCTCTCGTTGATTGGCGATGTTGCGGCGGGAACGTCATCCCGGGGCGACATCGCCGAAACCCAAACGGGCGGGCACGCGCCTTCGCAGCGCGGATTCACCATCCAGGGCATGGAGGCGGTTTTTGAGGGTGCGGTGGACAACTATTTTCGCGCCACGATGAATCTCGCCTACGGCTTGAGTGCCGATGGCGAGTCGTATTTTGAGATGGAGGAGGCGTTCGCCGAGACGCTCTCATTGCCGAAAGGTTTTCAACTTCGTGTCGGGCAATATCTTACCGAGTTTGGCCGTGTGAACACGCAGCATGCGCACGCGTGGGATTTTGTGGACGCGCCCGTTGTCACATCCCGCCTCCTTGGCCCGGACGGTTTGCGCAACCCCGGCGCGCGCCTGGCATGGCTGGCCCCAACCCCCTTTTATTCGGAATTTTTCTTCGGCGCGCAAAACAGCAACGGCGCAAATGCGCACAGTTTTCGATCCACGGGTGTCCACGAACACGGCGGGGATGAGCATTCCGAAGAGGAAGGCCATGCGCACGGCTGGGAACCCTATGAGGGCACGATTGCCGGACGCCCGGCCAGCGACCTTGGCGTGCGCGGGATCGGGGACCTGCTCTACAGCGCCCGTTACGCATTTTCATTCGAGCCGTCGGAAACGCAGACGATCCTCGCCGGGGTGTCGGGCGCATGGGGGCCAAACAGCACCGGCGATGGCGCCCGCACGCAGCTTTACGGCGTGGACCTGTTTTGGAAATGGAAACCGCTGAACCACAACCGCGGCTTCCCGTTTGTCTCCCTTCAAAGCGAGGTTTTGTTGCGCGGCTACAAGGCGGCCGCCGCGGAAGTCGAGGGGCCGCAGGAGGACGGGGCGCCCACACACGCCAGCCTGCCGGCCGAGACGTTTTGGGACTGGGGCATTTACGCGCAAGTCAGCCATGGGTTCACCCCCGGCTGGGTGGCAAGCCTGCGCGCCGATTACGCCGCGCCGGCCGGGGAGGCCGATTACGAGAAAATCCTTGGCGAACGCGATCCGGCCCGCGCCCGCCGCTGGCGCCTTTCCCCGGCCCTCACATGGTATCCGACCGAGTTTTCCCGCATCCGGCTCCAGTACAATTATGACCGGATTGACCATTCGCGTGATTCCCACGGCGTCTGGCTGCAGATTGAGTTCCTCCTCGGCGCGCACGCCGCCCACAAGTTTTGAGCATCGCCGCCGTTTCCCGCCTGCCACTCCAAGATTGCCGCAAAAGGCCGCCTGCATAAAAAGCGGCCCCCATGCCACGGGCAGCCTGCGCCACAAAAAAACACAAAGAGACCACGTTCGCACCCGACGTCGCCGGACTTCTCTCAAAACCGCTGAACACCACCACCCGCCGCGTTTTCATCGCGGCCACCCGCCAAAACGACGGCAAGACCACGACCTGCCTCGGCCTCTATGGGGCGTTGCGCGCGCTCGGCCTTCAGGTTGGCTACATCAAGCCCGTCGCACAGCGCATCATCGAGGTGGATGGCGCGCAGGTGGATGAGGACACCCAGCTCATCAACAAAATCTACGACGTGGGCACCCCCATCGAGGCCATGAGTCCGGTGGCCATAGACCCCTGTTTCACGCGCCGCTACCTCGAGGCCCCGCACGAGCTTCGCCCCAAGATCATAGACCGCATCTGCCGCTGTTTTGACCGCGCCGCCTTCCAAAAGGACATCATCATCATCGAAGGCTCCGGCCACGCGGGTGTCGGCTCCGTCTTTTCGTGCTCCAATGCCCACAATGCCCGCCTGCTCGGATCGAAATGCATCCTCGTGGCCGGCGGCGGGATCGGGAAACCCATCGACGAGATCGCCATGAACAAGGCCCTTTTGGACGCCATGAACGTCGAGTGCATCGGGGTCATCCTCAACAAGGTGATCGAGGACAAAAAGAACTTCATCACCGAGTTTGCCGGGCGGGCGCTGAAACAGCTCGGGCTGCCCCTCCTTGGCGTGCTCACGCACACGCCCACCCTCACCCACCCCAACCTCTCCCAGATCGTCTCCGAGATTGGCGGGGAATGGCTCCACCACCCCCTCTCCCCCGCCGCCGCGCTGGACCACACCGGCGGCGAACGTGTCGAAAAAATTGTCATTGGGGCCATGTCCGCCAACAACGTGCTCGAGCACGCCGATCCCAACGCCCTCTTCATCATCCCAGGGGATCGCGATGACGTCCTTTTCGCCCTCATCGCCGGCATGGGCCAATACCGGATGCGCGTCGCCTGCGGCATCATCCTGACCAACGGCTACCTGCCCTCCGGGCGCATCCGGGCCATGCTCGCGCAGACCGACATGAACGTCGTGGCCACCTCCGCCGAAAGCTACGATGTCGCCCGCAAAATCAACGCCATGACGGTGAAGATACAGCCCGGCGACGCGGACAAAATCCCCGTCGTCGAGCGTCTCATCCGCGAAAACATCAACCTCCCCGCCCTGCTCAAAAAATTGCAGCGCGACTGACCCCTGCCCTGCGCCAGGGCGGCCGGAATCCGCCGGGGATTTTGGACACGGCACGCGGCCCCGGGCCGCCCGCCCCTCAGGCCGCCGGTTCGAAAATCGAGTGGCTGATGTGCCCGCGGCCGATGCAGGCGGCATCCGTGCCGTCCGCAAAATCCGTCGAGGCCCCGGTTTTGTCCCAGTGAAACCGGTAGACGCCCGGATTCCCCGGAACCTCCCGGTACAGGGAACCACTGCGCACGACGGCCGGGACCGTGCGCTCCACGGGGGTGGACTCCGTGCAAACACGGGGAAAATTGACATTGTGCACCCGCAAGGCCGCCTCCGCCAAGGCCCCGGCCTCCGCGATCGCCAGCCGGGTGAACCCCACGGCGCGGCTTGCGGCGCACAGCAGGCTTTCGCGCCCGACGCCGCCAATCTCGCCCTTGTTGCGCTGGGCGTGGAGGTATTCCGAATCCGGAAGCTCCAGCGAGAACGCCGCGGCGGGCAGCCTCCACGCCGCCCCCTCAAGCGCCCCGGCAAGGGTGCCGGAGCTGAGGCAGAGCGGCATGGTGATATTGTAGCCGATGTTCACACCGGAGATGACGGCGGCCGGGCGGCGCCCGTGCAGCAGGGAGCCAAGCGCGATGTTCACACAATCCGACGGGGTGCCGTCCACAGCCCACGCCTCGTCCGCGCACCCCAGCCTGCGGGACTCAACCGCCACGGGACGCAAGCGGCTGAACGAGCGCCCGACCCAGCTTTGCTCGCCCGCCGGCGCGACAACGCAAACGTGGAAAAAAGGGCGGTGCGCCGCGCAAAGCGCGTGCAGGAAAAAGGAGTCGACACCATCGTCATTCGTGACGAGCAGAAGAGGAAGCGGCATGGGTTTTCTATGAAAAATGATTCCGGGAATGGCCCCGGGAAATGGCGGCAAGGGCGGGATTCATCATGAAATTTTCCGGGCCGGGAAGCGCGCGACGAGCCACTCGCGGAGGCGGACGGCGGCGAATGCGACAAAGAAAAACACGCAACAGCACAACACGATGGCCGCGCCGGGCGGCACACGCTCAAAAACGGCGGAAAGCAGCAAACCACCCACCCCCCCGGAAAACCCCAGGGCGGCGGACAGGGCCATCACAGCGCGAAACGTGCGGGCGAGGAGGACGGCGGTCGCGGCCGGGATGACAAGCAGCGAGGTCGTGAGCAGCACGCCGGCGATGCGCACACACGTCACCGTCCCCAGCGCCACGAGCACGAGCAGCAACAACCGCAGCCCATCCGGGCAAAAACCGGACTGGGCCGCATATTCCTCGTCATAGGAGGCAAGGACCAGGCCCCGGTGAAAAAGCACGAGCGAGCCAAGAATCAGCGCGGACACCCCGCCCGCCACCCACAAATCGCCCGCGCCCACGCCAAAAACACTGCCAAAGAGCAGCGAGGAGAAATCCTGGAACGAGTCCGCGAGGCTCATCAGCAACACGCCGAGCGCGAACATGAACGCCAGCACAACGCCAATCGCCGTGTCCTCCCGCAGTTCGCGCCGCCCGGCCAGCCACCCCACGCCAAGCGCCGTGGCCAGGGCCGCCCCCAGCGCGCCCCAGTAGGGCGAGACCCCCAGGATGACGGCAAAAACCACCCCTGGCAGGATGGAATGGGTGAGCGCCGTGCTGACAAACGCCATGCGGCGCGTGACGACGTAGGAGCCGAGCAAGGAACAGTTCACCGTGGCAAGCACCACGGCAAACAGCGCGCGGCGCATGAAGTCCTCCTGCAGTAGTTCCAGCATGGAAATGGCAAAAACGTTTGGACACCGGATGGCAGCCCGCGCCGCAGGGCCTCAGTGCAGCCCGTCGGCGGGCGTCGGGGTGTCGCCTTCCGCAAAAACGTGGATGTTCGAGATGGTCTTGAACTGCCCGTGGTCCCCATAGGTCCAGACGACCTTTTTGTCGCGCGTGACCTCGATCAAGTGCGGCGCCTTGCCAAGATTGCCATGCCCCAGCCAGTTGCAGATCACGATGTTGCCATTGGGAAGCACCTGGAAGCCGGCCACGAATTTCAACGGCCTGCCGGGAAGATCCTCATTGGAAAGCTTCCAGACCACCTCCCCCTTGGGGTTGAACTCGTAGAGCGCCGTCGAGACGCCCTTGCGCGCAAGGGAATCCCCGCCGGAGGCCAGCGTGTTGCCATCCGGCTTCCGGGCGACGCTGTGCGCCTGCCCGGGGACCTTGGCGCTCCAGACCCGTTTGCCGGAGGGATCAAACTCCACCACCTCCGAGGCGCCGTTCAATGCGCACAAATAATTCCCGTTCTTCAACTTGCGCGCGTTCCTCATAAAACCATGCCCGCCGGGGAGAGGCCGTTGCGGCGTGATCTTCGAGGCAAGAAGCGAGACCTCCGCGCGCACCGTTTTCCCATCGGGCGCGTATTCAATGAGTTTCCCGCTGGAACACTCCGCAACCAGCGTCCCGCCATCATCCAGACGCTGCACGCCAAAGGTTTCGGAGCGCGTCTTGTGCTCAAACCGCACCGTGCCATCCTTGAAAGAGACTTCCTTGGCCCCCTTGCCATTGCCAAACAAAACCGTGCCGCCGGGGAGCACCCAAAGATCATTGCTGGACTTCGCCGGATGCGACCAGCCCACGCGCCCGTCCGCCTCCACAATGCAAACCTTCCCGGCCGTGAAATCCGTCGCCGCAAACCGGCGGCCCCGCATGTAGGATTCCTGCGCGGACGCGCAAACGGCGGAGCAAACGGCGGATATCGCCAAAAAACCCGCGCAGAAAAGGCGGCTGCTGCGCGCAAGAAAAGAAACCCATTTGGACATGGCGCCCAGTGTCCCCGCCGGCAGCCCAAACGGTCAAGTTCATCCTTCCCCAAAAATCATGGCGGAAGACGCGGCATGCAAACGCGGCCGGCCCCTTCGCCAGAAATCTTTCCATTACGACCAAACATAAAAAGATACATTTGCACACCCTGCCGGAAATGGCAAAGTGGCGCCCTTTCCATTTTCGCTGATGTCCCACGAAAACACCGAATCCCTTCCCGCAACCAATCCGCCGCCAGCCCATGGCACCGCCGGCGCCACGCCGCCCGGCGCGAAAAATGACGCTGCCGCGCGACAGGGCGCCCGCCCCGCCCCGCCCTACCCTGTCGCGCAAGCCCTTGCGCCCCTCGCCGCGTCATGGATCGCCCTGGGGGCGCACTTTTGGGAATGGACCGAATGGCTCGGCGTGGGAACGGCCACGCCCACCGGTGATTCGCCCGCGTATGCCATCCTGCTCGGCGCGGTCTTCGCCATCTGGCTCGCCTTTGCGGGTGGCGCATGGTTTGCGGCGGGGTTGCGCGCGAAAGTCCGCCACAATGGGCCGCTGCTCACGGCGGGCATCCTGACGGCGGTGGTCTGGGAAACTGTCACGGCCAGGCTGGGCGTGCTGCCCATGCCCTATTTTCCCGGCCCTGACCGCGTTTTTGGCGTCATGCTCGACGAGGCGCCGCTGCTCGCCGAAAGCGCCTGGGCGTCGCTGCGATTGCTCGCCATCGGCCTGGGCTGCGGTGGGGTCTCCGGGTTCCTGCTTGGCGTGTGGTTTGGGTGGAGCCGCCGCGCCGCCTACTGGGGGATGCCCGTCCTGAAATTCCTCGGCCCCGTGCCCGCCACGGCCTGGATCCCTTTCGCCTTGATGCTCTTCCCGACCACACAGGGCGCCAGCGTGTTCATCGTGGCCCTGGCCAGCCTGTTCCCCATGGTGGTTCTCACTGCCTCCGGCGTGGCCGGCACGCGCCACAGCCACCTTGAGGTCGCCCGCACGCTTGGGGCAAAACCCGGCCAGCTGATCCTTCGCGTGGCCATTCCCTCCGCGCTTCCGTCGATCTTCACCGGCCTCTTCATGGCGCTCTCGGCGTCGTTCATCACGCTTGTCGTCGCCGAGGCCATTGGCGCGAAGGCGGGATTGGGCTGGTACATCAACTGGGCGCAAAATTTTGCCGAGTACCACAAAATCCACGCCTCGCTGCTGCTCATGGCCATGTTCTTCTCCAGCCTCATGGCCGCGCTTTTCCTTGTGCGGGACCGCGTGCTGCGCTGGCAGCAGGGCCTCATCAAGTGGTGAGAACTCGCCCTCCAAACCTTCCGCCGATGGCAAACACCCCCTGAGACACACGCAATGGGCAATCAAACAACCTCGAATTCCGCCACCAGGGCCGCCGCGACCGGCGCCAGCCCCGAAGGCGCCGCCAGTCCGTCCGCGCCACGGGAATCCGGCGCGCAGGCGGCGCTGGAAATCTCCGGCGTGGGAAAAACATTCCCGCCATCCGATGGCTCCCCCGGGCCGGGCACGGTCGCCCTCGACAAGATCAACCTTTCCATCCGGGCCGGGGAATTCGTCTCCTTTGTCGGCCCCAGCGGCTGTGGAAAATCCACATTGCTGCGCATCATCTCGGGGCTGGTGCCCCCGGACGGCGGCGGCGTGACGGTCAACGGCGCGCCCGTGGCCGGCCCAAGCACGCAGGTCGGCTTCGTGTTCCAGGACCCGAACCTGTTCCCATGGCTCACCGTACGGCGCAACATCTCCTTCGGCCCGCGCGCGCAGGGACGCGGGGCGGAGATGGCCGCCGAGGTGGACGACCTTGTCCGCCGCGTCGGCCTCGCGGAATTTGCCGACGCCCTCCCCCACCACCTCTCCGGGGGGATGGCCCAGCGCGCCGCCCTCGCCCGGGCGCTCGTCAACCGCCCGCCCGTGCTCCTGCTCGACGAGCCGCTTGGCGCGCTCGACGCCTTCACGCGCATGGCCATGCAGGACGAGATCCTCGCCCTCGTGCGCCAGCGCGGCACCACGGTCATCCTCGTCACGCACGACATTGACGAGGCGATCCACATGAGCGACCGCATCGTGATTTTCAGTCCGCGCCCCGGGCGTGTCTCGCAGGAGATCCACCTTGGAGGCTCCTTCCAGCGCGCGCGCAACGCACCCGGTTTCGTCGACCTCCGCCTGAGCATCCTCGAGACGCTCCACTTCGCGCCCTCCGAGGCGGAAACCGGCTCGACCGACCCCCTGCGCTACATCTAACCACCACACATCCCAACCCGCTATCCTGCGCACCACCACCGCATCATGAGCAAAACCCAGTCCCACCCAAGGGCGCCCGCCAGCACCACCACCAAGGCGGCCCAAGGCGCCCGCGCGCCTGACGCCCCCCCTGCCGGAACGCCCGGGCCAAAGGCCGCGAACGCGTTTTCATGCGCCGATTGCGGCGTCGTCAACTGCTTCACCCGCGAACGCCGCTACCCTGCAAACTGCCAGACCGGGATCGCCGCCGCGGACCCCGCGCTCCTGGACGAAAGCCTGCGCCATTACCAGGACCCGGGCGCCGAGGACTCCATCCTGGCCGCCGCCGCCATCGACGTGGAGGGCACGTATTACGGGCGCCTCACGCGCGTCGAGGAGACCATCGCCTTCGCGCACCGCATCGGCGCCGTCCGCATCGGCATCGCCACCTGCGTCGGCCTCATGGAGGAAACCCGCGTGCTCGCCAAAATTCTCCGCGCCCACGGGCTTCAGCCCCACGCCGCCATCTGCAAGGCGGGATCCGTGGACAAGTGCGAGATTGGCGTCCCAGACTCCAGGAAAGTCCGGCCCGGGCATTTCGAGCCGCTGTGCAACCCCATCCTCCAGGCGCGCCTGCTTGCCCGCGCCGGGACGCAACTGAACGTCATCGTCGGCCTGTGCGTGGGCCACGACACCCTCTTCATCAAATACTCGGAAGCCCCCGTCACCTGCCTCGTCGTGAAAGACCGCGTCACCGGCCACAACCCGGCCGCGCCGCTCCACTGCGTCAATTTCTACTACAAACGGCTTCTTTCCCCCGCCCCTGACGCGCTGCGCCCAAAGCCTGGGGAAAGTTAGGGGCGCTTGCCGCGAACTTGCGCTTTGGGGCCGGAACGGGCACCTTTTCGCGCATCTCCCAAGACCGCTTCGCGACCATGTCCACACCCGCCACAATCAACGACTCCGCCGCAACCGCCGCCGCCCGCGTCGAACTCGACGCCCTGAAGGCCCGCGCGGAAATCTTCCACGGCGAATCCGAGATCCTGGAGCGCCTCTCCAAGGGGCGGCGCCTCCGCGTGAAACTTGGCGTGGACCCCACCCGCCCCGACCTCACCTACGGGCACATGGTCGTGCTCAACAAACTGCGCCAATTCCAGGACGCGGGCCACAAGGCCATCCTCATCATCGGTGACTTCACCACGCGCATCGGCGACCCATCCGGGCGCTCCTCCACGCGCCCCGTGCTCACCGCAGAGGAGATCGAGGCCAACGCCGCCACCTATCTTCAGCAGGCCGCCAAAATCCTCGACACAAACCCGGACCGCCTCGAAATCCGGCGCAACAGCGAGTGGTTTGGAAAAATGTCATTCCTCGACGCCCTTTCCCTGAGCCGCCAGATGACGGTGGCGCGCATGCTCGAGCGCGACGATTTCGCCAAGCGCCACGCCTCGGGGACCCCGATCTCCATCATCGAATTCCTCTACCCGCTGCTGCAGGGACGCGATTCCGTGGAGATCCAGTCCGACATCGAACTCGGGGGCAGCGACCAGGTTTTCAACATGCTCGTCGGGCGCCAGTTGCAAAAAGACGCCGGCCAGCCCGAGCAGGCCGTGCTCGCCATGCCGCTGCTCGTCGGCCTCGATGGCGAACGGAAAATGTCCAAAAGCTACGGCAACTACATCGCCCTCAACCACGACGCCAAGGACATGTTCGGCCGCGTGATGTCCATCCCCGACGCCACCATGTGGATTTATTACCGCCTCCTGCTCGAAAAATCCGACGCGGAGCTGGCAGAGCTGCAAAAACTTCACCCCATGGAGGCAAAAAAGCATCTGGCCGCCACGCTCACCGCCCGATTCCACGGGGAGGAGGCCGGCGCGCGCGAGCGCGAGCAATTTGAGAAAGTGTTCTCACGCAAAGAGATGCGCGATGACATTCCCGGGTTCTCCCTCGGCGCACTGCTTCCGGACGCGATGCCCCCCGACGGGCACGCCCTCGTGGATGCGCTCGCCGCCTCCGGCTTCTTCAAGAGCAAAAACGAGATCCGCCGGCTCATTGGCCAAGGCGCGGTGAAACTTGACGGCACCGCGATGAACAACCCCGCCCATCGCCTTCCGTCCCCGTTCCCCGCAGCAGGCATCACCGTCCAAGCCGGGAAACGCACCTTCCTGAAGTTGCTTCCATGACGCCCCCCGTGCGAACCGGCTGCCATCCCCGCCTTCACAAATAAAACCACCCCCATGGTGGGAACCCGCGCGCGCGAGCGTGGACCTGTGCGCGCGGACCGTGGGGCGGGTGTGGCCGGCGCCGCGGCGGGCCACGCCCCCCTCCCCCACCCCGCCGATCCCCGAAAAAAATGTTTTTTCCAGCTTGCGGGCCAAACGGGCCGGCGCAGTTTTCAGCACGCCATGCGAACCATGAAACGCCTCTCCCCCACCAAGCATTTTCTCGCCGCCACACTCTTCGCCGCCATGGAAATCCTGAACGCCCAGGCCGCCGCCACCGAGCTTCCGGCACCGCAAAAAACCGGCGGCAAACCGCTCATGGAGACCCTCGCCGCGCGGGCCACCCGGCGCGATTACAACCCCGACGCCCCGGCACTCACCCAGGCGCAGCTCTCCAATCTCCTCTGGGCCGCCTACGGGATAAACCGCGATGACGGACGCCGCACCGCCCCCTCCGCCCTCAACCGCCAGGACATAACCCTCTACGTGCTGCTCAAAACCGGCACCTACACCTACGACGCCACCCGCCACGCCCTGATTCCCGTGGAAATCGCCGGAAAAAACATCGGCGACATCCGCGCGATCTCCGGACGCCAATCCTTCGCGGGCAACGCCCAGCTCTCCCTCGTTTACGTCTCCGACTTCTCCCGCCTCGGCAAACCCGACGCCGACCCCGAGGCCCGCGAAATGGCCGCCATCTCCGCCGGGGCCATTGCCCAGAATGCGGCGCTCTTCTGCGCCTCCGAGGGCCTGCTCACCGGCGTCCGCATGTCCATCGACAAGGAAAAGCTCGGCGCCGCCCTCGGCCTCAAAAAAAGCCAATGGATAAGCCTCGCGCAATCCGTCGGCACCAAGGACACGCAGTAACCGCCCCACGCACCGCCCATGCCTGCCACACCGGCGACACCAGGACGCATCGTCGATTTTCTCATCATCGGGCAGGGCCTGGCGGGCACGTTCCTCGCGCGCGCCCTCATTGAACGCGGAAGCACCGTCCTGGTCATCGACGACATGCAACGCGACTCCTCCTCGCGAGTCGCCGCCGGGCTGCTCAATCCGGTGACCGGGATGCGCCTCCGCTTCGCCGAGGGGACGCCGGAATTGCTGGAGATCTCAAAAAAGCACTTCGCGCGCCTTGCCCGCGAGCACGGGAGGGAAATCTTCACGCCCATCCCCATCCGCCGCCTCTACGGCTCGGCCCGTGAAAAAAAACTGAAAGCCCGCCGCGAAACCGAACCCGGTTACGGCGCGCTTCTCTCGCCCGACGAAGCCCCGGCACCCGCCGGCAGCCCCAATCCCCCCGACCAGCAGGCGCTGGCGGACGAACTCGGCTCCTTCCTCATTCACGGCGGAGGCTGGGTTGACCTGCCGTTGCTGCTCGATCTCGAGGCCGGCTGGCTCCGCGGGCACGGCGCCCTGGCCGTCGGAAACGTCAAGGCGGAGGATCTGCAGACGGCCCCGGACGCCGGCCCGGCCGCCATCCTCTGGAATGGAATCCTCGCCCGCAAGGGAGCCGTGTTTTGCAACGGCCACAAGGCGGGCGCAAGCCCCCGCTGGGAATACCTCCCATGGCAGCCCGCGCGCGGCGAGATCATTGACTGCCAGACCGACGTCATGGGCGCGCCCTGGATACTCAACCGCGCCGGCTGGGCCATCCCGCTGGGCAACGGGATCTGGCGCTCCGGCTCGAGCTGGGAATGGTCGCCCGCCGCATTCGAGCTTCCGCCGCGCCCCGAGCTTGCCTCGCGATTGCTTGGGCACCTGCAAAGCTTCTTTCGCGCCCCCGTCAACGCCAGCCTCGTGCGCCATCACGCCGGAGTCCGCCCCTGCGTTCTTGGCAACGAGCCGTTTTGCGGCACGCACCCACGCCACCCCGGCCTGCACCTCTTCGGCGGCCTCGGCCCCAAAGGCACCCTCTGGGGGCCTGCCTGCGCCCTGCACTTGGCGGCATTGCTCCTTGAGGGCACGCCCCTCCCGGCGCGCTTCGATCTGCGGCGCATCCCGCATCCATAGGCACCCCCGCCGCCGCGTTCCGGCAACCTCCTTTGTTGCCAGATCCAAGGCCGGCGTTTCCCTGACGCGCCAATGGATTACAAAGACATCCGGGAGGAATGCCTCGAGGCGAATCTCGCCCTGCCGCGCACGGGGCTTGTTGACCTCACCTTTGGCAACGTGTCCGTCGCCGACCCGGCGCGGCGCGTCTTCGCCATCAAGCCAAGCGGAGTGGATTACACAAAACTCACCGCCGCGGACATCGTCGTGCTTGATTATCAGGGCAACACGCTCGCCGGAGGCCTGCGCCCATCCTCGGACACCCCCTCCCACCGCCGCCTCTACCTCGGGTTCGCCGGCGTTCGTTCCGTCGTCCACACCCACTCGCGCAACGCCGTCGCCTTTGCGCAAGCCGCCATCGCCATCCCCTGCCTGGGCACCACGCACTGCGATTATTTTCACGGCCCCGTCCCCGTCACACGCGCCCTCTCCCCCGGGGAAGTCGAGACCGCCTACGAATGGGAAACCGGCAATGTCATCGTCGAGTGTTTTGAGCGGGCCGCGATCAACCCGCTGGAAGTCCCCGCCGTTCTTGTGCGCAATCACGGGCCATTCGCTTGGGGCACCTCCGGCGCCAAGGCGGTCGAAACCGCGCTGGCCCTCGAAATCATCGCCGACATGGCCCTCAAAACCATCTCGCTTGACCGCAATGCCCTCCCGGCCCCGGCGCACATCCTCAAAAAACATTACCTGCGGAAACACGGCCCCGGCGCCTACTACGGGCAAAAATCCTGATTGCCGCAAAGCAGCCGGGAGGGAGGAGCGAAACAACGGCCATCATAAGCGTGTGCCATGGAATAAGCCTCTTTTCCGCGCCATGTGAAAGAACCGCCCCCCCCCTTCTCAGGAATTTTCTCCCCCGAAGAGGGAGCGGTAGAGGGGGGAGGTTTGCAGGAGGTGGTCGTGGGGGCCGTCGGCAACGACGCGGCCGTGCTCAAAGACGAGGATCCGCGTGGC